>CALMZO010000248.1 GCA_937870825.1 uncultured Chloroflexota bacterium | reverse complement strand
GGATAAAGGTTGCAGACTCGAACCCATTCATTCAGGATGTGATTTTTGCGCGGGAGCCGAAACGCGTGAACGTCATCGGGCGCATTCGCAATGGCGTTTTGAATTTCCTCCTGCGCGCCGTCTTCCAAAACTTCGTCGGTATCCATCTGCAAAACCCATTCGTGTGAACACTGGGGCGCTGCCCAATTTTTTTGTTTCGCGGATTGAACGTATTCGTGTTGGATGATGCGCGCGCCGTATTCGCGCGCAATGTCCAAGGTTCTATCGGTGCTGTACGAATCTACCACCAAAATTTCATCCGCCCATTTCACCGATTCGAGCGTGGGGCGGATGGATGCGGCGTTGTTGAAGGTGGGGAGAAGGATGGTGAGGAGGCGAGCGTGCATTCCTGGATTTTAGTGTTTTGCATTAATGCTGTATTTGATTCCTGGAATAAATAAAATCAGAATTGCCATCGCGGGAATCATATAACGGAGAATTGGCAGGACCGTAATCCCTACGAACCAGAAATATAGAATTGTTGAAAAGAGCAAAACAATAAATGGTCTCGCCAGAGTCCGATATTTCCAACTAGATAAAAATCCAATAACGCCCGCACCCACATAAAATATTTGACAAAGCAAAACATAAAGATCAAATCGTTGACTGTCGGTGCCATACCAGACGCGCACGCTCTTGAGTGCCACCCATTCTGCCACTGCTGCGGGTCGGATTTGTACTTGATTTAGCAAAAAAGACCCTATTTCAGAAATCTCAGTGAGCTCTCGCATGTGGGCTGCAGCCTCTTGCATAAACGCTTTGACGGAAGGAGACAAGGCAATTGGAGTCCGGTACGTTTTGAAAACAACGCCAAAGGTCAGTCCATCGCGAATGCTTGCCACATCGTTTGTGCTGACCAAGACAAGACGACCGGTTTTGTGCCAGATAAACCATTCCCACGGAGTCAGCACAAGAATGCAAACCACCAGCAATGCCAAAGCCGCGGTAGCTCGTTTGGCTAAGGGCAATGCAGTCTGGGACATGAACCACACTCCCGCAAAAACAATCGGGAGTGCCAAGGCACCGGGACGAATTAAAATAGCGCAACCCAAAAGCAAACCTGCAACTGCCATAGAAAAAATCTGTCGTTTTGCAGCAAAAGCCAAACTCACAAACCAAAGAGCTCCCAAAAAAAATACCAAGAATGGAAGTTCAGTGCTGTTTTGTCCCGATAGCCATAATTGAAACGGATAGGTACACCACAGTAATCCAGCAGCGAGGGCTGCATTTGATTGCCAGATAAAGTGTGCATTGAAAAAAACTAGAACTGTTGTTAAACCCAAGCACAAGAGGGCAAAAAGGCGAAGTAAGGAGAGAAAAGAAATTCCTGTGTAGGTCGAGACCTGTAACAGTCCTGACAATAACAAAGGATACCCAATTGCGGGAATATTTGCTTGCAGATGGAGACCCTGGGGCGAGAGCATTTGTGTTGCCATGGGTAAATCTCGAACCCAAAAATCCGTGCTGCTGCCTTCATAAAACGCGGTAGGCAAAAGCGCAGAGAATAGTATCTGACAAACAACCGCAATCCCAAATAATCCCGCAATGCGGACAGCCCCGTTATCTCTCACCCGTTTCATTCTGTTTGCCCGTTAGCAAGTTCGACCGCCGACGTTAAGGAGATCAAGCGGTCACTCATGGCAAGTATAAACCAAATGGGAATGGCAATCTGGACAAATGCAATCAGTCGTTCTGCCGTCAACATGAAAAATATACCGCATAAACCGGCAAACATTGCCTTGGCATTTTCACCAAACCAACGCCAATCCCGCGAATCAACATGGCGACACCGACGAAAATGCCCGCCAGAAAATAGTGCCGCGCAGATTTTTCATAGGACCGCGTGGCGCGCCAGAAAAAAGGATAAAAGAAATTTCACTGTTTTGCCCGCGCGTGAGCCAGAGGACCGGCAGCAGACACGCCCAAATCAATGCTGCTGTCAACGCGTGTTTCCATTCCCAAAACAATTCCGCCAACGCAAAAACCACAACGCTGCTCAAGCTGTAACACAAAAGCGTCAACCCTGCAGCACCCCATTCCAACGGCACATTCAACAGTTGTGCGCCAAAAAACCACGGCGCGAGCAACACCGAATAACCAATCGGCAAGACTGCGCTTTGCATGTCAGGCAGTTGCCCGTTCAAAAGGGTCTGAGCCATCGGCGCGTAGCAACAGATATAGTCAGAAGTTTGGGGAGAGAAAGCACCGCCCCCGACATACCAGAACAACAGCGCGATGCCGATGGCAAAGGAAAAGACAATTAGAAGCTGTAATCGTTTTCCTAACCGCCAGTCATTCGTTTTCATTTCGTGCCAGGAAATCAGAGGCAAGCAGGCGGCCGACCATCGCTAGCGCGAACCAAAATGCGACTGTCACATATTCTGTGTTGAAAAAACTTTCCACGACAAGCGCGATTCCAGCCATTACCAACATAACTAGCGCGCCGATGGCATGTTCACGCAGCCACAACAGATGGACGGGTTGACGGAGCGAGCGAATCGCCCGCCAAATTTCCTGTCCATACCAGTAGAGAAACAACCCTACAGCTACCAAACCTCCGTTTGCTAGCATCTGCCCAATATCATTATGCACCCCAACATTTGCAGCAGTTCCCAGACCAAACAGCGGATTCTGTTGAAACGAGTCCAGTGCATAACCCAAACGTTCTTGGCGTTTCATCGCACTCGTATCTCCCTGTTCCAACAGCGCAATCCGCCATTTGAGAACTGTCGGGCTCAACACTGCCAGAAAGACGGCACTGGCAATGATGGGAAACCCCAGGACAAGGTGAAATAGTGCAAAGATGCCAAGTCCCGCGAGCGTGGCAAGCCAAATGCCGCGGTACGCCGCCTCATAAATTCCAAAGAGCACTACAAACAGTACAATGCCAACTAACACTCTTTTGTGCCTGGATTCCGCGAGGGCAAATTCGGCGAGCACAAAGCCGACCAGCAGAACGAGAAAGAAAGCATAGACTGTGACCCAACCGGGCACCGTGAGACGCGCACTGATATCTGCAGCCCCTGTGCTGCCAGAACGAACGAGCAGACCCGAGAGGACGAGCACAACGCCACTTGCCGTCAAAAGCCAGAAATAGCGCCGCCAATTGTGTGAGTGGACAAAGTGAAACACCAATCCAAAGACCGGAATGGCAATCAAGTATTGTTTGAGCTCAAAGATAACGGATTCGATATTTGGATTTCCGGGTCGCACGAACGCTTGAAAAGTCACCCATGCCAAAAATAGGGTAAGAGAGACCGGGACCTGCCATCTCAGATTGCGATGGACCGCCACATCCCGGACTGTGACAAGAATGAATAGCAACCACGCCAGCGCCTCACTCACATGAATCGGCAATGCGGGTGTAACATAAAACGCGCGGGGACCTGCCGCCATGGTGAGAATCCACCCGCCAAAGCTGAATTGTAAGAGCCGTTCATCCGTTGTGATGATTACTGGGATGACGAGAATGACAATCAAGACTATTCCATACTCTTTGCCTTCTACGTCGAACGCAGCAATTCCCATCCCCAATAGAATGGCGAAAATGCAAACGCCGACTATGATGAGGGGAATGTAACTGGATGGTAGCGTCAGGTTTGAGAAACGAGCTTTCATGGCAAGAAAAAGGTCAGGAACAGGTGCCAGGCAAACGTCGGTCGTACAAGCGAATTTCATTTGCTTCGGGGATTTGTTGCAGGACAGACTCTGGCGGGTTAGTAGGCGAATCACCGGTCATGTACCATGTAATATCATTCTTGACGCGCAGGATTTCTCGCGCGCAGCGTGTGTACTCAAGCAGTGCGCGCGTGTTACCACTGCTCGCTGTGTAGGTGGAACGGTCAATGATAAAAACTGTTCCCTGCGCGCGGTCGTAATCCACGAGATTGCCGAGATAGAAACGCCAGAGGGGGTCTGTGGAGAGTCCCAATTCCCTTTTGGCTACAATGGTGCCGGGGTGAATTTCCGCATAGCGCCGCAATTGCCTGGCCGCTTCGGCATAGCTCGCTGTGCCATTCACAAGCGGCAAAGCCCTGTAAATCCCAATGACGAGAATGACGACGACTGAGGCAGCCAGAAGAGCATCGCGATATTTTTTTTGCACCGGAATCGGACCAATCATTTCAACAAGTCCGATGGCGGCAATCAGCGCGGCAAAAGGTAGAGCGACGACCATGTTTCTCGAATATTGCGAGCTCGTCAAGTTCCATAACAGTAGAGGCAATCCAAACTGAACCAACACGATGAAATCAGACAAGTTGCGATGCTTCCCAAGTCGTCTTGCAACAAAAAACGTTCCAACGACTATCAGTACGCAGACAATAATTCCTTCCCATTCCCAAAATAGTTTTGGATAAAAGAACATGCTAGGGGAGAAACCCGTCGCGGTATTGACACGAAGCTGATAGTCGAGCTGCTCGAAATATGTTCTCAAGCCAAGCCCCTGCCCCAAAGCGGGCGATACACGAACAAGCGCCATTCGAACCAATTGAAAACAGAGCTCGATTATCAAAAGTGGCAGCGCAAAACCAACCAACATTATGCCGAGCCGTCTCCAAGATACACGATGCTCTTGCCACCATCGCCATCCTTCGTATAAAAACAAAGCGCCAAATTGCCAGAAAAGATTATAGTGAAACACAAACGCAAGCGCGATTGCCAAACTTGCCAAGAACAAGAACCGCAAGGCGTGCCGCGTGGATTGAACGCCCTTGTAGTACAAATAAACGCCGAGACAGTCAAAAAAAACGGAACCGGCTTGCGGAATGGCAGAGCGCGAGTAGGCAATGTGATATGCCGAGACGGCCAAGACAGTTGCAGACAACAACGCAATTCTTGGGTCAAACATAGTCTGACCCAAGACAAACAAAACAACAATGGTCAGCGCGCCAAAAACCGCCGAAGGAGTCAGTCCTGCTGTATCCTGAAAATCCCCCAGCCACAAAGCGACCGCTACGACAAAATAGTGCGCGGGTTTGGCAGTAAGATTCTGTGTGCCGCCTCCCGAGGCAATGATGGTATTTCTTAGATCCCGAAGATTGGCGCTACCGGTCTGAAATTCAGTGGCATGTGAGACAACCCAAACGGTCGAGCGTGAGTAGAGCTGGCTCGCCAACAAGTAATGTCCCTCATCGTGCTCTACAATGCCGCGCCGGTCCAAGTTGTAAATTCTCAAGACAAAACTAAGCGCCACAACCAAGGTCAAGCCTGCATATACCCAATATATCCTTTTCAATTCCTTTGCCTCGGCAATCAAACCCTTGTTTTGCGCTCAGCGGCGCGCCAGAATGGTCTGGTAGGCACCTTGTTTGAGTGTGGCTATATACGCGGCTGGCGATGTGATTGGAATTGTTTTTTTTGCGCGTTCGTCCACCGCCTCAACCCGAAAGTCTAAACGCTGCAAGTCTTTCAGAAACGCACTCGGGTCGGTATGCGCTTGTGTAAGACCTTCGGGCCAGAATTCCATCAATAGAATGATATTCGAGTTTTCAGCCAATACGCGTTGCATACCCGCAAGCGCCAATCCTTCGGCCCCCTGGATATCCATTTTAATAACGTCAATCCGTGTTCCAGGCGCAAAAAAATCATCCAATGCCGCCATATCGATATCAATTACTGCCCGCCCCTTTTCGGACGGATTATAAATGCGGTGGTCGCCGCCATGTGCGGTCGAGACATAGAGTTGAGCGTGTTCTGTTTTCGCGCCAACCGCAGAAGGAATCGCGATAATATTTCTATAGTAATTCGTCGTGATGTTTTTGGTAAGCGACGCGAAATTGTCCGGGTCAGGTTCAAATGCCCAGACTTTGCCCATTTCACCAACACGTTGCGCTAACAGCAAAGTGTAATAACCCAAATTCGCGCCGATATCTATCGCAACCATTCCGGGCTGACACAGCTCGGCAATCAAATCCGAATCATAAGGTTCCAATTGGCGCAATTTCAATAACCAAAGGGCAAGATAGCGGTCAAATCGGTGGGCATGCATAGTATATCCCGCTACTTGAACAGGCAAGAAATTGTAAGGTAGCGGGATTAGATTTACGAGTGAAACTGCCACAGTAGCTAGATGAACGTTGGCAAGCCGCGCGACGAGATGCAAATCACCAAACATTATCCCCCCCATGACAAAAAGAGCGCGCGCTAATTGACACTAGCATAGTATTCCTCCCGTCCGTATTTTAGTAATCGAGCCAGTTTGATCGATTTGCTAATTCCGTTGACCAATCACAAATGAATATGGTTCGCCCCAAACTCAGATTCACAGGGTTGTTCAGACAATGCTTTCGAAACGTATTGTCAAAATACAACTGACCAGTAAAGGAGAAATCACCAACGGATTGTCCCTTCACTGCCTTTTCATCAACCGGCAGCTGAAACATTGCAACAACGATATCAGGATGCAACCTCCCCAATGAGTATTCAAAATCGTATTTGTTATGACCGGGTTTTGTTCCTCCGGGCTTTGCTTGCAAGCGTGCAATATACCTATCTGATTTGCCAAGCAAATCAATCCCACGCCGCTCCGACCAATAAATCACCGAACCTGCCCAAAAATCAGCAACTGTGCTTTCTGGTAGAGAGTTTTTTTTGATCACAAGTCCAATGTGAACATTTGAAGTATCCGAGCCTGTTGGGAACAGAGTTGGCGTGTAGCCGGGAATAGTTAACGGCATCCAGATTAGACATATCACAGCCGTTGCAATTTGAATAGTTGAATTCTGAAAAATTTCCCGTATTGCCGAAAAACATAATATGAACAAGAGTGGTAGCACAGGAACAAAGAAACGGAAATCTTGAAATACATCTCCTCCTGCATAAGTCACAAACAAAATATATACAAACACACCTCCCGCAAGCAGGCGCTCTGTTGTCTTGAATCGCAATACAAAACCAAGCAATATGAAGAGGAGCATTGGCAAATATCGCCTAAGGAAATCAAATGTATAAGCGATACCTGCATCAAGCCGCCCATCCCAATTGGTCGTTTTCAAGTATGCAGTGTTTGGAAGCACATCGCCATAATAGCCGATACGAAATAACAAGTGAGCAAAAGGCAATGCCAAAGAGACGATAGAGTATAAAGTGGACCCCTTTGTCAAGACACAATTTGGGTCAAAGTTAAGATAGCTTGTCTCCTTTGGTTTGAGAGAGAAAG
>CALMZO010000247.1 GCA_937870825.1 uncultured Chloroflexota bacterium | reverse complement strand
TCACCCTGCTCGACATTCCCGCGCTGTTTCAACTACCGAATTTGCGTGACAAGTTGCTCACCGAATTTGTGGACGACCCCGAAATTTTGCGCTGGTGGACGCGCTACTTCGACGCGCTGTACGAAAGTTTGAAACTCGACATCGTCAATCCCGTCATGACCAAGATTCATCGCTTTTCCACGCATCGCACCGTGCGAAACATTGTCGGGCAATCTGCTTCAACCGTGAGCTGGCGCGAAATTTTTTCGGGGCATCGCATTCTCTTGGTGAATACCGCGACAGGTATTCTCGGTCAAGATGCGGCGGGACTTCTCGGCGCGGTCATTCTCGATTCCATCAATGCCACCGTGCGCGAACAATCTGCGATTCTCGACGCGCACGAACGCGCGCGCGGCACTATCATCATTGACGAATTTCAATCCATCCCCGGCGTGGACTATGCCGCGCTCCTTGCGGAACTGCAAAAGATGGGGGCAAATTTCATTCTCGCCACGCAAACGCTCAAACAACTCGACGCGCTCAGTCCCACGCTCGCCGCGACGATTCTGGCGAATGTGGACACGCTCTTTGCCTTTCAAGTGAGCGCGGAAGATGCTTACGTGTTATCGCGCGAATTGGATGAAGCGGTAACGGCGGTGGACATTATCAATCAGCCGAGTTACTCGTGCTACGTCAAAACACAGCGCGGGCGCGAGCGCCTGCCCGTGATGCACGTCGAAACGCTTCCGCCGCAGCCGAGCGATGAGCGCATCGCCGAAAAAGTCTTGCAAGGAACGCTCCGCTATACGCGTCCCGTCGAAACTGTCGAAGCCGAACGCCGCGCGTTCATGGCGGAATGGTACGGCGACAGCACGATTCAAATTCAAACAACACCGAAAGATTTGTCCGCGTATGAGAATGATGATTTGTTCAACGAACGCAAAACCGACGCGCAAAATTTGGATGATGCGAACCAACGGCAACGCCGCGTGCGCTCGAAATACCCGAACGCAAAATCCTAAATGCACGAACGCTTGCTCGAACTCCTCTCGCAGCATCACTTGATGTCGCCCGAACAACTCGGTGTGCTGCTCGCTTCACATCCCAACGTCGTTCGGAAAGAATTGAAAACCTTGCAAGAAAAGAATCTCGTCGCGCGTATCAACCCGCGCAGTCCTGATATTTCGCCGCGTGCACTGTTCTATGCCATCCACAATGGACCAGCACAAAAATACAATTCGCGTCTGGCGCATCTTTTGTTCGTCATCGAACGCGCCTACGCGGTGAGAAATTTTTTGTTGAGAATGCGGCATCCGTTTTGTGTCGAGCATTGGAACGTGGAAGGCATCACGCGATTCACATACCGCAACCAGAAACGCGCGCTCCCAATTCACGCATGGGGAATCGCGCTTGTGAAGGACAACTCAATTCCGTTTTTGGTGGAATGGGACACCGGAATCTTGGAATATGAACGCGGGCGAATGAGGCACCTCCTCGAATATCACAACACGTTACGTGTGAACACAACAGAACGCAATCCAAATCCCTTCGTGTTCATTGTTGTCGCACAAGACCTAAACAATCTGCAAGCGTACTACACGGCACTCCGCGCCGCATCCCTCGCGCGCAATTTGCCCATGCCAACGACATTTTTCGCCACGCAGCGCGAGATGTTGAATCGTCCCATTACTGCACCGATTTGGTACGGGGCAGAAAGCAAGAACAAACAATCGCTTTTTGCAAATCTTCGCCTCGCATCCGATTCAAAATCTTCAATCGCAAACATAGTGCCAAGAATTGCTCGTTATCCCGCGAGAGCAAATCTCGCCGACACGAAATTCGATATTTCAAACGCGACATCAATCGCATCGCTCATCGCATTGAAAGACGATTTATCTCCACAAACCAAACGCGTGTTGAATAAAGTTGCTGCACATCCACTTTTGAGCGCGCTCGAAATCTCAACGTTGCTTGATGATTTGTCAGGACAAGTACATCGCGCATTGACACAACTGACGCAATTGCGTTTGTTGCAAACATATCGATCGCAAAACGAAACGCGCTTTGTGTTGAGTGATGTAGGAGTTCATTATCTCGCGGCGGTGAACGGATTCGGACGCGCGGCGAATCAATACTCCAGAACGCGCGGTTGGAACAAGAGTTTGCACCAACTCGTGCGTCATTGGCAGCACACGCAAATCGAAAACAAGTTGTTTCTCGAATTGGCGCGTCCGGCACGCGAACACAATGGGCGCTTCGAGTGGCGTTCTGAAACCGAGAGTCGTTTGTACTACACCGCGCGCGGGAGACGCTGGAGTTTTCAGCCGGATGGAATGTGTGTGTACACCGACGCGGAAAAAAGAATTCGCTTTGCCGTCGAAATCGAACGTCATCGCAATTCCAAAAAACGCCTGCATGATAAATTCAAATGGTATGCGATGTATGTGGATTCGCTGCTGTATCGCACCACGCGCGAAGAAGAGTTCCGCATCCTCGTCGTCACAACCAGTTGGGAACGCGCGAAAACAATCCGTCGCATCGTGCATGAACTTGCGCGATTGCGCGCCGCGCGTGTTTTGCCGATGTGGATTACCACTTTCGACTTGCTTGACACACAAGGCATCGCAAAGCCCATTTGGCGCAAAGCGGATACATGGGAACGTGCGCGGTGCGTTTGAACAACAAGTTGCTATGACGCTTTTTCTTTACAGCATCGCCTTCACCGCGCTCGTCTTTGCCGCGCTCAAAGTAACAATTTCATTTTTGCGCCGCGCGTTTCCCGAAGGACGCGCGTTGTTTGAGGCAGTGGAAAACTATGTATGGGTTCCTGCCGCGTTATTGGGATTGATGCTGACAACATTCATCACGCGTTTCGTGCGTTGAGGAAAAGATGGAACGACTTCCCGTCGGTCTGAGTTATCCGAAGACGGCGTTCGAGGTGAGCATCGAATTTGATGAACATCTCAAGAATGCGAATACAGCGAACTTGTTGCCGATTCTAACAGGATTTTCTGAGTTGGATGATATTCTAGACGGTGGTCTGCATCCCGAATCACTGATGCTCGTCGGCGGACCGCCGGGCGTAGGCAAAACCATTTTCGTCATGCAAGCCGCGCGCAACATTGCCGCGCGTGGTGATGCCATCGCGTGCGTCGTCTGCTTTGAACACAGCGAAGTGTATTTGTATCAACGCTTGTTGTGCATGGAGAGCGCGGTGAGTGGAGGTATCGAGAATGCAATAACGTTGAACGAAATCCGCGCAGTGCTGGAAAATAACGATGCGAGTTTAGAGAAATTGCTCAATGATTCCTCATCCGCGCGCGAGGCATGGTCGCGTTTCACCGCCTACTGGGAACAACTCTATCTCGTCAAAGGGCATCCAAGCAAGACGACGCTCAATGTATTGGAAACGTATTTGTCGCATCTCAAAACGCGCGGTGACCGAGTTGTGTTGTTCGTGGATTATTTGCAAAAAGTACCAGTGCCATTTCCCGGTGTCGAACTGACTCCTGAACGGCAGATTCGCATCGTGACGGAAGGTTTGAAGAATTTAGCGCTCGCGCATCACGTTCCCATCGTCGCCGTTGCCGCGTCCGATGCGGAAGGATTGAGAAATGAACGCGTGAAATTTCAAGATTTGTGGGGCGGTTCGAGTGTGCAGTACGAACCGGATGTGGCACTCATGTTGAATCGAGAAGAGGAGAATGAAATTGCATTTTCTGTGGAAAAAAATCGGGTGGGCGCAACAGGCACGTCCATCCAATTCCAATTGTATGGTTCTGCCTTCACCTTCTATCACGTCAGAAAGGAACATTCCCATGACAATCAATTCCAATCAAGAAACGAAAACACGCAAAGACCAGCATCCAATGATTCTTAATTTTGCCGACCAACAACTATCTTCTGAAGAACAGAAAATCGAGGATATGTTGTCGCTGCTTGGCTGCGCGGCGGCGTTAAGTGAAGCGGACAAAGGGGATGATATTCCTCAAGTGATTGATGCGTTGCTCGGATTGGCGGATTGTGCATCCCGTCTGCGACGGTTTGCACTGGGATTTTCATTCGTGAATGAGGCGTTCGGCTTAGCGGAAGATTACAAGTTGCCGGAACAAATGGTAGACGTGGATTGCATGTTCGCGCTCGTATGCTGGCGAGGCGGGCGTATTGAAACTGCAATTGATTACCTCAAGTCTGCGCGGCGTAGATTAGCGACGGTGCTAGATCTACAACGTATGGCACAGGTCAATCTTTACAGTGGCCAAGTGTCGCTCGTTCTTGGCGACACCATCACAGCTCGCGACTATTTTCAAGCTGTACTTTCATTGAGCCCAGACCTCGCATCGGGCTATTCATTTGCGGCATTGAACGGCATGGCGTCAGTGGCGCTCTTGCGCGGTGACCGGTCATTCGCAATTCAATACACTGAGCGAGCGCTTGAACATGTACAAACCGGTGGGGAGCGAATCAGCACCCTATTGAAACTGGGTGCGGTGCATCGCCTCAATCAGTCGCATGAAAAAGCGATAAGATATTGGAAGCAAGCATTTGAATTGTTATCCTGTATCGAACATCGCAATAAATGGTATCCGCAAATCTCGACAATAGTCCGTGAGATTCGCGGAGACGCAGAATTGGAACGTGACATTGAGTTGCCGAATTGGGTTGACACGTTCCTTTCGGCGGAACCGAAAGACAAGTCGAATGAGTGGATGTACGGCTATGCAATTGGCGAAAAAAGCGCGTTAGCGAGCGTGGCGTTGGGTTCGTGGGCAAACGAGCATACGCTCGCCCAATTCGCTAGGAAGCCTCTACAGAGGGATTGGTTCTCTGGCGATGCAGAAGATGACGAAGACGACGAACAACGCTTTCGAGATTTCATTGAGGAGATTGGTCGCGCGCTGGCGTCGCGGGATTTGGGGAAAAATCTTTCGAGTTATGACTTTCGCTTATACGGGCTGAAACGCGCGGACATGTGGATTCTGCAACTCGGTTAGCAAATAGCCACGCAACAAATCAGTTTTGACTTGGTAAAGGGTTTTGTTCGTTTGCTGCGCTTTCACTTTCAAGGAGACCCACGCATGATAACAACACGCCAAATGATTCCGTTGTGAACGCGCTTTGCGACATTGACACTTTTCGCTGCCGGTCATTTGCTTCAATCCGCGATGCAGTTCTTCGATCTGCCAGCGCACGTCGTTGGCTACTTCGGCGACCTGCGTGGTTAAGGTCTCATCGGGGCAATTCGTAATCACCCAGTCAATGTCACCGTTTGTGGCGACCAACTTGAATAACCGCACCGGAAAGGGTACTTCTTTTAGCTTGACCGACACACCATTTTGAAGCCGTTCGAGAGTCCATTCGATTTCGTCGAGATGCACGTAGCCGGTTTCTTTGGTCAAACTCACCAAGCGGTTCGCTTTCAGTGTGGTGAAAAAACTCAAACCGAGGCGGTGAATCAGTTTCAGGTTATCCGCTGCGGCATACCACGAATCAAATAAGACTGTCCGTGCCTGAATATGTTTGTCTGCGACGGCGCGCACCAGCATTTCGCGGAAGTGTTCATTTTTGGTTTTGCCGTCGGCGTCGGGAGCGTAAATCCGATAATCGAGCGGATAGAAATCGCCTGCACCACCGGAACTATGAACCAAATTCACAACGCCAATCCCACGCACCAGCCCTTGGGCGGCACCACTATATTGCAACCGCACCAGTTCGATAAAGTGCGAGTAGCGTTTATCTTGCACGCTATCGTCAACGATCAAGAACGCCTTGGGACTATCTGCAATGAGCGTCGCAACGAGCTCCCAGAGCGAATGCGCCGTCAATCGTTCGCCTTGCAGAAAATCGGTGATCGTATCATGACTCACGCCATCGAGATGCTCCGCCAAGTGTGTCGCCGTGAAATTGGCGACTGTGCTGACCAAAAATTCAACGTATTGCTGTTTGGTAATCATTACCGCATCTTAGCACGCGGCTCATTCAAGCGAAAGTCCTACGAGTGAAAATCGAGTGTCTTGATGACGCTGTCTCTAATCCAAATGCTATCGCTATTGACGGATGCCCTTTAACAGGATTAAAATATGCCCAGTCCTTGAGATAATAATTTTTTGATAAGTGCTTTAGCGCACTCATCTAAAACCTTTTTCACTGCTTTCCATGTTCGGGAGAGAGACGAGGTTCTTGAATTGGCTTTCACCTTGGTCTCAGTCTTGAATTGCACGCCCACAGCTAATGCATGCGTAGTGTTTGCACATTAGTCTGTGGGCGCTTGCTTTACGGGCATTTTGGAGACGCAGGTCAGCGGTGATAGTGACTCGTCGGACGAATTCTATGACAGACACAAAGCTGGTTTTGGAATTAACTCTGGAAGACTACGTGTTGCTTGCTGCGGACACGGATCGCACACAGGACTATGTCTTTGAGTCTACACGCCTGCCTGAAATTCGCGGGGCAAGCATGAAGCTCAACCATTTGAATCGCGAGGTTGTGCCGAATTTGTTGACGGCGGCGTATCACCTGCCGCCGGATTTCATTATCTATGCGGGAGGCGGCAGCTTGCTCGCACTCGTACGTCGAAGCGACGCGGCTGCAATTGCGAAAGAGATTAAAGATCTGTATCTGCAAGAAACGGGCAGCGCGACGATTACGACGGCGGTGTATGAGCCAACAACTGCGGAGGAGTTTGAACGCGGAGTATTGGCGCGTGAAGTAACTCCTGAACATATCACAGCCCTACTTGGTTCACTGGCGCCGGCAGAACGCGCACGCGTGCGCGCCTATTTCCGCACTGGTGGCGAGAGAGCCGACGTCTTTTCGGAAACTTCCTTTAATGCGCGCAAGCATTTTGGCGAGGTGGTCAAGTGGGTCGGTCTGGAGTTGCGAGCGCGCAAAGAGCAAAAAGTTTGGGTTCCATTCTATGAAGTCTCGCCCTTTGCGTTGCGATGTGAAAGTTGCAATCTGCGACCGGCTTCAATAGCGGTCAAGATGCCAGATGACGAGACCCGTCATTTATGCATGGTGTGTCAGAAAAAACAAGAGAACCGCCGCCAGGTCAAGAGTCGTTGGGTGGAAAAGTTCGTCAACTTTTTGATGAAGAATCCAGTGCTCGCCAAACATTACAACCCAGCTGCACTGCCCGACACTCAAATCGAGGTCGCGCAAGACATCGGCGATATTGCAGTCGCGTCGAGCCACAAGGGTTTTGTTGGATTTATTTACGCGGATGGGAACAGCGTCGGCAAGCACATGGAGGGGCAACGGAGCATTGGCGAGTATCGGGAAGCGAGCACGCGGATTTTTCAAGCGACTGAAAATGCCGTGTACCAAGCACTGGCAGAAAATTTGCAGATTGCTCGCATTAATCACGCGCGGCAACGTGAAACGGAAATAGATATTCATCCGTTTGAAATCATCACCATCGGCGGTGACGACGTTTTGCTCCTCGTACCGGGTGACAGTGCACTGCCCATTGCCGCGCGGATTTGTCAATTGTTTGGCGAACTTGCCGCGCCACTTACCATGTCCGCCGGCGTTGTTATTGCAGACGAACACAATCCGATTCGCTTTCTGCACGAACTGGCGATTCAACTCAAATCTTCCGCCAAAGCGGAATATTCGGGACATAGTGCACTGGACTGGCTGGTTCTCACGTCGCAAAGCACGCTCCAAACTTCGCTCGACGGCTTGCGAGGAACGCCGCCTTACCAACTGGCGACCGAGCAAGCTTCTCAAGATTTGTGGTTAACCGAGCGACCAATGTCTTTGGAAAAGACGCGCGTGTTACTGCGGCTGTTGAAACAATTACGCATAACGGATTTCCCCACGAGCCAGCTGCACGCGCTGTCCGCCTCATTATTGGATGGGCGCGAAGAGTCTTCGTTGTTTTACTTGTATCAACAGGCACGACTTGGACGCGAACGGCGAGTGCGCGGCGAGTTTCTGGAAAATCTGCCGCACGCTTGGGGGTTGGATGCAAATCAAGACCCTGCGCCGTGGGAACGTGTGCTGCAGAATAACTTGCATGTCGGTTATCGTACGATGTTACGCGACCTTGTAGAGCTCTATGACTTTGTGCCAGAGCGAAGCGGTAGTGAGCTCGATGCGCTCTGGGCAGCGTTGTTAGCAGAGGAGACATAATGGAGCTCATCATCCATGTGCGAGTGACGCTTGACACGTCGTTCAACATCGGCTCGGGTGTGAGCGGCGACATTTTCACCAACAAACCAATGTTAAAAGACCAGGGCGGGTTGCCTTTCATCCCCGGTTCATCGTTGAAAGGACGCGTACGGCAGCACTGTGAACAAATTGCTGCGGCGCTGAATCTTGATCCAAAACTGTGCAATGCACCACTTGCAGAAGCCATGTGTCAACCGGGTGATGGAACTCGTGATACAGATGGAGTTTGCGTCGTCTGCCGGGTGTTTGGCTCGCCGTGGTTCGCCGCGCCCGTAGCATTTTCCGACTTGCAGCTGGACGCACCCAAGTATCTCTTGGAGAGTCGAGAGCATGCGCGTTCGTCCGTACGCTATGGCGTTGGAATTTCGCGGCAACGGCGAGTGGCAGAAGACCAATTGTTGTACACGACAGAAGTTTTTCAACCCGGAAATATTTTGACGCTTGCGGGTGCGATTCGTGGACAGTTGGAAGAGAGTGACTTGCAATTACTCATCGCTGGTTTGGATTCGCTATTCACATTGGGTTCAAACAAGACGCGTGGAATGGGTTGGTGTCGCGTGGAATTAAATGCCAAACAAAAAGCCGGTGCAGAATGGCAGACCTACGATTTGAATACCGCGCGGAGGAGGTGGACGCGTGACGCCAACACGGTTTGACGTTCGGATACGTTTGCTGTCGCCGATGCTCATCGGCGGAGGGCGGTCCTTTGGAACTTTCAACGAGACATTGAATTACTTGCCGGGCGGTGCACTGCGCGGGGCAGTCGGCGCGCTGTTGGCGGAATCGAGTCAACACGCGCGGCATCGCGACGATGTCCCTCAAGCCAATTGCTCTTTTTGTGAAATTTTCAATGCGGGCAACGAACCAATTTTTGAAAATCTCTACCCATCCGATCTCGGAAGCGTCACACATCCACTTCCGTTCACGGCTCACACCTGCAAGCGCAACCCCGGTTTCTTGGTCGCAAAACCACAGCGGCGGGAGTCGCACGGCGCATACGACACATTGATTCGCGCGTACTGGTTTGAGCAGGCAATGCGGAACCGTTGGCGCGTGCCGTTCGTGCGGGAACTGCATTGTCCCGTATGTAGCGAGGAAATGAAACCATACGACGGATTCTACGGGGAAGGCGACCTGAAATACCATCGCGTACAGCCGATTCAAAAGCGCATCTCGCGCACGGCGATTAATCGCAAGCGCCAAGTCGCTGAAGAAGGATTGCTTTATACGCTTGAAGTATTGGACTCGAAGGTAAAAGCGGGTCCGCTCTTTTTGAGCGGCTCGGTCTGGGCAGATGCGGAAAAAGCGGAGATTTTGAAACGCGGACTTGAGCAAATCACACGCGTTGGCATGGGCAAGTCGCGCGGGCTTGGACACGTTCAAGTTGAGATTTTGGCGCAAACGCGGAGCCATCTTGGTTCATTGCGAGAACGCCTTGACCAATTCAATCAAGCAATGCGCGCGGAGGCGGAATTTTACGCACATGTCGCGGGCGCGCCACCGCTTCCAAGTGACGAATGGTTCTTTTCTGTGGACCTTTTGTCAGATGCGCTGCTCACGGAACGCGGTGTGCCAACACTGCGGTTATGCCCTGAGATGCTCGGGCTTGAAGGAGCGAACATCACGCTTGAACGCTGGTGGGTCAAAGGACGTGTCGCGGGCGGATGGTTTGCGGCGGCGCGTTTGCCGCGTCGGACGCAACTCGCGACGGCGATGGGTGGTGCCTTTTTGTATCGCGTCAGAGGTACGCCGATGGACGCGGTCATCACACAATTGGAAGCCTTCGAACAGCGCGGCATCGGACAAGAACGCGCGCGCGGATTCGGGCAGGTCGTGGTCTGCTCGCCATTTCATCTGGAGGTCTTGTAATGGATACAACTGCGGTCATGCGCAAGCAAATGGTGATTCAGTTTCAAGTGGATCGCTACAACAACAAGTTAATCGAGCAGATGCGAAAACTTTTGGATGAGACCAAGATTGCCGGAAGCAAAATGGAAAAGAGTCAGATTGGCAACCTGCTTGAGGTGACGACGGAAACGCAGAGTGTTGAGCTGGTCAAGAACTTTATTCAATATCAAATGGGGCGCGATGTCGGCGGCACGAGCTGGCGTTCACAATCTTTTGGCGACCGTTTCGTGAAACTCATTGACAATGAGCTCAGACGCATGGCAGAGACGGTCGCTAATCAAGTCATTCAAGATTCCGGGCTTGAGCATTCGGCGGACATAGAGCGCCAAGTTCAAGACGAGGTGTGGATCGAGCTCTTGCGCCAATTCGTGGGGCAGATGAATCGCTACTTTTATTATCAAAAGGAGGCACAGCGATGGAGCAAACGCGAGTCATAGATTATTCGCAGTTTCACAGTCGCTTGCGCATCCCCGGACGCTTGCATTTGGACACGCCGCTCCGTATTGGCGCGGGCGGTCTGCCCGGCGCAACCGAAGTGGATTTGCCTGTCATCAAAGATGCGGCGCAGCGTCCGTTCATTCCCGGTTCGTCGTTCAAGGGCGCGTTTCGCGCCCATCTCGAAAGTATCCTGCGCGTCTTTAACAATGAATTTGCGTGTGGGACACTCACGGATGGTGTGCGCTGTATTTCGCAGGAACGGATTAACAGATGGAAGTCTGAATATCGAGACAACGCGGCAGGTTTGAGTGACAAACTTTTGCAAGAAACGTGTTGGACGTGTCGTGTGTTTGGCGCGCCGTGGCTGGCATCCAAGGTGTTGTTCAAAGATATGCCTGTCGCGCCCGAGACGTGGTTCGGACGCTATCAGGAGCGCAGCGGTGTGGGCATTGACCGCGATACAGAAACGGCAGGCGACAAATTGCTGTATGCGACGGAAGCCGTTCCGGCGGGCACTGAATTTGAATTCGAGATGATGGTCGAAAATGCAGGAGATTTGGAACAGGGTCTCATATTGCTTGGTATTCAAGAGGTGGCGCGTGGGCAGATGACCTTGGGCGGCGCGCGTTCGCGCGGTTTGGGTTGGGTTCATTTGAACGTGAAATGGGACGAGGCATATCGCATTGATCGAACGTCGCTCAGGCACTTTTTGATAACGGGAAAAGGACAACCGCTCGCAGATGAAAACGCGCGCAAAAAGTTGGTCGAAGATTTTTTGAGAGAGGTCGGAGGAGTTCATGCATAAACAATTGGTGAACGAACTACGGCTGTGGTTCTCGCTCCGCCCCGCAGGACCCCTGCTCATCAAATCGGGCAAGGGCGGCGGCGCTGCCCCGATGCTTCTGGACATGAACTTTGTGCGTGTGCATCACGGCGAATTGGGCGATACGGTGTACTTGCCGGGCTCGTCACTCAAAGGCACACTCCGCAGTTACAGCGAAAAAATTGCTCGAACCGTGAATGTTTTTTGCTGCGACCCACTGGGTAAAGAATCGTGCGGTCAGCGTTTGGAACGTCAGCGCGGATTAGACAGCGCGAAAAAGTATCAGGAACTGTGCACCATCTGCCGCATCTTTGGTCACATGCCCGTAGCAAGTCACGTCCGATTCTCGGATGCGTATCCGCAGAACTCGCTGGTCAAAGAGTTTGACCAGAAACTGCGCGACGACACAAACCGTACCGAGGAACGGGACGGTGTGGCAATTGACCGCGTTTCGGGCGCGGTCGCGGTAGGACCCTTTCAACTAGAAGTTGTGACGCGCGGCGAATTTTTTGGGCAGCTGCATCTGCGGAATTTTCAATTGTGGCAGGTGGGGCTGCTGACAATTGCGCTGCGCGACATTCACGAGGGATTGGTGCCCATCGGTTTTGCAAAATCGCGCGGGTTGGGGCAGGTGCAGTTGAATTATCAACGGCTCGAGATTTCATATCCCGGTCAAATGGGCGCACTCGCCACACAGCGCCTCGGCAACAAGCTCGCGGGCGTCACCTCATTCAACGTCACGAACGCGAGCGCGTACGATTTTGAACCCGAAGAGATGTTAGAGTTGAACGGGGGAAGCGTGGAAGCCGAATGGGGGCGCGTGACTACGCGCTATGACAATGTAGAGGCGATTCGATCCAATTTGCGCGCAACCGTACCCGCATGGGCAAACTATGTGGCGCATCGCCAGAGGCAAGCTGCATGAGCACCCCGCGCATTTTTCATCGTACTGCACAGCGCGCGGAACTTGCAACGGTCGTTGACAGTTTGCGCGAGCGCGGACTGCAATTTATTTATTACGAAGCGTCGGAAGCGGTTGAACTGCTCGCGTACCGCACGCCGCAAGCGGCATGGCACACGGGACGCGCGTTCGGCGAAACCTTGGAAGTGCAGTGGACCCGAAACGGCGATGCGTTCGACCTCTTGCTGTTGACAGAAAAAGAAATGAACGCGCCCGAAGGTTGGGAAAAGTGGCAGCCGCTTTGTAGCAGCGGCGCACCAACGATTCAGCCACAAACACAGCGCGTGCGTTTGTACGGCACCGAGCGGCGGGAACTTGCATCGTACCACTATCGCGCAACCAAGAGCGATGCTCCGGCGGAATGGATTGAAACTCGCGTCCCGCGCCCGCTGGTGTATCCCATCGAGAACGCGCCCAAGCATGTGAGCGTGCAGAGTATTGTATATTGTTTCGACGGCGTCGCAATATTGACGCGTTGGCAGCGGCTGGTCAAGGATGAGCGCGATTGAGATGGTTCCGTGTATTGGCAAACTGATGAAGCGAAACGCGATGTGCAATTCGTGTGAAAGCGGAGAAGCGTTATGAACAATACGAGAACGTGGCAACCGGACGAGATTGTTCCCAAGCCGTTTGATTTTGTGCCGTTTGCGCCCGTCGCGCGCGCCGATACGGTCGGACACGAGCGAGTGCGCGGGGATGATTTTATTTCGGGCGTATTGGAATTGGAGTGGGAGGCGTTGAGTCACATTGCCGTGTCGAGCGGGAGTTATGTTTTGTTCGAGGAATTGGGCAATCGCGAACCCGGCTTGATTATGGGACTGTATCGCGTCGGCAACATTCCAACGATTCCCGGCTCGACACTCAAAGGTGTTGTTCGAAGCATTGTGGAAGCAGCAACGGCATCGTGCATCACCACGACGCGCGTCGAACGGCGCTGGCTTCCGATTCCCGACAGCAGCACACGCGATGGCTGCACGCCCGCGCACGCGTGTCCCGCTTGCTCGATGTTCGGACGAATGAATCGGATGTCGAAAATTCGTTTCGGCGACGCGCAGCCCGACGAGCCGATTCGCACACTCGGCTGGCGCGTCAAGCCGCTCCATAATCCGCACGCGAACGATGCGCCGCCGGTATACCGAACCGACAATGGACACGGACAGTACAAGGGACGGAAATTCTATCGTCATGGAAGGATGGCAACTTCCGAAACAGATGCACCCATCGAGGCGATGCCGCGCCAAACGCGACTGACGAGCAAAGTGTGGTTCACGAATTTGGCACCGCATGAAATGGGTGCGCTCTGTTTCGGTTTGGGGTTGGACGGGACGATTGCGCTCAAATTGGGCGGGCACAAACCGCGCTGTCTCGGCTCGTTGGGCAGTGGCATGATTGCTTTGAGATTGGCGGACGCGACAGATTTCACGAGGAGCGACGCGCATGCTAGCAAGATAGAGGGTGAACCGGCAAAAGATTGGGTTCAAATGTCTATTCAGCACGCGGTCAAACATTCTTTTTTGCATGGGGCGCAAGTTGATTCACTGCGCGAGATTTTGAATTATCAGGACCGCGCAGCATGCCCGCCGGAGATGTATTAGGAAGGTTGCCGAAATTATTACAGGAGGCAGACTTTTTGCCGGTTCTTTGAAGGTTTGCGGAGCGATTCGTTATGTGGGAAGCGAACAAAAGGAATGGTATGAAATGAAGCCAGAGATGGGGCGAAACAAGGCGAAAATAGTAAAAATGGAGAGTCAAATGGCGCGATTTTCAAAAGATTAATGGTGCGGTTGCAGAGAGGGACATTCCCGAAAGGGGTCGGAAACACCAAATACGCGTCCTCCAAATTCGCGCCCACCAAAGTTGCAGAGAGGGACATTCCCGAAAGGGGTCGGAAACGTGTAATTCTCAAGCCCCGCGCGCTGTTTAATCGTTGTTGCAGAGAGGGACATTCCCGAAAGGGGTCGGAAACACGCGGCACAACAAGAGGGCGCAAGCGCGGTCACGAAGTTGCAGAGAGGGACATTCCCGAAAGGGGTCGGAAACTTGCAGACAAAGATACGCGATACACAGAAATTGCGCGGTTGCAGAGAGGGACATTCCCGAAAGGGGTCGGAAACTCCAGATGACGTTTCACGTCGGGATAAAGTTCTGCAACGTTGCAGAGAGGGACATTCCCGAAAGGGGTCGGAAACCCATCCATCCCAATCCCTATCCTCGAGTTTGCTTCCGTTGCAGAGAGGGACATTCCCGAAAGGGGTCGGAAACACATGAAACTCAGAACCCCAGCGATTCCGAATGCCAGGGTTGCAGAGAGGGACATTCCCGAAAGGGGTCGGAAACGGAAGCATACCGGGTTCGGCGAATGTTTCACGCGTCAAGTTGCAGAGAGGGACATTCCCGAAAGGGGTCGGAAACAAACACACGCCCAAGTTGCCGCACAGCAGCCCGTAGGTTGCAGAGAGGGACATTCCCGAAAGGGGTCGGAAACTGGTAGCAGACACCCGAAAGCGTCTGTCGCACGCCGTGTTGCAGAGAGGGACATTCCCGAAAGGGGTCGGAAACGCAACTATACCCGGATTGCATGGGGTATATCCACCCGTTGCAGAGAGTGTCATTCCCGAAAGGGGGCGGAAACTTTTCGTTCTCGTACCATTTGTAGTCCCCGACCGTGTTGCAGAGAGGGTCATTCCCGAAAGGGGTCGGAAACTTTTGGCATGAATAGTTGTGCGTGCCGATACATTCGAGTTGCAGAGAGGGTCATTCCCGAAAGGGGTCGGAAACCGTTTCACTTAGCCACAATTGTTTCGCCGCATAATTGTTGCAGAGAGGATCATTCCCGAAAGGGGTCGGAAACTCAACCGTGTTGATGTTTTGCGAGCGGTCATAGGGGTTGCAGAGAGGATCATTCCCGAAAGGGGTCGGAAACATCGAAAGCGCGGCATTGTCGGAAATAGACCAATACTGTTGCAGAGAGGGTCATTCCCGCAAGGGGTCGGAAACTGTGTTTCCAGTGTGAGTTCTGCGTCGTTTGGTAAGAGTTGCAGAGAGGGTCATTCCCGAAAGGGATCGGAAACTCGTTGCGGAGCGACGAGATTTCCGCAACCAAACTAGTTGCAGAGAGGGTCATTCCCGAAAGGGGTCGGAAACGTGAAGATAAATGTCGTCACATACCCCTCTGGGCAGTTGGTGGTTGCAGAGAAGGTCATTCCCGAAAGGGGTCGGAAACCTGACGGTGTACGCCGTAACAATATTCTGCCGCAGTGTTGCAGAGAGGGTCATTCCCGAAAGGGGTCGGAAACTCACGCAGTTACCTCGCTCGTGCGGTCACGCTCGGCAGTTGCAGAGGATCATTCCCGAAAGGGGTCGGAAACTGGCGTTCTTTGCACAAAGAATCGAGTTGTGCTTGACAGTTGCACAGAGGGTCATTCCCGAAAGGGGTCGGAAACTTTTTCGTCGCCGGCTTTTTCCAACAAAACACGCATGTCTGTTGCAGAGAGGATCATTCCCGAAAGGGGTCGGAAACCTAGATGTCAAAGGGCGCAGACGACTTGGTAACGCTAAGTTGCAGAGAGGGTCATTCCAGCAAGGGGTCGGAAACTCGATGAAACCAATAGTGACAGAAGGTCTACCGCACATGTTGCAGAGAGGATCATTCCCGAAAGGGGTCGGAAACTGTGTTCCCCCTACCAAACTACCGGCAATGAGCAGAAGTTGCAGAGAGGGTCAGCCCGAAAGGGGTCGGAAACCATGTCGCTTCGATTTGCGTTCCACATGCTGCCAATAGGTTGCAGAGAGGATCATTGCCGAAAGGGGTCGGAAACCAAAACGCTTTTGGTATTTCGGAAAAAATTTGGGATGTTCCAGAGAGGGTCATTCCCGAAAGGGGTCGGAAACAAAACTGTCCCGTCGGGCAATACTAGGCGTTTGAGGTGTTGCAGAGAGGGTCGTTCCCGAAAGGGGTCGGAAACACTTCATGGTAATCGCGGTGCGGTCCCGGCAACAGCGGTTGGTTGCAGAGAGGGTCATTCCCGAAAGGGGTCAGACGCGTGGCAGCGTGAAAGGAGATTTGCGTGGAGCAATTTGAACTGACGAAGGAGGAATGGGCGCGCGCAGACAGCATCGCGCGGGAATTGGCGCGCGATACCGACCGCAACGAATTGGGCAAGGTCATCGCCTTTTTCCAGCGCCGCCAGCATGACCAAAAAGGCAAAGAAAAATTCTTGCTGCTGTTGGAGCGTTTGCCCAAATCGGGTTATGTTCGGAGCAATCGCACGCGTGATTATCTCGCGCGCATTCGTGATGTCTGTACACGCGAGCTGCGCGATGTGCCTTCCGAGCGCGCGGTCGCGGTTCTCGCCTGGGCATTTCGCAAGATGACGTACTATCAAACAATGGCGGGGCAGAGAACGGCGGATGCGCGAGGACGATTTCGTCACCGCTGAGTGATATTGTTATGAAACCGAAGATAATGGTCAGTTCAACGATTCGCGATCTATTTGAAGAGCGCCGTCATATCGTTGATGTCATTACAAGTCTGAAATCTGAGCCCTTATATGCAGAAGGACTAGGTAGTGCTGGCGCGGTACCGTATGATGTCTGCAAGAAATGGGCGCTAACATGCGACATCTATGTTTGTATTTTAACGTGAGTTCGGGATAAGCGAGACTCCTCAAACGTGATATTCTTGAAGTTGCCAAACCAAAAGAATCTCACAAAAGGAGTCCCGCGTGATGAGTGTACTCGAATTATTCTGTGCTGTCGATGACTTTTGCCAACAGTTTTTGCCATTGCTCGCAACCCAAATGGTCGCACATGACCGGCGTCAACGCCAACGGACGCGAAGTTTGAGCATCAGTGAAATCATGACACTGCTGATTTTGTTTCATCAATCGCACTATCGCGACTTCAAAGCGTTTTACACGCAGTATGTCTGCATCCATTTGCGCGCCGAATTTCCGGGCTTGGTCAGTTACACGCGCTTCGTCGAATTTATGCCTTCCGTGTTAATGCCGTTATGCGTCTATCTGCGCCAGTGCATGGGTTCGTGTACGGGCATCTCGTTTCTGGATTCGACGGACGTGACGGTCTGTCACAACAAGCGCATCTCACAACACAAAGTCTTTGCCCGTGTTGCCACGCGCGGCAAAACTTCGACGGGCTGGTTCTTTGGCTTCAAATTGCATCTGCTCTTTAATGAGCGCGGCGAACTCTTGAACGTCGCCTTGACGCCGGGCAATGTGGATGACCGTAAACCCGTGCCGCAGATGGTCAAACGGCTGTTCGGGAAAATCTTTGCCGATCGTGGCTATCTGTCCAAAAAGTTGTTCGCCGAATTGCTGGAAACCTTCGGCATTCAACTGATTACCAAACTCAAAAAGAATATGCCAAACCGTTTGATGCCGCTGACCGACAAACTGTTGTTACGCAAACGCGCGATTGCCGAGACGATTATTGACCAACTCAAAAACATTTCGCAGATTGAGCATTCGCGCCATCGCAGTCCGGTCAATTTTCTGGTCAATTTGGTGTGTGGCTTGATTGCGTATTGTCATCAACCCAAAAAGCCGTCCTTGCATTTGGGTAATGTCCCTGCTCTGATGGCTTAACCCGAACTCACGTTATTTTAGGTACTCGTTATGGTC
Source organism: uncultured Chloroflexota bacterium (assembly GCA_937870825.1). Taxonomy (GTDB): domain Bacteria; phylum Chloroflexota; class Anaerolineae; order UBA4142; family SHND01; genus SHND01. Next base: position 13,538 of record CALMZO010000247.1, on the reverse strand, counting down.
CGCCATTAGTAATGTCAAACAATCAAGAAGAGCCGATTTCTGCAACAGAATTCGAACTACAAACTGCAACGTCCGCTGAAAGCCGCGCTCGGACCTGGCTAATTTATGTTAAAGAAGGTCCAAAGGAGCCTAGACAAGAAGAACTTGTCCAGAAGGCGAAAGATTTTATTCACGGGTTATGGATTCGTCGCGAGTTTCGTTCCATAGATGAATTGGCTGGGTCCGTGAGGAAGGATTTACTCCAAGAGTTCAACAGACTGATTCAGGATCCGAATATGCCACCTGGCACCCAAGCACGTCTTTTAAATTGTTTGGCAGAGGTGGCACTCGAACACAGCCACTGGCAAGAGGCAAAATATTGGTACATAAAACTAAAACAGCTGGGCATCCAAACTAAGGTACTGCGATGGTATGCTATTGGATCACGGGCATTGCAAATAGCGTATAGGGAAAATGAGGCGGGTATTGACCAAGCCATTGGGGAGTGCATTGCACGGCAAAATATGATATCCCTGCTGCCTTTTCGACATTATCATGAGGATGGCGATCTGGTGGAGGATCGTTGGTCGCTAGAAGAACAGATAGAGGATGAAAAGAAGGGATGTGAAAAGGACTTGGCCCAATTGTTTTTTGTACGGGGCGAAATCGAGGAGAGAGCCAAGAATTTTTACGGTGCTCTAAACGATTTTATTGAGAGCCGGAGGCGCTACTGGATTTTGCAGATGGATGAGTATATAAGCGTATCAAGTCGTTGTGCCGAGACCTACACAAGGCTGGCCGGTGCAATAGCGAACAGTCCACAAAAAGATGCAGCACTGCTAAATCTGCATTATGCGCTGGATATTCTTGAAGAGTTAGGCGATTGGCAGCGTTTCGGAGAGATCATGTTGCAAATGTTCATTCAATATCCTGATGATCAGTGGACGGAAGTCCTTGAATTGACAGAGACGGCGATAAAGAAATTTGGGAATGATAGCTCAACCGCTCAATCCAGACTAAAGCTCTTGTTTAACGCGCGGGATCTACGCTTGAAAAAGCATGACATGCTTGGAGCCATTTCTACCACACTCCATCTAGCTCGCATACTGAGTCATCAAGAAAAATATGTCGACGCAGAATATGAGTACAGGCGGGCAGAAGATTGGCTTGGTGATTTTCAATCCTCAAAGCTGTTTGCAGAGCTACAATTAGATTTGGGACAGCTCTATTATGATTGGGATGGTGTCGACACTCCAGAACCCAAAAATGCATTTAACCTTAATGACCCGCAAACCGAAGATGCTAGAGACTTTTTAAGCGCGGCTGATAAATGTTTCACTAAGTGCATTGAAACAGCACAGGAGCTCGACGACTTGAAAACCAAAGAGCATGCATTGCGATTGCGAGAGCGAGTGAGACGTTTGATTCGACAGCGTGTTGTCAAGTTAGATGATGAAAGTGGGCAAAAGCAAAGTGACTGAGGCAAATAGACTTAGGGTCTTTATCAGTTCAACCATTGACGATTTGAAAGAAGAACGCTCTGCGGTGGAGCAGACCATTCGCGAACTGCGTTACGACGCGGTGAAACTCGAGGATATGGGTTCCATGTCCGCGTCGGCGTTGGAGGCGAGTTTGCTCTTTGATGACCGTTCGGATATTTATCTCGGAATCATCGGCGGGCGGTATGGAAATCCACCACTGCGGGAAACGCGCTCTGTCACCGAATTGGAGTTTTGGCGCGCACACGAGATTCATCTCCCAACCCTCGTCTATGTCAAAGAGATGGACGAAACCGCGCGCGAGGAGCAAGAAAAAGAATTTCTCAAGCGGGTCCAAAAGGTGGTGAAACATGCCACGCCATTCAAAACGATGGACGAATTGGTTAGGCAGGTCAGGATTGACCTTGACCGACTCGTCGCCGAAATTGTTCGCTCACGTCAACTGCCCAGAACACGTCCGACCACCATTCGTAATGTGCTGATTGCTTCTTTAGGACGCGCACCCGGCGCGGTAACGGGGCTGTTGCACGGCATCCAAGAACAATTACACATTCACATTGACGAGGTCGTTACGCTTTCTGCCAAAGGGAGTCGTCCAGTGCAGCTCGCCGCCAACCTCTTGGAGCAAGAGTTTGCAAAATTGGGGGTCATTTATCGGGCCCAAGTATTTGACGCAGTGGACATGCGCTATGACGATGAAGTCCTCAAATTCAAGATCGCGCTTTTGGAATTGTTGAATCAATACCAGAACGAAGGCGCGGAGGTTTTTTTGGGGATTGCAGGGGGGCGTGCAAGCATGGGCGCGCTCACGGCGATGGTCGCAACGGTTGAAGCACAGAATGCCATGCTCTTTCATTTTTGGGTTCCTGACGATATCGAACAAGATGGCGACATTGAAAACTATTGGACTTTGTCCGATGCGCGTCAACGCCAAGTGCTTTTTCCTTCCGAGTATGCGCTCGTCAAAGTGCCGTACTTTCGCGCGCGCCAGCGATAAAACATGCCGTATCAAATTTCTATTCCGCTTGCGCTTGACGAAAAAACCACATTACAAAAATGCGACCTGCTTCGCCCGTGGCACGCGATGTTTTATGCGTGGCTTGAGGCGGGGAATGCCGAACTCGCGCATCACATTCACGACACCGCAGAACCAAAACCCTTTACTGTCGGTTTTCTCGAATCCACAAATGAACATGAATTAAAACTTCCCATCACGCTGCTTGACGATTCGCTTTGGCAGCCATTTCAAAATGGTTTATTTCGGAATAACGAATATGTGGTTCAAGGACAAACCTTTTGTATCGGAAAAGACCTCGATGTGCAGCATCTGACTTACGAAGCGCTGTGGGAGCGCGCGCGTCCCGACTCGAGCATCACGCTTCGTTTCGCTTCACCTGCAAGTTTTCACACGCAGGGGCATCATTACCCACTGCCTGACCCGTTTCTGGTCTTTCAAAGTTATCTCTTGCGCTGGAATCATTTTGTGCCCGAGCCGCTGCAAATCAATATCAATCTTCTCGACGCAGTGAACGCTCATGTCGTCGTCGCGGACTATCAGCTGCGAACCAAGAGTGTGGATTTTGGCGGCTATCGCCAAATCGGTTGTCTCGGCACGGTGCGCTATCAAATTCTGGAACGCGCCAAATTGGGCAACCTTGTAAGGCGCTTGAACACCCTGGCGGATTATGCGCCGTTCTGTGGTACGGGACACAAGACCACCCAAGGAATGGGGCGCACGCTTCGGATCGAGCGCAAGAGCACAAATCTCTAATTGGTTTTACACAGAGGCGAGCATGTCTTCCAGTCAACCCACGCCTTCCGGTCCGACCGCAGCTCAGTACGTTGTTGAGCATTATCAAAAAACGTACGAATTGACTTACGAATTTTGGAAGGAACGGAACAACCTCTTTTTGTGGTTGGTCGTTTTTCTTGCGGCGGTAACTCTCTTTGTGAGTTTAGGACGACCGAATGCAAACTCGCTCCTCGTTGTTTGGGTGTCCAAAACGATTGGGTTGACCAACCAAGCTGATATTGATACTCTCAAGAACAGCATCAATTTTGATCTTTTGCAAACGCTCGCGCTGGCAGTCGTATTTTATCTGACCGTCAACCTCTACCATCGAACGCAGAACGTGATTCGTTTTTACAAATATCTCGGTGAATTGGAAACCGAAATTCGCAGCACCCTCAACCTGCCGACTAACTCGATCGCGTTCACTCGCGAAAGTTCCTATTACTGGAATAAACGCTCGCGCCTACTCGGCTTGATCAAGTACGTTTATATTTTTATCCTTTTGGTTTTATTAGGCGGGTTTGTCATTCTACGTTTGTACGAAGACTGGCTCACGGGCTGGAATCTCTTCCGCGTCGCAAACGTTATCATTGCGCTCGCTATTGCGCTCTACTTTGGCGGATACGTTTGGGTGTCAAAGGACTCTTGACGGCAGAGAGCGACCTTACACAGATTGATGAATGCACACCAATTGTAAAATCCGCGTCGTATTGAGACAAGAGGTTAGTGGGCGAATGTCTGCTGGGTGAATCATTGAGAGATTGACCTGCGAGAGCCAAGAGCTCAAAGCTGCCCATTGCAAAAAGGACAGAGAATCGGTATCATTCCTTCCGTCACGCTGTAATCATTCTGTAATCTCGCTCCGGGAGGCGGCGATGGCGGCGAAAGCATTCTTGAATTTCGATATTTTGATCGAGCGCGCCGAAATGGGGTATCGCGCGAGGGTCATCAAATCTCCGTCTGGCGAAGGTGCGCACATATTCTCGCTCCCCTCTTTGTCAAACGACCTTGCCCCTATCCTCTCAAAATTTGGCAGAACAACCGCAGTTCCGGCGCACTCACCGCGCACCGCGTCTAATGTCCTGGGCGATTTTGGCAGGAAACTGTTTGACGCGGTTTTTGCCGACGCTCTCAAGATCGCATATGCGAGCAGCGCGCAATTTGCGGCAATACAAAATGTAGGTCTGCGAATTCGTTTGCGGCTAAATGATGTCCCTGAACTCGCGGACGTGCCTTGGGAACTCTTGCATGACGGGCAGGATTTTCTTGCACTCTCCTCGCAACGCGCACTGGTGCGTTATCTTGAACTGAATCAGCCCATCAAGCCGCTTCCCATTACCCCGCCCCTGCGCGTACTGGTGATTCTCTCCAACCCCCGCGATTATCCGGAATTGGATGTTGCCGAGGAATGGCGGCATCTCCGTGATGCGCTCGCTGATGTGATTAGCACAGGATTGCTCGAAATTGACCTTCTGGAGCGTCCGACACTTGGAGCGTTCCAAAGACAATTGCGTCAAAACGAATATCACATCCTCCACTTCAGCGGTCATGGCGAGTTTGATGGGACTCTTGCTGATGAGGTGCGCGGCGTAGTGGTGTTCCAAGATGATAATGGTGCTGCCGAACTCGTAGATGCGCGTGTCTTGGCGCGGCACTTGTCAGATCATCCAACAATGCGGCTCGTCGTCCTAAACGCGTGCGAAGGCGCACGCGCATCCACGCGCAACGCGTTTGTAGGTGTTGCACAAACGCTGATGCGCCAAAGCATTCCCGCCGTGATTGCAATGCAGTTTGCCTTCACCGACGACGCCGCGAAAATTTTCGCAAGCACGTTTTATGGTGCGCTTACAGACCAATTTCCGATTGACGCTGCATTAGGCGAAACGCGCAAGGCATTGGCGAATCAAGCGTACAGTCTGGAGTGGGCAACCCCGGTGCTATTCACGCGCGTGGATGATGGGAATTTGTTTGCGCGTGAAGCCATGGATGAAAAAACCGTCGATGCAATTCGACGCGCAGCAACGATGCGTCTTGCAAAAGACTCACTACGTGAGCGCAATTTCGCGCGCGCAGGGCAATATGCACAGAGATTGATTCAACGCAATCCTGAGGATCCTGACGCAATCAGAATTTTTGAGAGCGTACAAACCGAAGCAACCCTCGCTCAGTTATACACTGAGGGGAAAAAATGGTACGAAGCACAAGATTGGCACAACGCGTTGCTCGCATTTCGACGCATCCAAGGAAAGAGCCGAAACTATCGTGATGTGCCCAGTCTGGTTCAACATGTCGAACGGAAATTAAGTGTGGCACGGGCGATGTCGCATGGTCCTGCACAGTACGAGCTGGTTGAATCCCAGCTCGAAATTCTCACCGAAGCATTCTTGGAAGGTCGCGTCGTTCCGATTTTGGGAAGTGGAATTAACTTGGTAGAACGGCCGACGGGCACGATTTGGGAGAAAAATAAATATGCGCCCAACGCACGCGAGATAGCCGAATTTCTGATTCGCCGCATCAATTACAACACGCGTGAATCGTTGAATCTGGTCAGTGCATCGCAGTATGTTGCGGAGCTGAGTACATCACGCGTGCTCTACGAACGATTGCATGACCTTTTTGACAGTGATTATCTGCCTACAGCAGTTCATTTGTTTCTTGCGAATCTGCCCTTGATTCAGAGAGCGCAAGGTTACGAGGCACATCACCCAATTATCGTTTCAGCAAACTATGATGATATTTTGGAGCGAACATTTCGTGCGGCAGAGGAACCGTTTGACCTCGTAACATACATCGCGGACGGCGCTGATCGCGGCATGTTTCGCCATCAAATCCCTGACGGCACGGAAGTTGTCGTGCAGAGCCCCAACGATTACAGAAACTTGGACCCCAAGAAACGTACCATCATTGTGAAACTGCATGGCGTTGTGAACCGTCAAGACAAGACACGAGACAGTTATGTAATTACGGAGGATCACTATATTGATTATCTGGCGCAAACGAATATCTTGAATGTGATTCCTGCTGAGATCTTGCGTCGCTTGCAGCACAGTCATTTCTTGTTCATGGGCTACAACTTGCGTGACTGGAATCTACGCGGTTTGTTGCAGAGGATATGGGATGGCAGATACGGGCGCGATTATCCTTCCTACGCGTTGCAGACGGATATGCAAGAAATTGATGTAAAAATGTGGCAGCGACGAAATGTGGATTTGATTGATATGCCGATGGATGTCTTTGTTGCAGAGATCGGGAGGCGCTTGCGTGGTGATGATGCGAATGGAGAGAGCAGTTGAACGCGCCTACTAGAAATTCGCAAATCACGCAGAAGGCACCTCCGCATCCCAATTCCCCATACAAGGGATTGACTCCCTATGATGAACAGGACGCGCCGTTCTTTTTTGGGCGCGAAGAAGACACGCGCATTATTTCGGCAAACCTCGTTGCCTCACGCTTGACGTTGCTTTATGGTCCAAGTGGGGTCGGCAAAAGTTCGGTGTTGCGCGCAGGCGTTGCAAGCGCTTTGCGCGCCGAGTCGCAACGGAACTTGCAGCGCAAACGCGCCCGCGCAGATTTTTTTGTTGTGGTCTTTGATCGCTGGCGCGATGACCCCATCACAGGTCTATATGCAGCGATTCAAGAACAAGTGAATCTTGTTCTCCCAAGTGCGAATCTTGTACCGCGGTCGTCGTTTGTTGAAACGCTCGACGCGTGGACGCGCGAAATCAAAGGTGATTTGTTACTCATCCTTGACCAATTTGAAGAATATTTCTTGTATCACGCCGCCTCGGATCTTGACGGTACATTCGCAATAGAGATGCCGCACGCTGTGAATCTCCCCGACTTGCACGCGAACTTTTTGCTTTCCTTCCGTGAGGATTCATTGGCAAAACTAGATTTCTTCAAGCCGCGCATTCCAACGCTTTTCAAGAATTATCTGCGTCTGGCTCATTTGGATCGAGATGGGGGCAGACAAGCAATCGAAGAACCTATCCGAGAATATAACCGCCGCGTCCCAGCGGAAGATTCGATTTATGTTGACCCAGAACTAACCGAGTCGGTTTTGGATCAGGTTCAAGTGGGGCGTGTGACATTGAATGGAAGCGGGCAAGGCGCAGCGCTAGGCGCAAGTCAACAAATCGAAACACCCTATTTGCAATTGGTCATGCAACGAATTTGGAATGAGGAATTAGCAGCGGGGTCGCGCAGGTTGCGCGCGACAACCTTGCGAAGATTAGGTGGGGCTCAGCGAATCGTCTTAACTCATTTTGATGGAGTGATGAATGCATTGGATATTCGAGATCAAAACATCGCGGCGAAAATCTTTCGGTACTTGGTTACGCCTTCTGGAACGAAAATCGCATACTCGATTTCCGATCTTGCATCTTATGTTGAATTGCCAGCACCGGAGATCTCTCCGGTTTTGGAAAAGTTGGCGCGTGGGGATACTCGTGTGTTGCGCCCATCAAGTCCACCCGACCAACCGCAAGTGACACGCTACGAAATTTTCCATGATGTGCTTGCCGCGCCTGTGTTGGATTGGCGAAATCGTTATACCCAGCAACAAGCACAACAGGAAATTCAGAAAAAACTGGACGCGGAAAGCAAACGAACTCGACTCCTGCGCTTTGGTCTTGTAGCGGTCTCCACAGTACTGGTCATTATTCTGGTGTTGTTGTTTATTGCATATCGGTTGCGCGTCCTCGCTGAAGATGCGAACAAACTTGCCCAATCCGGCGCATTGGCAGCAAACGCGCAAGCGCAATTATCAGTCGACCCCGAACTCAGTGTGCTGCTAGCAAATGAAGCAGTTCGTCTCGCAGATACTCTCCAAGCAGAAGAGACGTTGCGCCAAGCACTAGTCTTGTCGCGCCTTCGCGGGACTCTGAGAGGACATACTTCGTGGGTAACTCGCGCGCAGTATAGCAAGGATGGAAACCGCATTCTGACCACAAGCGGGGACGGCAGTGCAAGACTTTGGGATGCCGAAGCGCATCAGGTTATTCAGAACTTTGCGGGACCACCAGGTGGAATTTGGGATGCTTTATTGAGTCCCAACGATAAGCTGGTCTTGGTGACAGGAGATAATGGACTTGTTGAATTGTGGGATGCTGATACCGGAGTCAAGAAAGCCTCGTTCGAAGGACACAAAGGACGAGTTAACAGGGGACAATTTAGCCCGGACGGCAAACAGTTTGTTACCGCAGGAGATGATGGTACAGTACGGCTATGGGATGTTGAAAACGGCAATCCCATTAGCATATTGCAAACTGAAGAATCTCCTGCCTCTGTCATCCGCTTCAGTCCAGACGGCAACTTGTTAGCCACGGTATCCGATGAAAGAAACGCCCGAATCTTAGATGTGCGAACAGGTACACGCATGCATGAGCTTTTTGGACATACTGACCTCATTGCTAGTGCAGACTTTAGTCCCGACGGCAAATCGCTGTTGACCACAAGCTACGATCAAACCGCTCGCATTTGGAATGTCGAGAATGGCGCAGTGGAGGCAGAATTGCGGGGTCATACAAACAAGGTGACAAACGGCGGGTTCAGTCCTGATGGCTCATTGGTCGTCACAGGAAGCACAGACCAGACTGCAAGAGTGTGGGATTGGCAGGCCGCAAAGGCGATTTCCGTACTTGCGGGACATTCAGCCGAAGTTACTAGCGCACTCTTTAGCCCTGACAGCCGATTTGTTTTGACGGGCAGTGCGGATCATACTGCGCGACTCTGGGAACCGTATTCAGGACAAGAGTTGGAGGTATTGCGCGCACATAAGGACTGGGTTTATGGTGCGACTTTTGATCCGACCGGAACTCTAGCTGTCACCGCAAGTGCAGATGGAACAGCACGAATCTGGGATGTAGTTGCAGCGCACGGAGTCATCCCGTTAAGAGGTAATAACCTAAACGTGACCTTTGCCTCATTCAGTCGGGATGGAAAAAAAATCGTAACCTCCAGTTTCGATACGGCGCGTATATGGGATTCGGAATCGGGGCGTGTGCTTGTAGAGTTGGGGGGGAAACAGGGGCATCAGGCAAATGTAAATCGAGCAGTTTTCAGCCCGGATGGAAAATTTGTCGCGACGGCTGGTGAGGATGGGACAGCAAAGCTATGGGATGCGAATTCAGGCGCGCTGCTAAATACATTCAAGGGGCACTCGTTGGGAGTCAAGAGCGTGGCATTCAGTTCCAATGGCAAATACATTGTGACGGCAAGCAATGATACGTCAGCAAATATCTACGATGTATATACCGGCGAATTATTGACGATTCTTCGTGGACATTCCAACTGGCTCCAAGACGCGCAATTCAGCCCCGACAATGAATTTGTGGTTACGGCAAGTGCTGATAATACAGCCCGTGTTTGGAATATTACAAATTCATTGGGTTCAGCGACAATTGTCAGAGACCCTGTTACAGTTCTTGCAAGTCACAATGGGTTGGTAACTAGTGCTTCCTTCAGCCCTGATGGGCAGCGGGTCATTACATCGAGCCGTGATGGGTTTACATACATTTGGGATTGGACCAATTCTTCCCTGAATCGCAAGAGCCGTGAACACAAGAACTGGGTGCTGCACGCCTCCTCTAGTCCCGATGGCAAGTGGATTGTGGATACCTCGATAGATGACTTTGTATATGTATGGGATTGGGAGAACAACCAATTGGTTTCGCGGCTCTCTGAACATTCAGGCGACGTGACGAGCGCAAGCTTTAGCCCTGACCAAACACGTTTGGTTACATCAAGCAAAGATGGCACCGCGCTAATTCTGCCGCGTCAGTTATTCGCGCCATTTAACGAAATACTTGACGAGGTACCGAAACGTCTGACACGGACACTAACGCCTGCTGAAATCGCCCAATATCTAGCAGTAGATCAAGGACCTAGAAAATGATATTTGCAGTCTTTGCCAAGACTTTCCTGGAACAAAGATGCAGGTTGCAAAAGGACCTCGTGTTTGTCTTGCTGGTTGCTCTTTCACTCTGGGTTCTTGCAAGCTGTGCTGACTCCGTCCAAAATACCTCATCAACTAGAAGATTGCCAGCTCAGCAATCAAATTTAGAAACTGCAATTCCCTTACCGACCGAAACTCACCCTTTTGTACCAACTTTTGCTCCGCAGCCTACCAATGCTCCGACAAAAGCCGCAACCCTTTTTCCTTCAACCACTTTGGTTGCAGAGTTGCCTCCTGCCCTTGCCCCAACCATCCCAAACCTTGGACCTGCTCCACAACCTAATGAAATAGCGACCGCAACACGATACCAACCCCCACAGGCGTTTGCCCCGGCTAACGAACAAACTGTCACATCGCACACAACACTTCGTTGGACATCTACGCATCGGTTGCTACTCAATGAAGTATTTGAAATTCTGGTGGGGTATGCAGAGTCTCAAGAACGACTACGCATCGCAACCACACGCGACCAAGTGCTTGATGTTGATTTTGCTGAATGGCGATATGGACCCTATTCTGGCAAATACTCTTGGTCTGTGCGAATTACTCGAATTGATGAGACAATTCTGAGCGCTGACAGCGACACCTTTTCGTTCTTGATTGTCAGCTCTTTGTTGAAACCCCATGACGCTCCTAACAATTTGATTCCAACGCCGACAGTCCAAAAGAACTTGGCAAATTTCGAACTGAGTCCATCAATTACACCGCGCCCACGTCCAACTATGACATCCACTTCTACACCAACTGCGACAAACATCGCATTTCCGACAGAAACGACAGCGCCGCCACCAACAGAAAAGACACCTCCTGAACCAACTGATATGCCTGCGCCTCCGCCAACTGGTATGCCTGCGCCAACAGACAGACCTGCGCCTCCGCCAACTCGGGTGCCGACTCCCCGGCCATGACTTTCATCTGGCATTGAGTGGTTGAACAGATTTATCGCTTTCTCGATGAAGCAGGAATCGGTCAGACGCGATTTGGGTCTGAAGCGCGCATATTGTTTGAAGAAGGGAGAATGCCCAAGCGTGGAAATCATTGATTCGCGTACGGCAGGAGCCGGGTACGACCATATTGCCCGTCAGCACGATCGTTGCGATTTTTGATGTCGCCTCGGAGCATCTCAACGCGGTGCGAACATTTGCTTAAGCCGTTCACCTTATGCAATCTCCAGTGTAGGATGACTCGCGCTTAATTCTATCTGACTTACTCTATTCTTGACTCCGCGCCCGGTACTGCACCGCCTCCGCCAAATGATGCGTTTCGATTTTTTCACTCTCTGCTAAATCGGCGGTGGTGCGCGCGAGTTTCAAAATTCTGTGAAACGCCCGCGCGCTCATATTCATCTGCTTCATCGCCGCACGCATCAATTGCTTCCCCGCTTCGTCCAACTCACAAAACTGTCGCACTTCAGCAGGACCCATATCCGCATTCGCTTGCATGTTCTGCACGCCCGCCTTTTCAAACCGCTCGCGCTGTTTGGTGCGCGCCTTCTCAACTCGCGCTTGAATCACCGCCGATGGTTCACCCAACCGATTCCCCGACAACTTTTCAAATTCCACGGGTGGCACGGTAATGTGAATGTCAATGCGGTCGAGCAGCGGTCCTGAAATCTTTTTCTGATAGCGCACAATCTGCGCGGGCGCACACGTGCATTCTTTCGTCGGATGCCCGTAATAACCGCACGGACACGGGTTCATTGCCGCGAGCAGCAAAAAGTTTGCAGGAAACGTGAGTGACCCTTGTGCACGCGAAATCGAAACAATCCGCTCGCCTTCCAAGGGCTGGCGCATCGCCTCCAAACTGCGCGCATCAAATTCCGGCAACTCATCCAAAAACAACACGCCACGATGTGCGAGCGAGATTTCACCGGGACGGGGCCATCTGCCACCGCCAACCAACCCCGCATGTGAAATCGTGTGATGCGGTGCACGAAACGGACGTGTCCGCATGAGCGGCATCTCATTCGGCAACATGTCCGCGACGGAATAAACACGCGTAACTTCCAGTGCTTCTGGTAACGTGAGACGCGGCAAGATCGAAGGGAACGCGCGTGCGAGAAGAGTCTTTCCCGCGCCCGGCGGACCGGTCATAATGAGATTGTGTGCGCCTGCCGCCGCAATCTCCAACGCGCGTTTGACATGTTCCTGTCCGCGAATTTCTTGAAAATCGGTGCCAGCACTTGCATCATCGGGTTGAAATTCCAGTCCTGTGCGCGTGGGTAAAATGGGTTGGAGTCCTTGCAGGTGTGCATAGAGCGCAAACAAACTCTCAATCGGATAGACATCCAATCCCGAAATGAGTGCCGCTTCGGGTGCATCACTCGCTGGCACAAACAAGCGTTTCAATCCCGCCCCTTGCGCTTGCATCGCCATCGAAAGCACTCCGTTGGTGTGCCGCACCGCGCCATCGAGCGAGAGTTCCCCAATAATCATCGCGGAGGACAAATCAGCGGTGAGTTGGTCACTGGCTTGCAACAGTCCAATCGCAATGGGCAAATCGTAGGCGGGACCTTCTTTGCGTAAATCGCCCGGTGCAAGATTCACCGTGATGCGTTTGAGCGGAAAAGAAAGTCCTGAATTCTTGATGGCGGCGCGGACGCGTTCGCGGCTTTCGTTGACGGAAGCGTCCGGGAGTCCCACGACGACAAAGAAAGGTCCGCCGTTGGTGACATCCACTTGGACTTGAACAGGCACACCATCGAGACCGAGAACCGCGCAAGAGAGAACTTGAGCAAGCATAGGTGTTTTGGGAGAGTTCGTGTTTAGGGAATCAATTGGTTTCGGTTGAAGCGAATTTGGACAGCGCAGCGAAAACGTCCAGATTCACACACGCGAAGGTCTCACGCTTGAAAGTTGTCTTCAATCGGTTGTCTTAATCCCTCCAGCGAGCGACCATCAAACTCGGGCAATTCATCCAAAAACAAAACGCCGCGATGTGCGAGCGAAACTTCGCCCGGATGGGGCCATCGTCCGCCGCCGACGAGACCCGCAAACGAAATCGTATGATGCGGCGAACGAAATGGACGATGGCGCACGAGAGGGGAATCGTCCGGCAAAAGGTCACTCACGCTATAGATGCGGCTAATTTCTATGGCTTCCGGCAGAGAGAGACGCGGCAGAATGGAAGGCAAAGAACGCGCCAATAACGTTTTGCCCGCACCGGGCGGTCCGGTCATGATGATGTTGTGTTGTCCCGCCGCCGCCACTTCGAGCGCGCGCTTGACGTGTTCTTGGCCGCGAATTTCAGAATAATCCACCGGGTACGGCGGCACATCCTCGGCATCATATTTCGCTTGGGCGTGATACGGCGC
>CALMZO010000246.1 GCA_937870825.1 uncultured Chloroflexota bacterium | reverse complement strand
TTTTTTGGCGCAACACACACGCCGCGAGGAGGTGTCTGGTTGATAGAAACATTCGTCGCGCAAAACGCGCAACGGCTCGATATTGTATGCGAGACTCGAATTTTGGCAAACGCGCCCGTATTTTTGAAAATACCGTTATCTCAAAATACTCAACGCCCTTCCCGCCAACACGACAATAATCACCAGCGATAACAACGCTTGCAGCATCATCAACACTTTCGCGCGGCGCGACAAGGGCAGCGTGTCGGTGGGACCGAACGCCGTCGTCGTCGTGAACGCGAGGAACAAATAGTCAAAATAGTTCGGTTCCCATGTTTCAAATTTTTTGTACGCCAAACTGTATTGTGGAAAGAGCCACTCATTCGGCTGATGTGCGCGCGGCAGGTCGAGCAGCGGCTCGGCGTCTGTCACCCAATACCACAATGAAAAAACGAGGATGTTGATGAGCGCGACCGAAATGGTATCGCGAATCAAGCCCACCGCTTGGCGTGATGTATCGTCCGCAAGGGTAATGACCAAAAACGAAACGCTCGTCAACAACTCGAACGTCAACAGCCCCAAACTCACATGCAACGCGCGGCGTACCTGGCGGCGACGGTTCAAAAGCCAGAATACGGCAATGGGTGCGAAAACAAGCAGTTTGAGAGTGAACCAGATTTGGTTCGTCAGCGCGACTTGTAAAACTCCGCGCACATTGCGCGGGACAAACTGCCCGACGCGAATTTCTTCGGACAAGGTATTCTGCATCAGAATAATCAGACCCAGCGCGATCAGAATCCAGACGGTGAGATTGCCGCGCGAGAGAAAAGATTTGCGGAGAGTTTCCATTGGTCGTGTGTTGGGGTGTAGCATTTCTCGATGCGCGCATCGCAAAATGCGTTGCCGTACTTGATTATATGCGTTTTTCAATCATTTCGATTCCACATATAATTGTGGTGTCATGAGTACGCCTCCTACTTTGCGCGCGGAATCCAAAACCGCGCTCTTGCGCCCGCCCGAAACGTTGGACACGCCCGAACACCGCCGCTTTATCAACACCGCCGCGCGTTTTTTTCGCTGGCTGTTCAGCACCTTTTTTGCTTGGAAAATTGTCGGACAAGAGTTCATCCCCAAAACGGGTCCGCTCATCGTGACCATCAATCACCTCTCCGCGTTCGATTTGCCCACGCTCGGCTCGGTCATGGTGGACGCGGGCTGGCAGCCCGGCGTCCACATGTTCACGATTTCCAAACAAGAATTGTTTGAAAAACCGTTGTTGCCAAAATTGATGGCGCAGCTCGGCATGTTTCCGGTCTATCGCAATCAATCGGACGTGATCGCGATGCGAACGATTCTCGCCATATTCAAACGCGGCGGAATCCTGGGCATCGCGCCGGAAGGCACGCGCAGCCCGACAGGGCATTTGCAACTTTTTCAACCCGGCGTCGCAAAAATCGCGATTCAAAAACGCGTGCCGATTTTACCCGTCGGTTTGGTCGGCATGGAAAAAGTGATGCCAATTGGTTCCAAGTTTCCGCGTCGCGTGCCGATTGAAATTCATTTCGGACCGGTGTACGAATTGAGCGAATACTATGGGACGGAGTTGACGCCACAAATTTTGGAACGCGCGGCGTGGGACATGCGCGCGCGGGTGGCAGAACTTTTGCCCGAATGGATGCGCGAATTGCCGCCAAAAGATGCCGAGATTCGTTTTGGCAGCGTGCTTTCCGCCGAAGCAGCCAAGTCATAGAAAAAAATTCCGTTGCCCATTTTGGGTAACGGAATTTTTTTCTATGAGGTAACGCAGGAAACACTATGGTTGCGTCAGAGTTCGGGAACGAAAACGCGAATCTGCGCGATTTTTTTCTAGAAATTTCGCGTGCATTCGTTACGATTCGCGGAGGTTCGTGTTCAGGAAGCTTTGGTTTCGAGCGATATTGTGTAACAAGATTTATCAGTTGCTTTTGGAACTCGCCGCGAGAATGGCTTGGTCGGCGCTCCAAAAAAAGTTTTGTTCGCCGATTTCTTGTGTGAGACGCGAACGGTCAAGGATGTTTTTCACGGCGGGCTGCACCGCGCACAACAACAATTCCCCGTTGTGTTTTTTCTGACGCTCCCACAATTCTTCAATAAATTCCAAGCCGCTCAAGTCCAACAGCGGCACGCCGCGCATGGAAAGAATCACCACCGCGCGCGGTTCGCGTTCCAACTCTTCCGTCGCTTTTCGCAGCATCGCCGCCGCGCCGAAAAATAACGGACCGGTCACATATGCCACGCGAATGTGTTGATGCGCGCCGTTCAACTTGATGCCGCGCGCTTTCAAAATTTCCAAGTCCACATCGCTTGTCGCAAATTCAATCGCGCTGATTTGATTGAGAAACAAGAGCGCGCTCAACGCGACGCCGATAATGACTGCTTGCGTCAAATCCAAATACGCTGTTGCGAACATGGTCATCAGAAACGCCGCAATCGCGCTCTTGAAGCGATGATGAAACATCCAACGAATTTCGCTCCATTCATTCATGCGAATCGCCGTCACAATCAAAACCCCCGACAACGCCGCGAGCGGAATTTGTCCAATCAGCGGTGCAAGCAAAAACGCGGCGGCGAGCAAAAACAACGCGTGAAAAATACTCGTCAAGCGCGTCTGCCCTCCGCTTGCGACGCCGACACTCGAACGCGCGATTGCCGCCGTCGCCGGCACGCCGCCGAAAAACGGAATGAGCATGTTGCCGATGCCCTGCGCGATCAATTCTTGGTCGCTGTCCATTTTTTTGCCCGTCATGTTTCCCGCGACCGCGCCACACAACAACGATTCCATCGCGCCCAACGCGGCAACACTCAACGCCGGCACAAACAATTCAGGCAAGCGCGCAAACGTTTCCGCCGAAAACAATGTCGCGGGCAGCAAACGTTGTTCCAAAATCAACGTGCGCGGAATCTCGCCGATGACGGGTTCTCGAAATTGAAACACGAGCATCGTCACCATTGCCAACCCGATGCCGACCAGTGAGCCGGGGACGCGTTTCGTGATGGACTTGGGCAGTACAAACATTGTCGCAATCACAATGCCGCCGGTAACGAGGGTTTGCCAATTCGGCAGCGCGGAAAATTGCAATATGGTAAACAATTTCGCCAATGCATTTTCTGCGCTCGCGGATTTTATGCCGAGCAAATTGTCGAGTTGTCCCACGAGAATGATAATCGCGATACCGCTCGTAAAGCCCGTAATCACCGGACGCGGAATAAAGGAAATGATGCGTCCCAAACGAAAAATGCCGACGAGCAGAATCAGCAGTCCCGCCATGACGCTGACAACCCAGATTCCCTCCAAGCCATATTTCGCCGCGAGCAGAATCAACACGGCGCTCATCGCGCCCGTGGGTCCCGAAATTTGATACGGCGCGCCTGCCAGCCCGCCGATGATGATGCCTGCCAGAATCGCGGTAATCAATCCCGCCGCCGCATTCGCGCCCGAAGCAATCCCGAACGCGAGCGCGAGGGGCAGGGCAACCGCGCCGACGGTCACGCCGGCAAGTAAATCTTTTTGTAGTGACGCGGAGTTATAGCCGCGAAATTCGTTGCGCAGCAGCTTGAGAAAAGGGAGGGTCATGGAAGCATCTGTTTAGCGCGCGGCAGATTTTGCAGCGCGCTTGCCAAAAGAGGAGGCGAGTGGTTTTTCCTTGCTTGCTTGTTTGAGCATGGCGCGTGTGTCCACCAATTGATTGCTGAAAATTCGCCGCGCAATTTCGAGCAATTGAAAAATCTGGGGGTCCCGCACGCTGTACAAAACAGTCGTGCCAACTTTGCGCGCCTCGACGATATTTTTGCTTCGCAGCACGGCGAGCTGCTGCGAGACGGCGGACGGTTCGATTTCCAACTGTGCTTGAAGCTCGGTCACGCTTTTTTCGCCGTTCCGCAAGAGTTCCAACAGCTTGAGACGGGCAGGGTGTCCTAACGCCCGAAAAAAATCGGCTTTGAATTGACGGACGGGGTCATTCATACTGCGCCTTGGGTCAAGAACATGATAATTCACAAATATGCAAATGTTTGCATACTTGAAGCAAGTATATGAAAAGAGGCACGTGTGTCAAGTTTGAGAACGTCGCGCGAAACAAAAAAATCGCGCGCAAACGTTCTGCGCGCGATCCGGCGTGTCAGCGTGATTCCTTTTTCTATTTGTCAAGCGCGTATTTTTTCAATTGCTCCAGCGTCACCACGTGCAGCGCGGCGCGATGCGTCCCGCGCAAAAACACGGGCGGCGCAACGCCCGCGTCAAGCGCTTCTTTCCAGCGGTCCACGCACAAACACCACCGGTCACCCGGTTTCAAGCCGGGAAAATCATATTCGGGCGCGGGCGTACTCAAATCGTTCCCGGCGCGCGCGCTGAATTCCAAGAATTCTGCGGTCATCTGCGCGCAGACCACGTGCACACCCAAATCTTCCGGTCCGGTATCACACGCGCCGTTCCGATAAAAACCCGTGAGGGGGTTAAAACAACATCCTTCGAGAAGTGTGCCCAAGACATTCTTTGGTTCGTGATGTCCGTTGCCGCGATGTTGTCCGTTCGTTGCAATTGTCATGCTTCACCTCGTTGTGATATAAGCTGTTCTGCCACGTGCTGCCAATCCTTCCCAACAATATCCGGGGGCGGAAACAACGCGTCCAGCGCCATGCCCTGCCGCGCGATGAACGCGGCGTGCGCGCCCGCGCGTAACGCGCCCGTCACATCCCACGCGTGCGCGGCAATCATCCTGATTTCGGAAATCTGTGCGCCCATTTCCCGCGCGGCAAATTCGTACGGCGCGCGCGCAGGTTTCAAGCGTTTGACGGAATCCGCCGAAAGAATTTTTTCAAATAAATGTGAAATGCCCGCGTTTTGTATTTGCGCGACGGCGACAGATTGAACGGAATTGGTCAACGCGCACAAACGAAAATCGGCATCGCGCAATTGCTGCAAGGCGCGCGGCACTTCGGGAAACGGCGGCAGCGTTTTCAAGCCACCCATTATTTTTGTTTTGTCTTGGGCGGCGATGGAAATTTTCAAGCGGGCGGCAACTTGTTCCAACGCGCTCGCGCCGATGACGCCGAACGGTTCATACACATCGGTTACAATCGAAAGGAGCGTGTTTTGAATAAATTGCGCGAACCAGATGCCGCGCACATTCGCGCTGCCAAAGACGCGCGCAAATTCGGAATCGAGCGCGCGGAGGTCGAGAAGCGTTTCGTTGACGTCGAAAACGAGAACGGAAGGTTTCATGTGTTCATCCTGCCAAGATTCAAGCTCTGCGCGTTTTCCCACGCAGTCGCGAACGCGACATGTTGGCTACGCAGTTGGTTCAGAAGCGCGAGCGTATTGGAATGGCGTTTAAACAAAAGATAGTCATGCTGCGTGAGGAGGGTCCGGCATTGTTCACGCGTTGCCGAATCCAAATGTTTGTGTTCAAAAAAAATGACGGCGGGACGCACGATGTCAAATGGAATGTTTTGGACGATTGCGCCGTCGTACCCTTCGGCATCCATCACCAGCGCGTCGAGTTGGGTGATGTGATGTTTTGCGAACAATGTGCGGAGTGTAAGGCACGGAACTTGAGTCAACTGAATGCGCTTGGTAAAGTCGGGCACGTTCGCCGCGTGCTTTAACACATGCACCAGAGAAAAGGAACCGATTGCGGAAGCGTGTGAAGCTTCGTCGCCTTCCCATTCGCGAACACTGTAAAAAGTGCGCGTGCCGTCGCTTTCCGCAATCGCGCAATTTTCCAGAATAAAATTTTGTCGCGAACCCTAACGCGCTTTGAGCCGCGCAAAAACATACGGAACGGGTTCAACCAAAACGCCGCGCCATTTCTCGCCGCGCAAATAGGGCTCGATGGGGTCGTTCCAGACGCCATCGTTCGCGCCAATTTGGACAAATGTGACGCGCGGCAGTGCCGAATCCAGCGCGTCAAAAAACGGGACGAAATGTTCGGATGGCATGCGGCGTTACAATTTTGGTTTGCGTTTGTGCCATTCCGTCGTTTGTTCGTACGCATACGCGACGCGCAGCATTTTTTCTTCCTCAAATGCGCGCGCCATAATTTGCAAACCTATCGGCAAACCGCCGTCGCTAAAACCGGCCGGAATACAAATCGCGGGAATGCCGGCGAGCGGCTGCGCGAGTGTCAAGACATCGGCGAGATACATTTGCAACGGGTCATCCGATTTTTCGCCAAGTCGAAACGCCGGAGTCGGCGATGCCGCACTGACCAACACGTCCACGCGGTCAAAGGCGTTATCGAAATCGCGTTTGATGAGCGTGCGAACTTTTTGCGCTTTGACATAGTACGCGTCGTAATATCCGGTACTCAACGCGTAGGTGCCGAGCATGATGCGGCGTTTCACTTCGGAGCCAAAGCCACGCCCGCGCGTGGCGCGCATCACATCCCACACATCACCCGGCACATCCGCGCGCGGTCCGTATTTGACGCCGTCATACCGCGCGAGATTCGCGGATGCTTCGGCGGGCGCGAGAATATAATAGGTCGGCAGCGCGTATTCGGTGTGCGGCAAACTGACCTCGTGAATTTCCGCGCCAAGCGTTTCCAAATGCGTGATCGCATCACGAATCGTACTTTCAACCTCGCCCGCCATACCCTCGACAAAGTATTCGCGCGGCACGCCAACGCGCATTCCGCGCAAATTTTCGTCTTGCAACGCGTTCAAATAATTCGGAACGGGCGTGTTCACAGAAGTGGAATCGTGTTCGTCGTGTCCGGCGATGAGATTCAAAATGAACGCCGCGTCGCGCACATCTTTGGTCATTGGTCCCACTTGGTCGAGCGACGACGCGAACGCAATCACGCCCCAACGCGAGACGCGTCCATAACTCGGGCGCAAGCCAACCGTACTCGTCAGCGACGCGGGTTGGCGCACGCTTCCGCCCGTATCCGTGCCGAGCGCGAAAATTCCTTCATCCGCTGCCATGGCGGCCGCGCTGCCGCCACTCGAACCGCCGGGGACGCGTGCCAAATCCCAAGGATTCTTTGTTACCCCGTACGCGGAATTTTCAGTGGACGAGCCCATTGCAAATTCATCGGGATTCGTTTTGCCGATTAGAAACGCGCCTGCATTTTCCAATCTCTCAATCACCGTCGCGTTGTACACAGGCACAAAATTTTCGAGAATGCGCGATCCCGCCGTGGTCACCACATCTTTGGTTGAAATCACATCTTTGATGGACATCGGAACACCGCGTAGGGGCGAAGCCTTGGGGTCGCCCATCGCGCGCGCGCGTGCCACTTCTTCATCCGCGCGTTTTGCATGTTCCAACGCGCGTTCGGCGGTGACATGCAAGTACGCGTGAATCGTCTTGTCGTGCGCGTCAATCTGTTCCAAAATTGCGCGCGTCAATTCAACAGAGGAAATTTCTCTTGTGCGTACGAGTTCGGACGCGCGATGCGCGGTCAATTGAACCAGTTCAGTTGCGATAGCCATAGATGGAGTGTTGTCCGCGCGCTTCCAGTTGCCGATACAAGCGCACCAGTTTATCGAGATTGCCTTGTAAAGAGTATTGTTCGACGACGCGCTGGCGTGCCCGCGCGCGCAGTTCTTCGCGAAATTCGGGAAACTCGATGAGTTGCCGCAGTGCGAGCGGCAATTGCCCTTCGAGATTTTCCAAATCCAGAACGATGCCCGCGCCGCGCACGGCTTCACCATCCGAGCCGACGTCGGTCACAATCATTGCCGCGCCGCACGCCATTGCTTCCAACATTGCGATGGACAAACCTTCCACCGACGACGGCAAAACATTGATGTCCGAGGAGCGCAAGATGCGCTGTACTTCGCGCGGGTCGGTGAGATGTCCGCGAAAAATGATGCGCGGGTCGTCGTCATACTTGCGGCGCAATCGCCCCAGGTCGAGTCCGTCGCCCGCAATGACCAGAACATGGTCATCCGGCAAATCGAGCGAGGTAAATGCTTCGCACAACACGCTGACATTTTTTTCGGGGTCGACGCGTCCGACATACGAAATCAAAAGCCGCGCCCCCAATTCCGTTTTATAGTCGCTTTCACCCGGCGAAAATTTTTCCGTATCAATCCCGTTTGGAATCACGTGGACTGCCGCGTTTTCGACGCCGTATTTTTCCAACATGCGTTTTTGATTTTCGGAAAACACAATCACGGCATCATACTTGTCAAAGGTGTTGACATACACACGATACAACACCTTCATCGCGGTGCCCCACCACGAGCCGGGCGGACCATACGGCATATGAATGGTCGCGACCGCGGGAATGCCAATGTCGTGGCACAATTCGGGAATGGACGAATCAAGATTGGAAAACGAAAGGGAAACGTGCGCGATTTCGGGGCGCTCGTGGCGCAGGACATTTTCAATCGTACGTTCCGCGCGCAGAGATGAAACCGTTGCGCGGTTCAAAACGTCCAATGCGCCAATGCGGACGGCGCGCACGTTCGGCGGTGTAACGAGATGACGTTCGCGCGTCGCGTGAAAAAAGAAAACGACTTGGACGGCGCGCTGACTCAAGCCATTCAACATCATGCGCGAGTACGAAACGATGCCATTGCGGCGCGCACTCGCGACATGACCAAACCAGGCGATTTTCATCGAAAACAGGAAATGATGCCGCGCGATTTCCCTTCGTTCCCTTTGCTCCCGTGCAAATGCAAACGAAGGATACAAGGGAAATCGAGGCAAATCACTCTTCTAAAATCGCGCGTACACGCAGAAATTCGCGGTTGGCATCCGTATCGGGCGCGTTTTGTAAAACCTGTGCGCGTGTGAGCGAGGGCATCACGACATCGGGACGCATCACGTTTTGATTCGGCAACACACTCGCGGTGGGCGCAATCGCGTCCGTATCGAGCGCGGTCAAACGTTCGGCATATTCCAAAATTGCCGACAGCTGTTCGGTCATGCGTGCGATTTCCGATTCCGTTAATTCGAGTCTTGCCAATTCGGCAATATGGGAAACGTGGGCGCGGGTGAGAGACATGGGAATTGGGTGATTGGGTGATTGGACGATTCGACGCGTGGGATTATAGCATACGTGAATCGTCAAACGTGAAACGTCAGCCGTCAAGCATAAGACGAACCTCTAAACGCTAAAATGTGCTATACTTTTTTCATTCCCCATCTCACGACGGTCTCTACACCTTATGAGCGCGATTCAGCATCAAGTCGGTGCAACGTGCCCTTCGTGCGGGCGTTTTGTCGGTCCCCTTGAAAAGTGTCCGTACTGCGGCGCGGACATCAAGAAACGTTTGCCTCTCAAATATCTGCGGCTCGCGTGTTTGATACTGGCAGTTGCAGGCATCGCGCTGTTGTTGTACGGAGTGAGCGGCGCGTCCACCCCCGCGACGAAAATCGGCAACATCGGCGCGACGATGAATTACGCGTACGTGAAAATTAAAGGCACGGTCACGCGCGGTCCGATGTATGATGCGGACACGAAAGCATTGCGCTTTTACATTGCCGACGATACCGGCGAAATTCAAGCCGCGACGTTTCGCGATGTGACCGAGCAACTCATCGCGCAAAACAAAATTCCCACGACAGGCGACGCGATTCAAGTCGAAGGCACATTGCGCGTGCGCGACGATTTTACCTCCTTCAATGTCGCGTCCGCCAACAAACTCACTCTCACCCCCCCCTCCGTCTCAGAAATCTCTATCAAAGAAATCGGGTACGACGATGAATTGCGTTACGTCACTGTGCGCGGCGATGTGCGCGAAATTCGCACGCCTTACGAAGGTCTCACGCTCGTTTCGCTCGGCGACGCGGGCGGTGAAATTGATGTGGCGTTCAATGCGGACATTGAAAAATTGTACGGCGCGCTGCCGACATTCGAGTTGGGCGATTCGGTTCAAGTGCAAGGCATCGTCACGTATTTCCGCGATTCGCCGCAATTGTTTCTGCGTCATCCGCGCGATTTCAAAAAATTGGATGTGGACAACACGGCGGGGACGAAGAACAGAATTGGGGACCTTGATGAATCGCGCGTGAATCAACGCGTTCAAGTTTCGGGGAATGTCACGCGCGTTTCAAAATTTTCGCAAGGGATGCGCGCGGTTATCGCGGATGATACGGGCGAAATTACTGTTGTGTTGTGGCAAGATGTCTATGATGAAATCGGTAACGCGAGCGATTTGCAGAAAGGCGCGCACGTAAATGTGTTGGGAAAACTGACGCAATATCGCCGCGAATTGGAAATTGTCCCGAACCGCGCGGGTGACGTGAGAATCAGCCCGGCAGTTGCACAGAATGTCTTGACGGCGGCTGGTAACGCGACAACTGCTGCAGTGCGCGCAACTGTGCCGGGCTATTCCAGTGGAACATACACGCCCACTGCATCAACAATCCTGCCGACCGAAACTCCGCGCCCAACGCGTGCGCCGACTGCCGCGCCCGTTGCGCGCACAATTGGAAGCATCACTGCGGCGGACAAAGATGCGCGCGTGATTGTGTCTGCAAAAATTTCGCGCGCGAGCAAATTCTCGCAGGGAATGCGGTACACGCTCGACGATGGTACGGGAAAAATTACGCTGTTGATTTGGGCGGATGTATTGGAAAAAATTTCCGTGCGCGACGAATTGAAAGCGGGCGCGGAAATTCGCGTGACGGGGCAAGTGGACTTGTTTAATGACGAATTGGAAATCATTCCCGAACGCGCGCAAGATGTCGAACTTGTTGCCGCCGCCGTCGTGCCGACGGTGACAATTCGCACAATAGATTCCATTACGACGGATGATTTGGACAAAATCGTTTTCTTGCAAGGCATCATTTCCGAACTCGATGATTTTTCGGCGGGCAAATATGTGACGCTCCAAGATGACACCGGAACGATTCGTGTGACTGTTTTCAAAAACGTTCTCACGCCGATTCAAGACCAACTCGCCATTGGCGCGAACATTTCGGTGCGCGGCAAAGTGAATGTGTTTCGCGGGAATCTGGAAATTGTGGCAGATGAAATAACAATCCATTGACGAACGACAAAGGACGAATAATTTGGTCATTCGTCCTTTGTCGTTCGTCCTTCGTCCTTCGTGGAATACCTCTCCCTCGTCCCCTATGCGATTGCAGGCACACTGCTTGCTTCCACGCTCGCGCTCGTGCCGTCATTGCATGTGTACAACATCGCGGGCATTTTTATTTTGTTCGCGCTGCGTGTGGAAAATTTTATCGGCGCGGATGAACTGGCGATGCTGCTGTTGGGGATGATTGTCGGGTACGCGATGCTCAACACGATTTCAGCGATTTTTCTCGGCGCGCCGGATGATTCCACCGTGTTTATTGTGCTGCCCGGACAAAAGTATTTATTGATGTCGCGCGGGTACGAAGCAGCCGTGTTGACAGGCATTGGCGCGTTGGGCGGCGTGGTAGTGTTGTTGGTGTTGTCGCCATTTGCTTCAAACATTTTTGGCACGCTGCGAACAATTTTGCTGCCGCACTTGCATTGGATTCTCGCGGTGGTCATTACGTACATGTTGATGGCGGAATGGCCCAAAGGCGGTGATAGAGGCGCAACAGGACTCGCACGGTTGTGGGACGCGTGGAAGGGATTGGGCGCGGGCATCTTGACATTTTTGCTCGCGGGCATTTTGGGCTTGGTGCTGATGTATAAATCGCCCGTGCCGCTCGAAATGTCATTTCAAAATTTATTGCCCGCGTTTATGGGATTGTTCGCGGTGCCGTGGGTATTGGACAATATCTTGTCGGGAACGGAAATTCCAAAACAACACATCACCAATTCGTTCGACGCGCCGCCAAGCATGATTGCGCGCGGTGTTTTTTCCGGCGCGTTGGGTGGACTCTTTGCCGCGTTTTTTCCCGTCGTCACGGGCGGCATCGGCGGCTATCTCGCGGGACACGCGACGGCGCAGCGCGATGACCGCGTGTTTATTATTTCGCAAGGCGCGTCAAAATTTTTGTATTACGTCGGCGCGTTCTGGCTTTTCTTTTTGCCCGCCGCGCGCATCACCAAAGGCGGCATGTCGGGGATGCTCGCGACGATTTACACGCCGCAAGGCACGAGTTTGTATTACGTCTCGGTTGCGATGATTGTGTTGTGCGGCGTGTTGTCCTTTTTTCTTTTGCTCGGTTATGCGCGCGTGGCGGTGTGGCTCGTCGAAAAAATCAACTATCGCTATATTTCCTTCGCGACATTGTTCGTACTCATTGCGCTCGTGTACTTTTTTACGGGACTCGGCGGAATTGCCATCATGCTCGTCGCCACGCCGATTGGGTGGCTGCCCGTGTTGTGGGGTTCGCGCCGCATGAATTGTTTGGGCGTGCTGCTTGTGCCGATTACGCTGAATCTCGCGGGCGTGGGACCGACTGTGGCGCAGTGGTTGAGGATAATTTAGAATTTTGAATTTCGATTTTCGATTGAACTTGCAACTGTTGACCAAATCGAAAATCGAAATTCACAAATCGAAAATTTCGTGAAGGGCATTTCTCATTTCATTACCGGCGTTGCGGTGGGCACGTTTTTTCCTGATGCTGTGCGCGCGTCATTGGATGGTTCGTTTATTCTCGTGTTGGGCGGGATTGGCGGACTCTTGCCCGATACATTGGATTTCAAATACGCGCGCTTTGTCGAAGAACCCGATATTTTGGTGGACCCGCATCCCGAACAATTCGAATCGCAAAACATCGCGGACGCGATTGCGGCGGGCATTGACAAAGTGGGCGCGACGCACAAGAAACAAATTTTGAAATGCAATACGATGCGTCTCGGTCCCGATTGGTGGCAGCAGTATTCCATCAAATTCGATACGGCGAACGGCGAAGTGATTGTCAAACTCGGACCGATTGTGAATACATCGCAAATTCCCTTGCCCGAAAGTTTGCGGCAGCATCCCGAAGGACGCGCGAAAATTCATACGCCGCTTTTGCCAACCTATGGCGAATTTACGACGATTGATATTTTCAGCGGACCGTCCTTTGCGTTGGAATGGCGCAACGGGCGCGTCGAAATTGATTTTATCCCCTGGCATCGGCAGTACTCGCACTCGCTGTTCATGGCACTGTTGTTCGGTGCGTTGTGCGGCTTGTTCTTTTTGTTGCTTGGCAACAGCATGGCGTTGACCGCCGCGTTCATCGGCTTTGGCGCGGTGATGGGGCATGTGTTGGAAGACCAACTCGGTTATCTCGGAAGCAATCTGCTGTGGCCCCTCACGAAGGTTCGTTCTACCGGCTTGAAACTCATTCACGCGACGGACGCGATTCCGAATTTTTTTACCGTCGGCACCATGATATTTATCATCATTTTCAATTTAGACCGTTTTTTGCCGCAGCCCGTCTTGGACCCGTTGACGTATTGGCTCTTGTGGACGCCGTTCCCGTTTTTGCTCGCGTATTTCTTTTTCAAAAAATTCGAGACGGATATTCGCAGCCGCATTCCGCTGCTCGCGCAGCAAGAAGCGGACTTGGTCGCCGAGACGCAAGAGGTGATGGATGCGTAAGATGAGGGATGAGGGATGAGGAATGAGGGATGAGACAAAGCGGTATCGCGGAACGGTAAAATCGTTTGCGAAAAATAAAGGATACGGGTTTATTCTTTGGGCAGAAGGCGAACGCGAAGTGTTTGTGCATTATTCGCAAATCGCGCGCGCCGGACAGCGCAATTTGGAACGCGGCGAAGTGGTCGAGTTTAGCGTACAGGAAACTCCACAGGGGTGGCAAGCGGTGCGCGTGATTCCGTTGCAGCCGCGCCGCTCGGACGCGTTTGGCAAAGAATGAACGCATCGCCGATTGAGTGTGTTATAATCACGCCCAAAGTCGTTATCATGGGAGGAGATGCTTCTGGAACCAATTGAATTGGCGCGTGAAATCGCCGACATTATTTCCGACAAAAAGGGTTCGGACATTGTTATTTTGGATACGGGCAAAGTTTCAAGCATTGCCGATTATTTTGTAATTGCCACTGTTGAAAGCGAACGCCAGTCGAAAGCGATATTGGACGAGATTGATAAAAAACTCAAAGCGCATCGCAAGTTGCCCATCAGTGTGGACGGCGAAAATAGTTCGGGCTGGGTGCTGCTCGATTATGGCGATGTGATTGTGCATATCTTTGACCCCGGCACGCGCGATTTTTATGACTTGGAAGATTTGTGGAGCAACGCGCCGGTAGTGGTGAGGATTCAATGAATGAAAAAAAATTGGCGGCACATGCCGCCAATTTTTTTATTCATTGACCCACTTGTCCAATTCGCGCGTATAGTCCACCAACTCTTCCGGTTTGAACCACAGCACGATTTCGTTCGCCGCCGTTTCGGGCGCGTCGGACGCGTGAATCAAATTCCGCAAGCCCATCAATGCGAGGTCGCCGCGAATCGTTCCCGCTTCTGCTTCCCATGGACGCGTCGCGCCAACCATTTTGCGGACCGCGCCAATCGCTTCGTGTCCTTCCAATACCATGACGACGACGGGGCTAGACGTGATGTAATCTACGAGTCCTTGATAGAAAAATTTTCCTTTGTGAATCGCGTAATGCGCTTCGGCAAGGTCCGTGCCGACGGACATGACCTTGAGTGCGACGAGTTTGAAACCGCGTTTCTCAAAGCGCGCAAGAATTTCGCCCGTGAGCGCGCGTTGTACGCCGTCGGGTTTGATAATGACGAGTGTGCGTTGCAAGAGAATCCTCCATAAGATCAAGTACGTAAAAATTCGTGGTGCCAAGCACCACGAATTTCATTTTACAACAGATTCACGATTTGCCCATTGCAATCCGATATTGTTCGAGCGATTCCTTGAAGCGTCCTGCCATCGCGTAAGCTTCGCCCAACAAACGATTTGCGGTGGTCGGCGCGTTGCCTGTTTGCACAATGGCTTGCAGGTCGCTGCTCACCTGGTCGAGATAATTCGGGCGGCGGTGCATGACGCGTTCGTACAAATCGAGCGCGCCTTTCAAATCGCCCGCGTCGCGTTTGTCGCGCGCCATTTGCAGCATCGTCGCGGAATCGGGCATCGCTTGTGTCGGCGCGCGTTCTTGGACAACGGAAGGTGTCTCGCTCATCGGTTCCGCTTCGACGCGCGTTGTTTGTTCTTGACGCGTCGGCTCTATGTTGACAACCGGTTCCTGAAACGAAAGCGGTTCTGTTGGCGCTTGCACTATCGAGACCGTCTCGACAATTTCATCTTGCCGCACCAATGGCGGTTCTTGTTCAATCGCTTGCTGCCAAGCAGGTTCTTGTATCTTTGCGGCGGGTTCGTTCGTCCACCCTTCCTTTGCAAGGGGTTCCGGTTCGATTGCAGTCGGTTGTGATGCGGCTGCCGGCGTTGCGTCTTGCAGCCATTCCGGGACCGCCACCACAGCTGCCTGTGGTTCAGAAGGCGCGGGAGGGTCAATCTTGATTGCCTGCTCTTGCAGCCATGTTGGAATGCCAGGACCCGGTAGTTCCTCGGCGCGGGGTTTTTCGATTTCGCTCGCGGGCGGTTTGAGCCAATCGGGCAAGTCCGCGTCTGCGCTCGATGTGCGCGTTTCTTGTTCGCGGACGGCTTGCGCTTCGACCAGCCAATCGGGACGATTCTGCTTTGCCGGAGCGATGGGCGCGATCCGGTCTGCCGTCGAAGGGGGGGGGGCTTCAAACGACGCGGGCGCGTTCGCGGGCGTCGCGGTGATGTAAAGCCATTTCGGTAATTTTTCTTGCGCGCTGCGAATGACGGGACGCACTTTGGGAATCGCCGGATGTGTACGGCGAGTTGGCGCGGGTTGATTTGTTTTGTCGAGTGCGATACTCGATGCCAGCGCGGCGGCGGCAGCAGCAATCGCGTCGGTGTCGAGACGTTCGCCACTCTTGCGCCCAACGCGTTCGGCAAATGACGACGCGGGTTTCGGCGGCGGTGGCGCGGCAACAGGTTCGGGAGGTGGCGCGGCAACAGGTTCGGGAGGCGGCGCGGGCTGCTCTTGGACCTTGGCTTCTTGCTCCGCCTGCAAAATTTCGCGCAGTGTGTCGTCCACCGGCTCGGGTGACGCGGCGGGTTCGCTTGCAGGCGCAGTGGTGATTTCGAGACCCGCGAGGTTCATTGCCGCCGCAGTTTCAAAAAGGGACGACAACGAGTCTGCGCTTGCGGTCTCTGCAATGGTCTGTGCAGGTTCCATCGTGAGCGTTTCGAGCGCGTCTTTGTCTGCTGCCAGTGGCTCTTGTGTTGAACTCGCAAGTTCTTGTGCGCGCTCTATTTCTCCCCACAACTCGACGGCGCGCATTGCTTCCGCGTCAACGATGGTTGGAGTCGTCGCGGTAAGTTGGGGTGAGGTTGCCTCGGCGCGTTCGCCGGGTACGGGCAAGCGCGGCTGTGCGCTGCCGTCAAATCGTTCACCCAACAAATCGCGCGCGACGCGATGTTCGGGGTCAAGTTGATGCGCGCGCTGCAAAAATTGTTGTCCTTCGGGAACTTGATTCTCGGACCACAACGCGCCGAGAATCAAATTTGGTTTGAGCGCAAACGGCGCGTCCGCCATCACTTGCTGCGCGATATGTGCGGCTTCATCGGTGCGCCCCGCGCGATACAACGCTTCCGCCAATCCGACCCGCGCGTCGAAACGTTTGGAATCATTGCGTAACAAGCGGCGAAATTCGTTGACGGCTTGTGTATAGTATCCCTGCCGCGCATAGACGCGCGCCAACGCGCCGGGGGTCAATTCAACTCGGGCCGGCGCTGTTCCGTAAAACAGTTCACGCACCCGCAATAGTTCGCCGCGCAATTCGTCATTTGAGGGTTGAATTTCGTAGGCGCGTTCGAGGTACCACAATGCATCGTCGTGTTTTTCTTGCGCCTCGCTGATTAACGCCATGCCCGCCAAGCCCAGCACATTTTCAGGGTCGGCACTCAGGACGCGGCGCAGCAAATCCGTCGCGCCCGCAAGGTCATTCGTTGCCAAACAGACCTGCGCGAGAATCGTGTACGTTTCGATATGTTTGGGGTAAAAATGGAGAATGTGTCGCCCCAGCGCGTACGCGTCCGCGTATTTGTTGGCGCGCAAAAGGGCGCGCATTGCTTCGACGGACTCGCGTAAGGTTACGTCTGCCATACGGGGAAATTATAGTGGGTTCGTGCAATTGTGCAATAGTGCGATAGGTTCTTGCCGCTTGCCGCGAGCATGTTCACACCAATTGGTGAACGCCTTGCAAATGCTCAATCAATTCGGAAATGTCGCGTTCTTCGCGCGGCGGCGCGCCAAGCGGGTCGTCAGTCACCGGCTTGCCCAACAATGCTTGCACTGTGGCATAACTTGACCAACCCAACGCGTCGAAATTATAACCGCCTTCCAAAATAAATGCGATGCGCCCTTGCGAAAATTCGCGCGCGATGTTGTGCAGGACCCGCGTCATGTACGCATACCCTGTCGCATCGAGCAGCGTCAACGCGCCAAGCGGGTCCGCCCAGTGCGCGTCGTATCCCGCCGAAACGAGGACCAACTGCGGTTGATACCGCGCCATTGCCGGATACAGCAAATCGTCAAAGACGCGCGCGAATTGTTCGTTCCCGACGCTGTGCGGCATAGGGACGTTGAACGTGTACCCGCGCCCTTGCTCCGCGCCGATGTCGCGCCAATGTCCCGAGCCGGGATAAAACGGATAACGATGCGTGGAAAAATAATACACGTTCGGCGACGCGTAAAAAATATCTTGCGTCCCGTTGCCGTGATGCACGTCAAAGTCCATCACCAACACGCGTTCCAAATTGTAATTATCAATTGCGTACTGCGCGGCGACGGCGACATTGTTGACCAAACAAAAGCCCATCGCCAAATCGCGCGTGGCGTGGTGCCCGGGCGGACGCGCGAGTGAAAATGATGCATCCACAACTCCGGTCATCACCGCGTCCACCGCGTTCATCGCCGCGCCCGCCGCGAGATATGCCGCGTCGCGCGAAAATTCATTCATGTACGTATCGCCGTCAATTTGCAGCCCGCCGCGCCGATTTGCGTATTCGATGGTGTTCAGATGTTTTTGCGAGTGTACGCGCAAAATGTCTTTATCGGTTGCGGGTGTTGGTTCAATCGCGACGAGGTTGTCGAGCAAGCGCGTATCTTGCCACACCTGCGTAATCGCTTCCAAACGCTGCGGCGCTTCGGGATGCCCGGCGGCGGAATGTTTTAGAAAAAGGGGAGAGTAGACGTAACCAATCTTCATTGATGGATGTCGGGAATTGTAGAGTGAGTGAGAAAGGTAGGGGCTGTGCCTTGTGCCTGCCCTCTAACCTCAAACGTGTTTGTGATTCATGCGCCAGATGATTCCAACCGGATAGCCGAGCATTTTGGCAATGTCGCCCGCGATGCGAATGACGGGAACGTACAGGAACGCGATAATTTTTTCAGTGAGCGACAAATTGTTCCACGCGCGAAACAGGCGACGATACGGTGTGCCGAACAAGGCGTACGCGCCGACGAGCCACATTACAAAAGAGACAAGAGGCGAGAATTGAAAAACGAGAAACGAAAAAGGGATGGCGACGAGGTACGTGGCATAGCGAATGAGATGTCGCTTCCACCACAAATTCGCTTTGCCGTCGCCGCGCGCGTACAAATTGTATTGCTTGGAAAATTTTTGCAAGGTGGGACGCGGACGAAAATAGACAAGCGCGTTTGGTTGAAATTGAAAACGAAACCCCGCGCGTTTCAAATCGAAATCAAAAATCAAATCTTCGCAATAATCCAACCATTCGGGATAGCCGCCGATTTTTTCCCACGCGGTTTTCCGAAATGCCACCGAGCGCGACGAAGGCAAAAACGTTTCGGGTTTGATATCGCGCAGTTCGGGCAATGTCGTCGCGGCAAGCGCAGTTTCGAACGCGCCGTGCGGGTCTGGCAAAAAAAATCCACTAACAACATCCGGCGCGTTGTCTTGAAAAAATGGCGCGGTGATATTTTCAAACCAGCGCGGTTCGAGCCGCACGCCCGCGTCCATGCTGGCGATAATGTCCGCGTTCGTTTCTCGAATCGCCGCGTTGCGCCCTTGCGAAATGTTCGTACCCGGACATTCCAAAACGCGCAGCCGAAACTCTGATGACGCGGCGCGTAACATTTTCACCGTATCATCCCTCGAGCCGCCGTCGGCGACGATGATTTCGTCGGGGTGTTTGGTTTGTAAGGCGAGCGTCTCGAACAAACGCGGCAATGATTCCGCTTCGTTCTTGACCGTCATTATCAACGCGCAGCGCATTGGCGCGGGAAATTATAGCATAAAAGAAAACCGCGCTTGCGTTCCGTTTTGGAGCGAGCGCGGTTGGTCGTTTGCAAGAGCGCGTGTATTATTTTTTCGTCAGCGCGCGGTTAATCGCTTCGGCTTCTTCGTTCGTGAGCGGGTACGTGGATGTGCCGCCGACAATGGGTTTGGCATACACACGAACTTCGGTGCGCGAGTGAAGCCCCGTGAAAACAACTCCATCCTGGTGCCCGTCCAAGAACGCCACGGCAAAACTTTGGTCGCCGCCTTTGTCGGCAAACGGGTTGAAACGCACGACGCCGACGTTGGAAACATTAAACGGCGTCCTTTGCTCAATCCGCGTGGCGCGTTGATTGAATTGTTTAATGGTCTCATCGGTGCGGTCCATGCGCTCCATGTATTCGCGCAGCACTTGTTCCAAATCGGCGCCGGTGCGTCCGCTGAACAACACGCGCAGGGTTCGGGTCAGCCGCAAAAGGCGAAATTCGATGGTCGCAATCCAGACCAACAGCACGCCGAGGATGAGAAATAACAAGAGTTCGACCAGCGAAAAGCCGCGTTCAAAGTCCATGATGTTCCTTGTTCAGAGAGTGCGGCGATTGTAACGAGAGTTGAACAAAATAACAAATTGGTGCGTTCGTGGGAGGGGGGCATAGTGCGATAGCGAAAATCGCCGGCTGACTATCGCGCGAACGCACGAACGCACTATGAAACTTTTAATTGCAACACACAATCGCGGAAAATTGCGCGAGTATCAGGAGATTTTCCGGGACTTGGACTTGGAATTGTTGACACTCGACGATGTGGGGATTACGCGCGATGTCGAGGAAACGGGCGCGACATTTGAGGAAAACGCGCGCTTGAAGGCGGATGCGTATGCGCGGGCGAGTGGACTGCTCACGCTGGCGGACGATTCGGGCTTGGAGGTGGACGCGTTGGGCGGCGAACCGGGCGTTTTCTCAAAACGGTACGCGGGCGAAGAAAAAACCGACGCGGAACGAAACGCGTATCTTTTGGAAAAATTACGCGCGGTGCCGCCAGAACAACGCGCGGCGCGGTTTCGCTGTGTGATTGCGATTGCCGACGCGCGCGGAAACATGTTGACGACGGAAGGAACATGTGAAGGCGAAATCGCGTTCGCGCCGCGCGGGACGAACGGTTTTGGCTATGACCCGATTTTTATCGTGGGCGATTCAGGAAAACACTTGGCGGAATTTCCGTCAAAAGAAAAAAACAAAATCAGTCATCGGGGACGCGCGGCAGAAAAGGCGCGCGCCATTGTGCAAAACAGATTGAACAAAAAAGAGTGGAGCTGACTCCACTCTTTTTTGTTATTGCGAAGAACGGTCAATGCGCTTCAACGAAATTTTGTCCTTGTCCATCGCGAGTCCGACCGTGTTTGTTGTTTCGGTGAACGTCACATCCGCGCCCTCCGTATCCGCCCCGGTAAAGTCCGCGCCGTCGAGATGCGTCTTGGATAAATTCGCGCCGCGTAAATTCGCGCCCATCAATTTTGCGCCGACGAGGACCGCACCGCGCAAATTCGCGTTTTCGAGATTCGCTTGACGCAAGCCGCAGGTTTTCATTTTGGCATCGGAAAAATCCGCGCCGAAACAATTGGCGTTGTGCAAATGCGCGGCGTTCAAGTTGGCGCCTTTGAGAATCGCGTTCGACAAGTCCGCGTGTTCGAGATTCGCCCAACCGAGATTCGCCTTTTCCAAATTTGCGCCGCGCAAAATAATGCCGCGCAATTTCATCTCGGCGAGATTCGCGCCTTTCAATTCCGCGTTGGAAAAATCGCGTTCTCCCGCCGCGTATTTTTTTTCAAGTTCTTGTGCGTTCATATTTGTTCCGTCGCGAGGTCTGCGATGAATGAATTCAATGCAGGATACCCCAATTTGAAATCGCCCCAGAGTTGTGACCATTCTGTGCGCGGCAGCCAAAAATAGCGAAACACCATACCTTCATCTTCGCCTTTGCCCGTAACGTGATGAATCCATTCATCTCGCGCGTTCGCGGGTTCCCACGCTGCAAAGAGATGCGCCTGCACGTCTTGGCCATGCCAATGGCGTTCCACCACTTCCAACGGCGTCAGGGAATCAACCTCGACTCCCGCCTCTTCAAACAATTCGCGTCGTGCAGCGGCTTGTAAATCTTCGTCCGGCTCTACCGTGCCCGCAGGAATTTGTATGCCTGCATCAACATTTACATGCTCAAACACCAACAGGGCAACATCGTCCGCGCGTCTTTGCAAAATGTAGAGCCACACTTTTCTGACCATGCGCGCTATTTTACAACAGGTTTAGGCGAATGGAATTCGGGCAAATGGAATTTGCAGCAACAACGCAAAGCGTCCCTACGGACGTTCGGATGCAAGCCTGCGTAGCAGACTTGGTGTGCTCGTAACGGTGAATTTATTCGCCAAATCTCAACAGTGTCACACACTCGATATGATGTGTTTGTGGAAACAAATCAACGGGCTGCACGCGTTCGAGACGATAGCCGTGTTCAATAAAACGCGCGACATCGCGCGCGAGTGTTGCGGTATCGCACGAAACGTATGCAATCGCGCGCGGTTTTTTTGCCGCGAGCGCGTCGAGCGCGGCGCGTTCCATTCCCGCGCGCGGTGGGTCAATGACGGCAATGGTTATGTCTGAATTGAGGGTCGGCAAAATTGTTTCTACGCGCCCGACATGAAACTGTACGTTGTCCATATCTTGCGCGTTTGCTTGAGCGTCCTCCAGCGCGATTGGATTTTCTTCCATCTCGATGACGCGCAAAACGTTTCGCGCGAGCGACAAACCGAACAAACCAACACCACCGTACGCGTCGAGCAGAATATCGTCCGCGCGCGGTGCGAGAAATTCTGTTACGTGTGCGACAAGTGTTTCCGCCATTGCGCTGTTCACTTGAAAAAACGAATTGGGCGAAATGCGAAAAACGCGCGCGCCAATTTTTTCGTACAAAAACTCGTTACCCAAAATCGGCACGGTTGTATCGCCCGAACGAAACGCGATGGACACGGCTTGATCCGTTTCAATTTCCGGCGTTTCGGGGTCGTCGGATTCGAGAATGATAAATTTTTCGTTTGTGTTTTCGCCCGCGCGTAGTGTCACGCCGTCGAAACTTTCGGGGTCGAGTTCGAGTGTTTTGAACATGTCCCCAATCGGTTCATCTTGAATAAAGCAAACGCGGATTGGAACCAATGTATGCGAGTCCGGCGCGCGCAAACACAGTGCGCCATTTTCATTCACCACGTACTGCATATTGTTGCGATAAAACCATTCGTTGCGCGCGGGGAGGATTGGCAAAACGGGTGCGTTGGGAATTTTTGCCACGCGCGCGAATTGGTCGCGAACGATTTGGGTTTTGAATTCGCACTGCGCGGCATACGAAATGTGCTGCCACTGACAGCCGCCGCACCTCACCCCCCCCTGATCCCCTTCTCCTGAAGCGCGAGGAGAGGGGAGAGGAAGAAAGTGCGGACAGCGCGGTGTGATGCGATGCGGTGAAGGTTCCAGAATTTCAACAAGCCGCCCGCGCGTAAAACCGCGACGCGATTCGCTAATTTCGACGCGCGCGGTTTCGCCCGCGATTGCGTAAGGGACAAAGATGACGCGCCCGTTTTCCTCACGCGCCAACGCTTCGCCGCCCGCCGCCATTGCAGATAATTTCAGGATTATGGTACCGTCATTCGTCGTTCGTCTTCCGTCATGCATCACTTGATCGCGTCCATCCTGACATACTCGCGCAACACTTGCGGGACCTCTATCCAATCGTCCTCTTGCTGATAATTTTCCATAATCGCAATCATGGTGCGCGGAACGCCGAGACCCGAACCGTTGAGCGTGTGAACGAATTCGGGTTTCGCTCCGGGCGCGCGGCGGAAACGAATGTTGCTGCGGCGCGCTTGAAAATCGCGCACGTTCGACGCGCTGGACACTTCGAGCCATTCACCGATGCCGGGCGCCCATACTTCGAGGTCATAGGTTTTTACTGCCAGCGCCCCGAGGTCGCCCGTGCAAAGTTGTTTGACGCGGTACGGAATTTTCAATTGCGCGAGAATGTCTTGAATGTCCGCCACCATGTTTTGCAATTCCTGTTCCGAATCTTCCGGTTTGCAGTATTTGTACATTTCCACTTTGTCGAATTGAAAACCGCGTTTGATGCCGCGCGTGTCTTTGCCCGCCGCGAGATTTTCTTTGCGAAAGCACGGCGTATACGCGGTGTAATTCAACGGGAGGTCGTCGCCGTTCAACATGTCGTTCATGTGGAGACCCGTCAGCGGAATTTCTGCCGTCGGCACGAACCACGCATCGCGTTCGACATCGTGATACAAATTTTCGCGGAATTTGGGAAGTTGTCCCGCGCCGAGCATGATTTCTTCTTTGGTCATGAACGGCAGACCAAATTCGCGATAGCCGCGCGCGATGTGATGGTCGAGCAGCCATTGAATCAGACCGCGCTGCAATTTCGCAAGCGGTCCGCTCGTCACATAAAAACGCGTGCCTGCGAGTTTCACGCCGCGTTCAAAATCAAGATATCCGAGTTTCGTGCCGAGTTCGTAATGCGGCAGGGGCGTAAACGCGAATTCGCGCAACGCGCCAACGGTTTTGATGACCACGTTGTCATTGTCGTCTTTGCCGAGCGGCACATCGGAGTCGGGAATGTTCGGCAGTTCGTACAACGCTTCTTGCAGTTGTGCGTCGAGTTCGCCGACGAGCGTATCGAGTTCGTCAATTTGAATGTTGACAACGCGCACTTGGTCTTTCATTGTCTCGCGCTGTGCTTCTTCTTTCATGCGTCCGATTTCTTTGGACGCGGCGTTGCGCTGCGCGCGGAATGCTTCGAGTTCCGAAAGTTTCGCGCGGCGTTCTTCGTCGAGCGCGAGGATGCGGTCAACCGGCGCGGGGTCCATTTGGCGCTTTGCTAATGCTTCGCGCATCACTTCGGGTTTTTCGCGGATGAGTCGAATGTCGTTCATGGTTTCCTCCGATTTCAGATTACAGATTTCAGATTGCAGTTTGCGCGTCCCAAAATGTTTTGAGACGTTTGAACCAGTCAATGACCTGCGGGCGATAATAGGCATTTCGCGGACTGGTGGACGGAACGATAAAAATTTTTGTGTTCCCCCACACGGGGGAAGATTGCGCGCCCAACTCGGCGCGCCGATGGAACGCGTGACGAAAGCCGGTGATGCCGACGAAACACGCGATACGCGGCGCATAGTTTAAAATTTTCGCGCGCAAAATTTCTCCGCCCGCAACAAATTCCGCGCGCGTAAGCGAATCAATGTTCGGCGTCACGCGCGGCACAAGGTCGGTGAGTCCAAAACCAAATTCGTTCATGCGAACATCGTCAAGCGGCGTCAAACGTTCCTTGACCAAAGCCGATTCGTACAATGCCGTCCAAAACAAATTCGTCGAGCGCGCGAAATAGTGTCCCATTTTGTCCGAGTACGAACCCGGGTTGAGACCGATGAAAATGATGTCGAGATTTGGCGCAAGGTAATCGGGAAGCAACCTTACCTCTGACGCGTCATCACGCCTGACGCATCATCTGCCCCTCTACAAGAGAGGGGGGAATAAAAAACGCCCGCCCTCGAAAGGGCGAGCGCTGCTCGCGGTGCCACCTTTGTTTGTCATGATTTTGATTGTCATTTCGAGCCGCTCTTGCGAGAAATCTTATGACGCAAGAATGAGATTTCTCGCCCTGCTCGAAATGACAATAGAGTCACAACCTCTAGGGCTCGATAACGGGAGCGAACCGAAACTGCTCGTCGCAGCTGCGTTGAGGTCTCTCGCTCTGTTTGAACCAACCAAGCGAGGTCGGCTCTGCCAAATTGGATTTCGCTTGCATCAACTACCGCAGTTCCACCATTCTGCAGCTCTCTATGAGTGCGCGATCACGATTAGATTCGGCAACGCGTTTGATGTTGTGGCGAAATCCTAACACGCCCGCGCAGGTGTGTCAAATTGGCGCATTCTCGAACGCGCGGCGAGGCGCGAAAAATTCTTTTGTCCCTTCGTGTTTCATGCTATATTTTCGCTGATGCAAACACCGGAATCGAATACCCAAACCCGCG
Source organism: uncultured Chloroflexota bacterium (assembly GCA_937870825.1). Lineage (GTDB taxonomy): Bacteria > Chloroflexota > Anaerolineae > UBA4142 > SHND01 > SHND01. Next base: position 6,209 of record CALMZO010000246.1, on the reverse strand, counting down.
CGTTCAAACAAATGGATTGGTTCGTCGGCGCGGCGCTTTTTGTTTTTACACTCCTCATCTATCTCCGCACGCTCGCCCCGTCTGTGGCGTACATGTTTGACGATTCTTTGGAATTTCAGCTGCTCGCGTCGCGCATGGCAATCGCGCATCCCACGGGCTATCCACTGTATTCGCTGCTGCTGAAACTTGCGACGTTTTTGCCGTTCGGCGATGTGGCGTATCGCGCGAATCTGATTTCGGCATGGAGCGCGGCGGGCGCGGTGGTGTTCACATATCTCGCCGCGCGTCTCATCACAGCGCGTTTTTTCACTCCGAACAATGTTGTCGGCGAAATTTTGACGCGCGTTCCCGCCTTGCTCGGCGCGTTGATTCTTGCATTCGGCGAAACATTCTGGTCGCAGGCGGTGCTCGCCGAAGTCTATGCGCTGCAGGCATTGCTGACGGCGGTGATGTTGTGGCTGGTTCTGCATTGGGGAAGCGAGAAGCGAGAAACGAGAAGCGAGAAGCGAAAAGCGAGAAGCGAGAGTATTGGTGTCTCTCCTCGCTCCTCCCTCCTCATTATTGCGTTTTTCGCCGGACTTTTGCTTACGCATCACCGCATGTCCGTGTTGTTGATTCCGGCAATCGCTGTGTATGTGTTGACGATTGACCGCGCGTTTTTGAAACAACCGTTGATGTTGTTGAAAATCGTCGCGGTGTTTGCGCTGCCGCTGCTGCTGTATTTGTATTTGCCGATTCGCGGGATGGTGACGAGTTCGCTGGACGGCGCGTATTCAAATACGCCGGAGGGTTTTTTGAATTGGGTGTTGGGGACGGCATACACGGTGTTTGTGACGCAGAACCCGTTCCATCAAACGCGCGACGCGGCATACTATCTCGCTTTGTTTGTGAATGATTTTGGCGCGTTGGGTTTGCTCGCCGCCGTTGGCGGATTCATCGCGTTGTTTTTGCGCGCGTGGCGCGAGTGGTTATTGCTCACGCTCGCGCTGCTGGCGAATTTGATTTTTGTGTTCACGTATCGCGTCGCGGACATTAACGTATTTTTCATTCCGACATTCGTTCTCGTCGCGCTGTTGATTGCGGCGGGACTCGCGGGACTGTTGTGGTTCGCGTATTACGCGCTGACGCCGCGTTGGGCGATGATGGCGTCAAGTGTTGGCGCGATTGTTTTGTTACTGCTGCCGTTCGCGTTGCTGCGCGGACATTACGCGCGCGTGGATTTATCCAACAAACGCGATGTGATTGAATATGGACGCGCGGTGTTGTCGCAGCCGCTGCCGCAAAACGCGACGGTGATTGGAATTTTGGGCGAAATGTCACTGCTGCGTTATTTGCAAGAGAATGAAAATTTGCGCGCCGATGTCGAGACGATTGCGGCAGACAAAGAAGAGGAACGCTTCAAAGCGATTGACGCGGCGTTGGAACGCAAGCGCGCGGTTTTTCTCACGCGCCCGTTGAGTGGAATTGAAAAACGCGCTTCGCTCACTTCGGTAGGTCCGTTGATTCAAGTGCAGCCGCGTCCGAATCGCGGCACGCCGCCTGAACCATTGCATGTTCTGAATGAAAATTTCGGCGATGTGAAATTGTTGGGTTATACGCGTGAGCAAGATAGCGAACGCGCGGTTCGTGTGACATTGTTTTGGCAGCCGCAGAAAAAAATAAATGACGCGCGTTTGGTGTCATTGAAATTGCTCGATGCGAGTGGGAACGTGGGGGGACAGCTTGACCGCCAACCGGTTCTCGACGCGTACCCGACAAACGCGTGGCGCAATAACGAATACGTTGCCGATGATTACGCGCTGCCGATTTTTGTCGGCGCGCTGCCGGGGGAATACACTTTGCAAGTGACGATGTATGACCCCAATTCGGGCAAGGTGTTTGGTCAACGCGACTTGGAACGGGTGACGATTCCACTGCAAACACAAAACGTCCCGCGCGAATTGTTGGGGGTGAATCAAATCGTGCTGCGCGACTTGGGCGGTGTGGAATTGAGCGGTTACGATTTGGAGACGAGCGAACCGTTCGCGGCGGGCGCGCAGATTCCGTTGACGCTGTTGTGGCGCGTGTGGCAAAATGAAAATCCGCGCGAGTTTGAAATCATTGTCGCGGATGAATTTGGAAAAATCATCACGCATGAAGGGTCAAACGTGAGTGGACTGGCAGGGCAATATGTGAGGCAAAACATGACGTTGACGTTGCCCAATCCGCTCGCGGCAGGCAGATATTTTGTGCGCGTCAATGTGCGCGGCGGTTTGCAGCTGCCATTTCAAGAAAATACGGTGACACTCGGCATGCTTCAAGTGCAAGCGCAGTAAAACGAAACGGCAGCGAATTTGATTCGCCGCCGTTTTTTTACTTGCTGTCGTTCAACGGGTCGTCGGTTGGAGTCGGACCGGAATCGCTGTCGTTCAACGGGTCTTGGGTTGGCGATGGCTGCGGTGTCTGATTTGTGTCTGTCGTCGGTTGCGGAGTGTTGCCCGGCTGCCGTGTGTTGGTCGGACGCGGTGTTGCCGGGGGCGGCTGCGTGGTGAAATCCACTTTGGCGGATTGACACGAGCCGGAACTGGTGCCATTGTCTTCGACGCGTTCGCTGTCGGTTTTGACGATGGCAATATCCGAAATGCGTTTCATGGTCGCGGGGTCTATGACCCAGATATACCATGTGCCGCCGTGCGGCGCGCCGATGTTGATATTTTGAAAGTAATATCCTTTGCCTTTGCTGCTGTCACTCCCGGTGCGAAAGTCGTCGTTCGGGTCGGGTTGTCCATCGGGTCCCTGGGAAATGCGGACAAGCAAATCATTTTTTCCCACGCTGCCTTCGTACACAAATCCTTCAATGAACGTTCGCACATTTGGACCGCAGCGCGATTCTTTGATGCGGTACGGAAATTGTGGGACGGTCGGCGGAGGAACGGGCGTATTTGTCGGGCGCTGCGTTGCTTGTGGACGTGCCGTGGCGGGACGTTTGGTTGAAGCGCGCGTCGCTTGTGGTTGTTCGTCGGTTGGCTGCGCCGGAGCATCGGTTGGAGGAGGCGGCGCATCCGTCGCCGCGACGATTGCGGTTGGCGTTACGGCAGCGTTCTTTCCTTCATTGGCAATGCGCGTGAGGCGGCGCGTCCCCGTCCGCGTCGGGCGCGGGCGTGTATTGGTCGGGTCAGGACGAAGTTCGGCGATGGTTTGGGCAGTCCGGCAGGCGAGAATAAAAAGGATGACGCCAAGAATGAGCGCAAGCCGCGACAATTTTAGCGGTCTCATAAGAATACTATACACAGAGCAGGGCAAAGGACAAAATCATTTATATCTCACATCGTTAAAACAAGATGAGAAATTGCGCTGAATTGTTCAGCTTGCGGGTCAGGTTGCTTTGGCGCTGAGATAGCCCCACACGCGCGCGATGGGCTGGGTGAACATGATGCCGCGATGCCCCTGTTCAAAATCGGGCAACAGTTGAAGGACTGCGCGAACGGCTTGCTCGCAGATGTTGTCGTCTTCAATCACAGAAAAAAGCAACTGCGTTCGCTTTTCGCGTTGTTCCAACACAGCGCGCAGGGAAACAACAAACGGCAAATCATCGCGCGTCAAGTCATGCGAATGCTGACTGCCCGTGCTGTCAATCAACGTGACGCCGGGCACGCCGACGCGTTCCCACGCGCTCAAAATATCCCACGCCTGTTCTTCTTGGTCAATCACGAGAACCAAGAGTTGTGCCATAGTCAAGCATCCTCTTGTGGAATCAAAGTGGTGTGTGTTTCGCGTCTCGTCAAACTATATGCCCAACGCAGCAGCAGCGGCGTCACCAACGTCGTCGCCAACACCATGATCACCACTTGCGAATATTCTTCGGTTGTCACAAGCCCCGCGGTCAAACCAATCGTGGTGATAATCAAACCAACTTCACCGCGCGACACCATACCGAGTCCCACGCGGAACGACGCGAGATTGTCAAAGCCGCCGATACGCGCGCCAATGCCGCTGCCGATGACTTTGGAAAACACCGCGACGATAATCAGCGCAACAAGAAACAGCAAACCTTGCGAATCAATATCCCAAAGGTTCGCGCGCAGACCGATGCTCACAAGAAAGATGGGAACGAAAAATGAATAGGTGATGGTGTGCATCCCGCGCTCGATTTCTTGACGAAAATTGGTGCGTCCAAAAAAGACGCCTGCGATGAATGCGCCCGTAATCGCCGCGACGCCGCCGATGACTTCGGCAGACCACGCAAATACAAGAATCATCACAATCACGAACGAAAGCAGTCCTTCGCTAATCGGTAGTCTCTCTATTCGATGAACGAGCGGCGCAAAGAATCGTGATGCAATAAAAATCGCGACCACGAAAAACAAAACCATTGCCACGACGACGAGCCACAACGGACGCGCGTTCTCGCCAATGCCCGCGACCGCGAGGAAAACGCTCAACGCAAGAATCGCGACAACATCATCCACCACCGCCGCGCCCAACAATGCAAGTCCTTCTTTGGTACGCAGTACGCCGAGTTCGAGCAGCGTTTGCGCGGAAATGCTCACGCTCGTCGCAGTGAGAATCATCCCGACAAAAATCGCGGCGTTCCATTCTTGACCAAAACCAAGCGCAACTCCCGTTCCCAACACAAGCGGCACGACGACGCCCAACACGCCCGCGAACATCGCCACCTTCCCCGCTTTGAGCATCTCTTGAATGTCCACCTCAAGCCCCGCGACAAACATCAAAAAGATGACGCCCACTTCGCCAAGTTCAAAAATCACATCTTGCGAATGTCCGTCGGCAAACGGTCCGATGTGAAAAAGATTGACGAGCGAAGGACCCAGCACGAGTCCCATCAGCAATTCGCCAAGCACCGCAGGTTGTTTCAGGCGCGTCGCAATCAAGCCGCCAATTTTCGCGGCGGCAATGACGATGGCGATGGCAAGGAGGAGTTGAAGGGTTTCGGACATAATAAAAAATCCCGCGCGAGGTGCGCGGGATTATAGCAGAGCTTGATAAAAGTAGTCCTGTAATCAGAGGCAGAAAAAAAGATGGAAGAAAACGCTTCCATCCTTCTGATGAGTCAAGGCATTCATATGACGCTAATCAAGCGAGCTTGCGACGCTTCTGAGAATCTCAAGTAGTTCTGCGTCGGGCGCATTCCCCTTAATATCAATGACAACGCGCACACTATCAAATACTCGGGAGATATAATGAAGTTTGACGGCTGTGCTGTCCGGTTGTGGATGAACAAGGAGAATATATTTCCATTTTTTTGACCCAATCTCAATTTCCTTTGTTTCAGCCCAATTCTCCTTTGCCGCTGCCGAAGGATTTGGCTCGACGGGACTATTGTTTTGATAGGTGTGTAAGTCAATTCTTCCTTTGGGAAGTAACTTGATATATGTGGCACCAAAACTTGCCGAGTTTTCCTCTCCATCTATATTGGCGTCAACATGATAGAGTTCAAACCCCTTTGGTAGTTTTGTTATCAGATGGGGCTTAAAAGGCAAACTATTAATGGCAGCGGCAAATGCTTGTTTTGACTGGTCAGTGCCATGTCCTGAAAGCACCTGAAGCTCGCCAAATCCTTGACTAGAACTGGCTGCACCTTCCGGGTCGATATCAGCACCACCTGTTCCAAATTGCGGAATTCTGGTGGGTGGGCCATAATTGCTTATTGTCAGCGGGTTTCTTGCGTTTGTAACACTCGTCCATAGAAGGAGTGTCCCAATCGCTAGAAGAACAAAGGCTGCGCCTGCCGAGATGATTCTTGTTTTTGTCATTTTGCCTCCGTGTTGCCTCTGCCCCATGAGGGTCTTACGAAGCAGAACAAATCAATCACGATAAACCTAAAGTCAACTTTTTCAGCATTGACTGTTCTTTTGATCACTCGCATCGTTCCCCCATTACCAAATGCCTCTTCGCTTAGCTTGTAACAAAACCCCCCATTATTGACACCATGACTGAGAAAATATTTGTCGGTTATTCCGCAGCAGTGTCCGTTGGGAAAGACACGGTATCTCGCCTTAACTGTACGGAGTCCTGCTGGAGAACCTACATATGCATTATTGGAATAAAGTCCCTGATAAGAGGGATCATTTACTGGTAGGTACCATTCGGAATAGTTGATTCCGGGCCAGAATGAAATCATGGTCAAGTGACCTGAGTAGCTAACACTTTCGCCAAACGGGTTCAATCTGGAATGGTTTGATGGATAACGCGAATACTGGAATCTCTGC
>CALMZO010000245.1 GCA_937870825.1 uncultured Chloroflexota bacterium | reverse complement strand
AAGCGTCTCGCTCTTGATGTTTTCTCAGCACTCATCCCTCATATCTTGTTACTGAACATGTCCGGATTGCGCATTTTCCTCCTCGTCTGTCTCGCGTTCGTCATCGGCGCGATTGGGTTGTTTTTGATGTTTGAACCCGCGCCCGCGGAACCGCTTGACCAAGTGGCATTGCGAACGAACGCGGTCATGGCATCCTCCGCGTCATTGGGCATGGGCGTACTCGTGCCAAAAATGTCGCTCGCGGTGAATGTGGTGGAACCCAAACCGGGACAAGCGCCCGTTCTCGTCGCGCTCGCGCGCAAAACAAAAACGCCGCGCCCGACTGACCAACCAACTGCGCTGCCCTCTGTCGCCCCAACCGACGAACCGACTATCCGACCAACCGACGAAATTCCACCGACCTCCGTTCCCATCACGTTCACGCCCGCGCCGACGCAACCGCCGCGTCCGACGCGCACACCGCGCCCCGCGCAGCCGACGCGCACACCTGCGCCCGATGAACCCGCCCCGCCCCCCCCCACCGCGAAACCGCCGTCCGATGCAGGACTTGCGTTTGCCATTTCCAAGTGCGGCGCGATTACCAAAGCGGGCGGTTACTATTTGACGGGCGGCATCGGCGGTGACGGCGACTGCCTCAACATCCGCGCGAGCAATGTCATACTCGATTGCAAAGGCAATTCCGTACAAGGCGCGAATTTTAACGGCGTCGGCATCGTCGTTCGCAAACTTGGAATTTTGGGAAACGAACGTCCGAAAAACGTCGAGATTCGCAATTGCAACGTGTCGGGGTACCGCTACGGCATCTATGTCGAAGGTTCGTCCGGCGTGTACATTCATCACAACGTTCTCTCGAAAAATTTCGACGATGTGGACGGACGCCGCTACGGAATTTTTCTCGGCATGGTAGAGGGGGGGGGGATTCGGCTCAACGAATCGGACAACGGGCGCGTCGAAAACAACAATGCGAACACGCAAGCAATTGGAATTGACATTCGCAGCAGCGCCAACATTCACGTTCGCAACAACGATTCGTCAAACAATTCCGCGTGGGGCATTAACCTCGTTCAAACCAATAACAGCGAAGTCGCGGGCAACACGACAAATGGCAACGTGCGTTATTGCACATGGGGCGCGGGTGTTGTCGGTCCCGGCTGCGATGCGGGCGGCATCACGATGCAGGATGGTTCGAACGGCAATCGCATTTTGAATAACGAAGTCGGCAGCGGCAACGGCAACGGCATTTTTATCAAAGCGCACGGCGTCCCTTGCGGCAACAACAATGTTATCGCGGGCAATAACATTCACGATGTCATGTACAACGCGATCGAGTTGGGGTTCTGCACCGGCAATCAAATCGTCGGCAACAATTTGCACAACAGCATTGACGGCATCTGGATGGGATTTGCCAAAGGCAACGTCATCAAAGACAACACGATTGCCAACATGAACAATCACGGCATCATCGTTTTGAACAGTTTGGAAAATGAAGTGAGCGGCAATCAAATCATCAACACGCGCGAGGGCATCAAATTTTTTTGGGAGCCAAAAAATCCCGGCGAATTTTGGTGGCTCGACGTGAACGCGTTTCCCTCGCGCAACAATCGCATCGTCAACAACACCTTGCGCGACAATGCGGGTTCGGGCATTTTTCTTTTGGATTCCACCGACAATCAAATCCACAACAACATCTTTGCCAACAACGCAAAAAATATCAAAATGCAAGGCAACACGAACGGCAACGACATTCGCGACAATCAAGAGGGCTTGCTCTTGAATCCTTTCCGTTTTCTCGCTTTGCGCTGATTCCGTTATCCGTGAATCACACGAATCTTTACGAATCTTGATTTTTAACTCGTGTTATTGGTGTTATTCGCGGATGACTTTTTGTATGGAGCTCCATGTAACTCATTGGCAAGGCGCGCCGCCGGGCACGAACGATGTGCAGCAAAAAATCCGCGCGGAAAATTTGCGCGGCTATACGTGGTCAAATGGTCCGTTCGACGAATACAGCGCGCATACGCACTCGTTCGACAAAGTGTTGTACGTGTTGTCGGGCAGTATCACATGGATTCTGCCCAATCAAGAAATCACCACGCACGCGGGCGATAGAATTGATTTGCCGCGCGGCACCGTTCACGCGGCGCGCGTCGGCGCAAACGGCGTCACCTGTTTTGAAGCGCACCTCGAATGACAAATAACCAATAACCAACAACGAATGATGAACGAACAACTCGCGCAATTTCTCGCTGCCGCAAAACGCGCGACATACGCCGCACAAGGCGATGACGCGTCGGTAACGCCGTTGCTTCCCGCGTCGCGTCAACTCGAATTTCAACTCGGCAATGTCGTGTACCGCGACATTTATTTTGGATTCGCATTTTTCGTCGGACAAGAGACCGTGTACGAAAACGAAAAACCAATTTGGGCGATGAGTTACGCGGGCGGCATGACGGACGCAAACGCGGATGTCGGCGCGGTGTATAAATTTTTGCAATTCGCGCTGCGCCAAATTGACGCGGGCGCGCCGTTTCGCGGACCCGGCTTGATTCGCGGCGATGATTTTCAATACACGAGTCAAACCAACGGCGCGCTCGAAAATTTTTGGGGCATCGAACGCATTTCGCAGAACCGCGCGCTTGTGTACGAGCTGCGGTATCACGGCGGGAAAATACAGTGACAAGGTGAAACGTCACCCTGTCACCTTGTCAGTCTTTTTATGCAGCATAAAATCTTTGCCCATTATAACCTCCGCGTTCCCATGCGCGACGGCATCACACTCTCTGCCGACATTTTTTTCCCCGAAGCGGCAAAACACGGCGAACGTTTCCCCGTCATTCTCGTCCGCACACCGTACAACAAAAATCAAAAAATTTATATTGACGCCGCGCGTTATTTTGCCCAACACGGTTACGTGTATGTGACAATGGACGTGCGCGGGCGCGGCGATTCGGACGGCGAATTCGTCCCGTACGTGAATGACGGGCGCGACGGGTACGACGCGATTGAATGGTGCGCGGCGCAGAGTTGGAGTACCGGAAATGTTGGGACGTTGGGCGCATCGTATCTCGGACGCATTCAGTGGTTGACGGCTTTACACCAACCGCCCGGTTTGAAAACAATGATTGTGATGGTCACGCCGTCCGACCCGTTCGTCGAAATGCCCATCGGCACACAGGGGCTGCAACATTTGTGCTGGCTCTATTTGGTCAACGGGCGTTTGCGGCAATTGATGGAAGAAATCAACTGGAATCCGATTTACGAACACTTGCCGTTACTCACAATGGACGAACGCGCGGGCTTTTTTTCAGAGAAATGGCGCAAAGAACTACAGCATCCGACGCGCGACGAATATTGGGAACGCCTCTGTTATCAAAACAAATTCGAGCAAATCAATTTGCCCGTGATGCACATTTCGGGTTGGTACGACGACCAACAAATTGGCACGCCATTAAATTTTGTTGGCATGACGACGCGCGGCGCGACAGAATTGGCGCGGAAAAATCAAAAATTGTTGATGGGTCCGTGGGGACACGCGGTCAACGCCGCGCAAAAAATCGGTGAGGTGGATTTTGGCGCAAACGCGTTGATTGACTTGCGCGCGTACGAATTGCGCTGGTTCAATGCGTGGTTAAAAGAAATTGACGACGGTATCACGCGCGAACCCGCCGCGCGCATTTTTGTGATGGGCAAAAACGAATGGCGCGATGAAAACGAATTTCCGCCCGCGCGCACACAGTACACGAATTTTTATTTTCACAGCGGCGGCAGCGCCAACAGCCGTTATGGCGATGGAATGCTTTCAACCGAAATACCGCGCGAGGAAAAATCCGACGCGTACTTGTACGACCCCGCGCGTCCGACGCCGTACATCACGGACGCGACTTCTTTTCAAATTGGCGGACCGGATGATTATTCTGCCATTCAACAACGCGGTGATGTGTTGGTGTATGTGACGCCGCCGTTGGAAAACGATGTCGAGGTCATTGGACCCGCGCGCGTGGCTTTGTACGCTTCGTCGTCTGCCGTTGATACCGATTTCACCGCACTGCTTTTTGATTTGCATCCCGGTGGATTTGCGCAGCGTTTGTGTGACGGCATCGTGCGCGCGCGTTATCGTGAGGGAATGGAGCGCGCGTCGTTGATGGAGCCAAACCAGATTTACAAATTTGAAATTGACCTGTGGAACACCTGCCACGTCTTTTTTGCGGGACATCGCATCGGCGTGCACATCGCGTCCGCCGCGTTTCCCAAGTACGACCGCAATCTCAACACCGGCGCGGATTTGGCGACAGGCACGCGCATGGAAATCGCGCAGCAGAGAATTTATCACGACGCGGAACATGCGTCGGCAGTCATTTTGCCCATTATTCCAAATTGACGGAGGACGGACGACGGATGACGAAAAATTATTCGTTCGTCG
>CALMZO010000244.1 GCA_937870825.1 uncultured Chloroflexota bacterium | reverse complement strand
TCCAACATCCAACATCCAACATCCAACATCCAACATCCAACATCCAACATCCAACATCCAACATCCAACATCCAACATCCAACTTCTAACTTCCAATCTCCAAAGGAAGAAACATGACGCGAATTGTAAAACCCGATGAACGGGTGGCAATTGAACTGAATGTGAATGGCGAACGCGAACGAGTGTCTGTCGAACCGTCGCGTTTTTTGTGTGATGTGCTGCGCGACGATTTGGGACTCACGGGATTAAAAGTTTCGTGCGGCGTGGCGAACTGCGGCGCATGTACGGTGCTGCTCGATGGCACGCCGATTTATTCGTGCATCACACTTGCGCTCGATTGTGAAGGACGCGCGGTGACGACGATTGAGGGATTGGTCCGCCAAACTACGGCGGGCGGCGGTGAATTGCATCCCGTTCAACGCGCGTTTGTGGAACATGACGCGCTGCAATGCGGCTTTTGCACGTCGGGGCAAATTCTCACCATGAGCGCGTTGCTCGAAAAAAATCCCGCGCCGAGTGAGGACGAATTGCGGCAAGCGCTGAGCGGAAATTTATGTCGCTGCGGCGCGTATGTGAAAATTTTGCAAGCAGGTCTTGCTTTGCGAGTAAGCAGTGAACAGTAATCAGTAATCAGTCGCACTGAATACTGATTACTGACCTCTGATTGCTGATAACTGGAAACATGCCAAAACTCGTCAGAACCAAAGTCGAAAATGAAGGGCGCGTATCGTATGAATACGCGTGGGTGCAGACGCCGCGCACGACGGTGTGGGATGTGGAAGAAGAATTGCGCGTGGTGGGCAAACCGCTCGCGCGCGTGGACGGCGTCGAACGCGTTACGGGCGCGGCGAAATATACGACGGACATTCAACTGCCGCGCATGCTGCATGCGGCATTTTTACGCAGTCCGCATCCGCACGCGCGCATCGTGAACATTGACACGTCCGACGCGGAAAAAATCGCGGGCGTGCGCGCGATTCTTTATTCCAAGAACATTGAAAGCGCGTACGGCGCAAGCAACCGTTTTGCGAATCATCGCGATTTTTTCAACGACCCCGTGCGCTTTGTCGGCGATGAGGTCGCGGCGGTGTTTGCCGATTCGCCTGAAATTGCGCGCGACGCGTTGAAAAAAATTCGCGTCGAGTACGAATTGCTGCCGTTTGTTTTGGACGCGGAAGAGGCAACACGCGCGCACGCGCCGCAATTGACGCAAAACGGAAATATCTTGGAGGGCAAACCCTCCACGTATGCGCGCGGCGATGTGGAAAAAGGATTCGCGGACGCGGATGTGATTGTCGAAGGTGTTTTCACGACTGCCGCGCAATTGCACAGCGCGTTGGAGACGCATTCGAGCGTTGCCGAGTGGGACGGCAAGACGATGACGATTTACGAATCGTCGCAAGATGTGGCAGGTGCGCAAAATCGCGTCGCCAAACTTTTGAACCTCGATGCGACGCGCGTGCGCGTGATTGCTTCCTACATCGGCGGCGCGTTCGGCGCAAAATTCGGCGCGGGCAAATTTACATTGCTCGGCGCGTGGATGGCGCGCAGGTTGAAACGTCCCGTGCGGTTTGCGTTGGACAGGCAGGGCGAACAACTCGCGGCGGGACAGCGTTCGCCAACGAAACAATATCTCAAACTCGGCGCGAAAAAAGATGGCACGCTGACTGCGATTCAATTGACAACGTACAATAACGTCGGCGCGTACGCATCGTGGGACCCGTACGTCGCGGGACCGGCGCGCGAATTGTATGCGTGCGACAATGTGCAGACAACGAGTTACGGTGTTTTGACCAACACCCCCCCCTTTGCGGCGTTCCGCGCGCCGGGCTTTGTCGAGGCGACATTCGCGCTCGAATCGTTGCTCGACGAACTCGCGACAAAATTGAACATGGACCCGCTCGCGCTGCGAATGAAAAATTATTCGAGTGTGTTTCCCGAAAATGGAAAAGGGTACACGTCAAATGGGTTGTTGGATGCGTATGAAGCGGGGGCGAAGGCAATCGAATGGGACAAGAAAAAGGGAAATAAGGGAAATGGAGTCGTTCGGCGCGGAATTGGAATGGCGAGTCAGATTTGGTATGGCGCGGGCGCGCCGCCTTCGTATGCGTTAATTAAAATCAATTCCGATGCGAGCGCGACGATTTTGACCGCGTCGCAAGATTTGGGAACGGGGACGAAAACAATTTTGTGTCAGATTGCCGCCGAAGAACTGGGGTTTCCCATCGAAAAAATTGACGCGAAAATCGCGGACACGCAAGCGGGACCGTTCGCGGGCGCGTCGGGCGGAAGTATGACGGCATCGTCCATCGGACCTGCCGTGCGCGAAGCCGCTGCGGACGCGCGCGAACAATTGACGCAACTCGCCGCGACGTACTTGAAAAAACGCGTCAAAGATGTGCAAATTGAGAATGGCATGGTGAAAGCCAAGGGCGTGGAAAAATCGGTCGCCACGATTTTGAAAGAATTGGACAATATGCAAATTGTCGGACACGGCTCGCGCAATCCGAATCCGAGCGAGTATGAAATTCGCACATTCGGCGCGCAATTCGCGCAAGTGGCGGTGGATGTGGAAACGGGCGAAATTCGCGTCGAGCGCGTTGTCGCGGCGCACGATTCGGGACGCATCTTGAATCCGCTCATGGTATCGAGCCAAATTGAAGGCGGTGTGCTGCAAAGTATGGGGTTTGCGTTGATGGAGCAGCGCGTGCTCGATGCGAACGGCATTTCGCTCAACGCAAATTTGGAAGGGTATCATGTGCCGACGATAGCAGATGCGCCAAAAATTGAAACGCACATGATTGACCGCGCGGATGTTCTCGCGAACAATCTCGGCGTGAAAGGTGTCGGCGAACCGCCGATTATTCCAACGGCTGCCGCGATTGCGAATGCGATTTATGATGCGATTGGTGTGCGTTTTTACGATGCGCCGATTACGCGGGATAAGGTGTTGAATGCGTTGGATAAGTTGGAGACTGGAGAATCGAGACTGGGCGAGAAACGAGAAACGAAAAACGAGAAACGAGAAACATCATGAATTTTGAAATCGCATTACCGCAAACGCTCGATGATGCAGTTGTTGCCAATGAAAACGGCGCGCGCTGGTTCGCGGGCGGAACGGATTTGATTCCTGAACTCAAGAGCGAACTCGTACATACATCGCGCTTGGTGAACTTGAAACGCGTGGAGGAACTGCGCGGAATTTCGAGTGGGGTACAACTCGACAGCACGAACGATGGCATACGCATCGGCGCGTTGACGACGCTGGCAGAAATTGCCGGACACGAAACAATTCGTACAAAATATCGCGCGCTCGCGCAAGCGTGCGAACTCGCCGCATCGCCACAGATTCGCAATGTCGCGACAATCGGCGGCAACTTGGCTCAAGATTCGCGCTGCGCGTATTTTCGAAATGGCTTTCCGTGTTATCTGCGCGGCGGCGACAAATGTTTCATGCGCGACGGAGAAAATCGGGACGCGGCTGTAATTGCTTATCGTGATTGCGCGCATGTTCATCCGTCGGACCCCGCGAATGCGTTGGTGGCGTTCGACGCGCAGATTGTTGTGCGAGGCAGAGCGGGGGAGCGAACGATTGCGGCGCAAGATTTTTTCCGCGCGCCCGACGCGAACGATACGCGCATGAATGTTTTGAACGCGGATGAAATGATTACCGAAATTATTTTGCCGAACGTTGCAGAAAATACGCGCAGTGTGTTTGTGAAAGCGATGGAGAGGGCGGTGTGGACGTTTGCGCTGGTGAGTGTTGCGTTGAGATGCGAGAAACGAGAAACGAGAGTCGAGAATGCGCGCGTTGTTTTTGGCGGCGTTGCGCCGATTCCGTATCGCGAGCTTCGCGTAGAGAAAACGCTATCGAGTCAAGAGTGGAATGAGAACTTGGTTACACAAGGCAATTTTGAG
>CALMZO010000243.1 GCA_937870825.1 uncultured Chloroflexota bacterium | reverse complement strand
ATTTTGGAAACTCTTTCGGAAACCGAGAAAAAGATTGTGCGTTTGATTGTTGAGGGTAAGAGTACGCGCGAGATTGCAGAGGAACTTGGCTACGCAAAGCAAACTGTGAGGAATTATATCTGCATCCTCTATGAGAAGGTAGGTGTGAAGAACCGTGCGGCGCTGGTTGCATTTGCGTTTCGGGTGAATTTGGCCGGCGAGCCGTCAGAAAAATAGTGGTGCTTGAGAAAAGTACGAGTGTACTCGATTTTTATCTTGGAGACGTAGAGGGTACAGTTGTACCTTGATACCGGCTTAATCCTCGGATAAGCTCCCTACCAAAAAGGAGACACTTGCAATGATAACCAGACTTCAATTTGGTAGATGCTCCATCTTCTTACGCCATACAGTACAATTGATTGGGTCAATAATCCTTTTAGCTTTGTTTGCAACACCTGTTTTTGCAAACGAAACTCCACCAATTTGTGATGATACGGCCGGCGGTGCAAAGTATTATTGCTCAAAAGTCTGGTTTGCATATCGAGGCACAACCCAAGTGGATATTTACGATCGTTACTATAAGGGAGGAATCGACGGAAACCCTGCTGGTTCAACTTGGTGGCTTTTTTATGCAAAGGATTGGACGTGGAATGGAGGTCAATGGGCATTTCTTGAATCCTGGGGACCTGGCACAACCTTTTCGAATGGGCCATTAAGTGGTTGGAAATCAAGTAGTAGCGCTCGCACGCGTCCTAAAAAAACCGCTGTTACAATTAGAACCAGATATTATGATGCGGGTACTGGAACCCAGTGGTGTTCGAAAACTATGCAACACAATCTGGAGGGCGGGAATTCTTTCTTGTATGGAACAGGTACTTGTAATCCCGCATAAGAGTTAGGAGGTCGTATGCTTGACAAAAGACAAATCCGTTATCTCTTGTTCGGTATTCTTGTGATACTTGTAAGTACTTCCATTTGGTTCGCAAGCACTCTAAGCGCAACTGAAACTAAGAGTGCCGAACCGTGGCCCCCCTTTGTCATGGTATATACAGATTGGGGAGCACAACGCGGGCCTGACAAAACCCCAGGATATGTTAAAGCGAGAATCATCTACAAAGATTCGAGGCATTGGCGGTCAGAGATTCTGGAGGATTCAGTCATGCCAAGTTTTGCGGGGTCCTTTACAGAGTTTTCGGGGAATCAACTCACTGGCTTTAATGCGACTTTTAACCAAAGCGTAACAGTAGCAGAACCGACGAATCCGAAACTTGCGCCTGATGACTGGCTATTGCCTGGGCAAATTACCTATCTTAAACAGAAGCCCAATATTTCATTGCAGCCATCAACCCAACCCGGAGTCAGCAAGCTTATCAAGAACGAGGAAATTCCATGTGATCCGGATGTGGCGCAATGCAACAAACCGACAACACAAGTCGTGACCGAGATTCTCTTTGATTCAAAATTTGAACTTCCAATGGGAATGACCGTCTATAGCAACAACCAAAAAAGTCGCCAAGTCACAGTGGATGAATTTTCCTGGACAATGCCCACGCGGTAAAAAGAGTCCAGAGCAAAAAAAGACGCAAAGGCACTTTGTATGCCTTTGCGTCTTTTATTTCCCTACCACTTGTTGACTCAATATCACAAAATCCCCCACCCCATTCCCACTCGCATCGAACACCTGCAGCCGCGCGAACGTCGGGTCACTCGCATCGTACCAGCCGATTAAAATTTTATATTCACCCGGCGGCACATCGGGTTTGATGTCGAGCGTGTACGTGTCGGTGAGGAATTCGCCTTCGACCCATGTTTGCGTTGGGCGTCCGCCGTTCAACGGCTGCGCGTCTTTTTGCGCGACGGGGGGGGGTGACGCGCCGAGCAATTGCACAAACACCGTGTACGCTTTTTCCATTTTGCCCGTCGCCTTCCAATACAACGTGACGTTCAGCCCTGAGCTTGTCGAAGGGTTTCCAACGGCGATTTCTTGCGCGGACAAATCATAACCGAGCAATTGAATCGTGTTGTTGAAATTCGCGTCTTGTTTCACTTGCGGCGCGGGCTCAACAAAATTACGTTCCGTTTTTTCTACGACGAACGGCTGCTGTAAATCAATCACGCGCTCATTCGTTTGACTGTCGCTTCCTTCGACTGCGCTCAGGACGAGTTGCAAATTTCCACTCCACGCGTTGCCGTCGGGCGGAATTTGCAGTTTGTATTGTCCGCGCACAATTTCCCCTGCGCTCCACTCCGACGTTCCGTAATTTGCATTCGCCAATGGCAATGGCGCACTGCGCGCGTCGCCGAATTGAATTTGAAACGCGTAATCGTCCAACGGTTTTTCATCCGCGCGCCAAAACAACGTGAGTGGAACGTTGTCGCCCGTGCTGGATTTTTCCGCGCCGATTTGATAACCGAGCAACGTGAACGGCGCGAGCGGCGTCGAAAGCGAATGTTGAATTTTCAAATCGAGTACTTGCGGCTGTTTTTGCGCGGGCAAAATTTTTATCGGACCCACGCGCACACTTTTGCCCAACGGCGCGCCGTTCGGCGAAAGCACATCGAGTCCCGTTTCGTTTTGTTTGGTGAACATCGTCACCGTTGCAAAGTATTCGCCCGCGGGCGTGCCCGGCAGCAACTGCGCGACGTAATCGCCCGCGACAATTTCGCTCTGCTTCCATCGCTGCGTCGGATAATTCAAACCCGCCGGACGACGGTCCACTTTTCCCCAAAACGTTCCGTTCGCGTCCACAATGCGAATCGCGACATTGTAATCATCAGGCGTTGTTTGCGTTGCTTGCCAAAACAATCGAAGTGACGCGCCGACATCCGCGCTCGTCGGATTCGGCTGCTCCCATCCGAGCAACTTGAACGTGTTTTGAAAATTCGCCTCTTTTGGATTTTTTATTTCAGGCGTTGTCGGCAGCGCAGTGAATCCATTTTCAAAACGCCAATGCCGCAAACGCACTTGCCAAAACGCGGCATCTTGTTTTTGCTCCACGCCGCGCGACGAAAGCAACAGCGGCACCACGCCGTTCGGGTCCACCACTTCATCCTGCCACAAGACGAGCCACGCGCCGCGTTTGCCATTCAGCGCGCGATTGATTTCATTCGCCGCATCGAAATTCAAAACATGGTCCGCGTTCAACGTGGCATCATCCGGCAAACGCAGTTCGGGAATTTTCGCGTCACGATAGTAATAATCGAACGCGGGAAACAAATGCCCACTCGTGAGAACAATCGCTTCGTCGTCGCGCGCATTTTCCGAAATAAATTTTGCCACGCCGCGAAAATCGGCTTTGGTGAACGCGGGGTCAAAGTAGGCGTTGGAGATGGAGGAAAGAGAAGTGAAAAGTAAAAAGCCAAAAGCGAAAAGGAAAAGCGCGGCAAAAGCAACACGCATCAACACATTTTTCGATTGCGCGAGTGACAACAAACTTGCCAGTCCCGCGGCGAGCAAGAAAAAGAGTCCGGGCGACGCAAGCATCAAATAACGCGCGTTGAATTTGGGATTGCGGGAAAAGAGAATGAGCAAAAGTACGAGTGGAACTACCAAATACAAAATCGAAAACACGAATCCTAAATCTGGACTGTTGACTTTTGACTGACGACTCGCGACTAGGATAGCAACAAGTGCGATGGCAAGTACCACAAGCCAGCCGACGGCAAGATATTGCGCGGTGCTTTCGAGAACGGATTCGCCGACGGAAAAATTGATGAGGATGTGGCGCAGTGCTTCGTCCAATTTCAAATCGCCGCGAAAATAACTCGCGTCTTCGCCGAGCCGATTCAGCATGAACGGAAGCCACGGCGCGAACGCGATGAAGATTAACGCGAATGCGGCAAGCGGACGAACGAGGGAGGATGAACGACGACGGAGAAGAATGTAAAGCGCGTATAAAAATTGAAATGCCAGCAGCGCGAACGCAAAGTAATGGGTGTACACTGCGGCAACATTGGCGACGACAAAAACGAGCCACCATCGCGCCCCCTCTCCTTGTGAAGGAGAGGGCTGGGGTGAGGTCGCGCGCAGTAACGCATAACTCGACAACAATCCCAAGAACGTTATCAGCGTGTACATGCGCGCTTCTTGCGAATACCATACATACAGCGCGGAGAATGTGGCGATGAGCGCGGCGAACAACGCGGCAGTGGAATTGAATAAACGCCGCGCGGTGACGTACATCAACGGAATCGTCAGCACGCCAAACACCAGCGACAGAAAACGCACCGCAAATTCCGAATCACCAACAAACAGCATCCACACATTCAACAAATAATAGTAAAATGGCGGTTGAATATCGGCGGCAGTGCGCGCGGTAATCGTTCCCAAATCAAAACGCGCGAGATAGACGCTGAATGCTTCGTCGTACCAAAAACTTTGTGTGGCGAGTTGGAAAATGCGGAGAGCGAAAGCCAGAATCGAGAGGAGTAGAACGAGAATGAGAGGACGCGGTCTGTTCATAAGGAAAAATATCTTAGCACAATATGCGGAATACTGCTTACTGCTTACTGCTTACTGAATACTGTCAACTCATTACTTTCTTACGTACTCAGTCCCTTCCTTCCGAAACTCTCCCAACTCTACCCACGTTCCATCC
Organism: uncultured Chloroflexota bacterium; assembly: GCA_937870825.1. GTDB lineage: Bacteria > Chloroflexota > Anaerolineae > UBA4142 > SHND01 > SHND01. The sequence goes on along the minus strand of CALMZO010000243.1, from coordinate 11,039 downwards.
ATCACATTCAAATCCGACGGCTCGACGCGCGTTACACGCAAACGTGTATTGACATCATTCCAATCAAACCCGTTGACGACGCCAACGCCGATGCGCGCGCGTTCGCCCCATTCGAGCGGAATCGTTTTGCCAACGATGACTTCGTTTTGTTTCCACGACGCGCTCGGATACCAAAACAAAACGGTCATTGGAAAATTCAAATCCGCGATTGGATTTCCATTTTCGTCGGCGAGAAAAGGAAACAAATAATAATTCGCGTCGAGCGTTTGCAGACGCTGCCAATAGGTTTGCAAATACGCGCGTCCGTATGGGTCGGTCAACACGTCATAGCCGAGAAAACGAATCTTGTTATCAAAATCAATCTGCGCGGGATACTGCGGTGACGCTTGTCCTGAGCTTGACGAAGGAGGTGTACGAAACGGCGCGAAAAATTCATCGGGCAAATCTTTTCGGGGCGCACCGCGCTTGAGCAAAACATAGCCGTCGTCCGCAGCCATCACGCCGAAACCTTCCTGCAAGAGTTCGTTATAGCGCACGCGAAACTCGCTCGGAATCGCGCGGTCCGATTCCGTCACATCCAGCATCACGTAATCCGCATCCTTTACCACCGGATAACGGTACAAAAATTCGCGGTGACTCAAATGCGGATGCAGCGAAGGCGTCGTCGAAACTTTTGCCTCGCGCGGAATCTGCGCCGCGAATTTTTCAAACAAGACATTGCGCGCAGAGATTTGCGGAAAGGTGTACGCGCGCGCGAGTGGTGTGTAACCCGCGACGAGGTGATAAATCAACGCGATGATGAAAACGGTGAGAGAGAGATAGAAGGATGGAGGGATAGAGTGATAGCGTGACGTTCTCTCCTTCTTTCTTTCTCTCCATCGCTCAATCACACGCGCAAGCCAAACACTGCCGCCAATCGCCGCGAGAATAAAGTACGGCACGACGGGCGCGGAATAATGAAACGTCCCCGAATACTGCGCGGGATAATTGCTGATGACATTCGCGAGAATCAACGGCGAGCCAAGCAGCAGCGAAACGGGGTCAAGCAGCGAAACAAAACCCGACGACGCGAGCAATTGAAACACATAGCCGAGCCGTTCCGACAAAAACAATCCGCGCGCCACTTGCGGACACTCTTCACTCACCACATAACGGCAATAGTACGGCGAACGTCCGAGTGTGTTGAACTGCGGAATAATCACAAACACCGTGAGCAAGAACCAAGCTGCCGCAACCAAAACGAAAAGCAGTGGAACCCGATGACGGATGACGGATGACGGATGACGGATGATGTAACGAATTTGAGCGACAGTCGTTCGTCGTTCGTCGTTCGTCGTCAGCGCGAAATATCCCGCCAGCATAAACACCAACAGCGCGATTTCTTCCTTGACCATCAAAAGCAAAAACGCGAACAGCGCAAAGCGTCCCCACTTTTTTTGCAAACCATAGTGATAGGCGAACAGAACAAATGCCGGAACAAACGTGACCGCGTGAAATTCTGCCAGATTCGCCGCTTGCAGCGCGGGAAACAACAAATACATCGCGGCAAACAAAACACTCGCCACTTGAATTTGCCATCCATTTTGATTTGCGGCATTTTCATCCTCTTTTGCCGTTGAATTCCATTCAACGGACCGCGCAATCCAAAACACCGCCAGCGCGCCCACCGCAATCACAAAACTCTGCAAAATCAGCAACGCTTCCACACTGTCGTACAAAAAAAATATCGGCGCAATCAAAACAAACAGCGGCTCTACATGGTCCGTGAGCCGAATGCTTGATTCGCCCGTGCGCCGCGTAAATTCCAAAAAACGTCCTTGCGACGAATTCCAAATTGCCTGGTCAATTTGTCCCAAGTCCGACGCGTTCGTCAAAAACGCGCGATGCCGTTGAATCGAATACGCGGAAAAATAAATGCCGTACGCGAACATCAGCAGCCACACGACGGCGAGGGCAATGAAATGCGCGCGCGATTTCATTTGGATGACGAAGGACGAATGACAGAAGACGAAGGTTCATTGGTCGTTCGTCCTTCGTCGTCTGTCGGCTTGAGCAACACCGCGATTCCCACGCCCAAAAATTCTCCCGCGATGCTCCACAACCGCGCGAGAAAAGCAATTGCCACCGCAACGGGCGCGGGAAAAAACGCGCCGAGAAAAAACGCGAGCGATGCTTCGCGAAAACCCAAACCACTCGGCGTGATAAACGAAACATAGCCGATGAAATACGCGCCCGCGTTCATGCCAATAAAGGCAGGCAGCGCGTCAATCGAAATCTCGGTCATCGAACGCACAAACAACCAAAACGCGATTCCATTCAGCGTCCACATCGTCACCGAACACAACGGCGGAATCAAATTTTGCAGAAAGGTTGTCGTCACGCGCGGCGTTGTGATTTCCGTATTGCGCCGCACACTTTGCAGGACGCGCGCGGACACATTCAGCATCAATTGAAAGACGGCGGGCAGCGCCAACAAAAGAATCAACGCGAGGAATGCAAGCGCGACGAGCGGAATCATTTGCGCGGGAATCGGCAGCAGCGTCAAACCGTATAGCGCCGCCACCGACAAGGCAATCGCCGCATACACGGTTTGACTCAAAACGATGTTGAGTTTTGAAACGCCCGCGCGTTCGGCGAGCATGAACATCGCCGCGAGTTGAAACACGTTGCCGGGAATGAAACGCGCGAGATTCGAAACGAACCACGCGTACAGCGCGAACCGCAGCGAAATCGGATTGCCGAGCGCGCGCAAAATCCTGCGCCATGCTTCCACCGCAAAACTGCGCGCGGGAATTAACAAGAGCGTGGAAACAAGCAGCAGCGGAAAATTAAATTGAAACGCGAAACCACTCGCCGCGATTTGATTCCATGTCGAAAGCAGTGTGCGCGCGAGAAAAAACAAAATTGCGATTGCGAGCAGCCAACCGATGGCGCGGCGCCATGTCATTTGTTTGAACAAAATTTTTTATCCGCGAATAACACGAATCTCACGAATAAATAAAATCCCATTGGTGTTATTCGCGTTATTCGTGGATTCATTTCTTTACGACATCAAACGTTCCCAGCGCGAACGCGACGCGCGGCTTGGACACATTTTTTCCAATCGTCACCGTCGCGGGAACGCTCACCGCCACATCTTCGACGGCTTGCCCGCCTTGGATTCCTTTGACGCCGACGAACGCGTGTCCCGCGCGAAATTGTCCGCGCACATCGCTCGCGACGCCGAGCGACTGCAATGCGGCGAACGCGTCGTTGTGCAATTTTTGCGAGGCATCGTCAATCGCCACGCCGGCAACGATTTCGCCGGGCGGTAATTTTTCGACGAACGCAGCAAGTTCCCGCCACGCGGTATTGCTTGCAAACGTATCAAACGAACCAACCGCGTCCACATTCCCCGTTTGCGCGTTGACGGCGACGAGATGATAACCGCGCGTATTTGGAATCTGATTTTGTCCCGCGATCAAGATTTCGCCAAACTTGCCCGCATCAAAACCCGCGCCGGTCGCGGAAATGTCAATCGGCGAAACGATTCCCGTACTGCCGATGGTGCGGTCATCGGGCGCGGCGTTTTGCAGTGGCGTCGTTTCCGTCACAAAAAAAATTTCGTCAAGCCCGTCGCGCAGCGCGGCACGCGGAACGTTTGCGCGATATTCGCCCCACGCAGCGCTGATGTTCCATTCCGCTACAGTGGTTTCATTCACGCGCAGACGCACAATTTGATTCGGACGCGCCCCGCGCAAACGAAACGTCATCTCATAGTCCGCGTGTTCCAACGGCAGCCACACGCGCGAAATTTCATCGAGCGCCCAACGATAGCCCGAACCATCATCACTTTCTTGCGCGCCGCCCCACGAATCGTCAAAAAGCAAACCCGCAAACTCGGACGCGGGATTGATTTCGATGCGCGCGGGGGGGGGTGAAAGGTTCACGCGATAAACCGCGCGCTCGTTGTCGGAAAAAATTTCTTGCAGGGGAAAATTTTCTCGGACGAACGCCCACGTTTCCGGCGCAATTTGTGGACGATACACGCTCACGTAACGAATATCAAAAAAGCGCAGCACGTTTTCGATTTCGGCGCGGTCTTGCGCGAGCTGCGTTTCATCCACCGCGCGTTTTTCTTCCAGCGCGATCAACGTTCGCAAAACGGGCGCGTAATCAAAATAGCGCAGTTTGAAATCGGGAAAGCGCGAGGTGATGCCGCCCAAGCGTCGTTTGTGGTCAACCGTCTGAAAAAATTGTGCCACATCGTCGGTCTCGCCCTGCATTACGATACTGCCGCGCCAGCCAAGCGGCAATTCCAAAATCGTAAAATCTCCGGGTTCCGCGCGAATCGTTTCAAAAATTTTTGGCGCTTGAATGTTCGTCAACGGAATGGGCAGCACGAGTTGTTCAAGCGCAAGTACGCACAACAACGCGCCCACTGCAAATTTGGCGAAAGCGCGTTTGGAATTCAACAATGCGTACATGCCCCACGCAAACAACGGCAGCAGCGCCAGCATCAGCATCACATTGAACCGCGCGGGATACCGATTCGCATTTACAAACGGGAGCATTCGCAGCAGCGCGAACGGCATCGGCACAGTTGTATTTTCGCCATTCACGTACAGCGTCAAACCAAACATCAACAGCGCGAACAACAACGCGCAAACAAACCAGAACCAAACGTTTGACGTTTTACGTTTGACGTAATGACCAATACCCACCAGCAAGAGTGCCGCCCATCCAATGAACGCGTAACTCGTATTCGCCCGCGTGATGTTTTCCGCCCACGCGCCGAGAAAGGGATGCTGTCCCGACGGCAGAAAAAACGAAATCGGTTCGGCAGAAAAAATTTGGATGCGCCCGACACCTGCGGCAAGATAATTCCCGTACCGTTGAAAATCCGAGAGGAGGGAAAAAACAAGCGGTACTATGCCGAGCGCCGTGAAAAGAGAAGCGACGACGAGTTTTTGAATGGTTGAAAAAATTTTAGCGCGCTGCGTGAGAGCGAGATACGCCAAATAAAAAAATGTCAGCAGCGCGAGAAACGGCACGAACGTCAATTCGGTCCACGCGGTGAAAATCATGAACACGCCGAGCATCCGCGCGTCGCGCAGTTTGCCTTGCGGCAGACGAATGAGGTAGAGCGCATAGTACGGCAGCCATTGGTTGCTGATGAGCATGAAATGTCCGGCGACGACATAGTTCAAATGCCACGCGCCGAATCCGTACAACGCGCCCGCGACAATGGCAGCGAACTCGGAATTTTTGTCAATCGAGTTTTTGCGCGCGAAAATTTCGCCGCGAACGATTGTTGTTCGCACGAACAAGTACGCGCCGAACGCGCCGCTCACCAGCGCGAAATAGACGAGGATGTTTTGTGCGACGATTTCGCCAAAGGTGAGTTGCAGCGGGATGGAAAGAATGCCATTGAGGAAAACGGGCGTATAGGCGACGAGATTGATGCCAAGCGGATAAAACAAATAATCGGTGGTGAACGGCGCGCGTCCCAAATCGAGCACCGCATACCGCGTCCACCACAGCGCCCACGTTTGCGCGGGTCCGTCCGTATCGTGACCGGGAATGTGCGTATTGAGATTGAGCGCGAGCGGATACGTGAGAACGAGCGCGAGGACGAGATACAACGCGAGAATGGCAATTTGTTTTTTGACGACTGCGTATTGTGCGGGGACGGACATGCGAGCGCAGATGATAGCACAGGGCAAGAGGTGTACAAAACAAAACGCGCGCCGCAAAATTTACGGCGCGCGTTTTGTTTTCAAATGAATTACTGATGTTACGCATGACCAATAAAAACAACGATACTGTTCGGAGACGGAACCGCGAATTTACACGAATCTTGGCGAATCTACACGAAAATTCTAAAAATTCGCGTGAATTCGTTTCGATTCGCGTGGATTCGCGTTTAAAAACCTCGCCACAAGTAGTTCCTGCGTAACGTGAGTGAATTAGTTGGCGAATTCGTCTTTCAGGTCTTCGCAGAACGAGCCGTCGTGTTCGCAGCGTTCCCATTCGTCTTCGATGATGCCGTGACAATCGCGACACAAATCGCCGTTCTTGTCTGCAATGTTCGCGGCGGTCAAACTGTACGGCACCGAATAGTCGTTCGGATTCGTGATGCGGATACGCCAAATGCCTTTAAAGCGCGAACGTCCCGTCCAAAAATACGCGCGTCCTCCGCCCGGCGCGGCTTGGCCCGTTGGACGGCCGTTCCAAACATCCGCAACATCGGGACCATAAATTGCCAACACCAATCCGCTGTTCGGGTCGGCGTCCATCCAGATGTTCAAGCGGCGGCCGCGGTCACTGACGTTGTACCACACCGATTCATGCGGTCCGAGATGAAACCAGGCACCGGAAGGCGCGGGTGCATTAAAGGGGTCGGCACTGCCCGGTTTCGGCGCTTCGGGTACATGCAGCGGCGCAGGAGCAGGTTTCGCAGAAACTTTTCCGGCGGTCTTGACCAAACCGCTGACCAACGGCTTGAGCGGGGCTTTGGGTTTCAAGAGCTCCAATTGAGCCAAAAACGTGCTGCGCCAGAGTACGCGGCGTTCGCGTTCCTTGGCAACCAAGCCCAGCCGCCGCACTTGATTCAAACTCTCATCATGCGACTTGGCGACAAGGTTCGCTGCGGTCTGTTCCAATTCCGCATCCGTCATGTGTCGCAGAGGAATCACATCGGGCGCGCGCCGCTGGCGCACCCCGCCGGTGATGGCAGACGTGTTGTAATCCGATTTGGCAAAATCGAGCAGAGTATTTTTCAATGTGTTCTGGTTTTGTGCCAGAATGAGCGTGGCGTTATTTTTGCCGCCGCCGCCCAGCCAACTGATGCGAACGCGTTCACGAACTTTTTCACATTTTCCAAAATCATCGGGAACGCAGCTCGATACGGATGAATTAAAAAGAAAAACAAGTAACGCCGTGAGCAGCACCGCTCCGACGGCAATACGTCTCGACTCCATGGCTCCTCCTCCAAGGCGCGAGAAATTTGGGTATAAAAAAAGCGCCCGCCGTCTGAGGACAGACAGCAGGGTCGCTCGTAACGTATCAGAAACCGCGCGGCGTTGACGTCCACATCGCGGTTCGAGTAAAAGAACAACGTTGCATGTGGTCACACGAGGGCGGGACAGCTTTTGTGTGACCGCGTACGAACGGGAAACTGGAACGCATCATACACAATTCTCGCGCGGCTGACAAGACCCTTTGCTGGAATTTTCTTGCTCACCTGAACAGCCAACAATTTTGTGAATTCCCGGCTTGAACTTAGAATGCTCGCCGTGTCTGTACGCATCGAACGCGCATCCTTCGAGCACGCGCGTCTCCATTGGCTCTTTCCCGTCCTTGCCCTGCTCCTGACCGCATTTGCCATCGCCCCGCTCACGTTTCCCGGATTTTTTCAATCGCAGACCGGTTACAGCGCAGTCTACAATCTCATCGATTTGCACAACAGCGGCACGCAATTTTTCGCGTGGACGCCCACCTGGGCACGCGCGTACGATGTTTTCCGCATGGACGGTCCGCTCGGCTATTGGCTCGCGGAAATTTTTCACCTCGTCGGCTTGTCGTTTCTCGATGCCGTGAAAATCGTGTACGCGCTGTCGTTCCTCGTGGCTGCGTTGGGCATGTTCAAACTCGCGCGAATTATGTATCAAAACGATGCCGCGGCGTTACTTGTGACGACGTTGTACGTTTATTTTCCCGCGCACATTGCGGCGGTGTACCTTCGCGGCGCGTTCGGCGAGGCGGTGGCGTGGGGAGTGTTTCCATTCGCGTTGCTCGCCGCGAGTGCCCTCCGTTCCCGGAGCGCCTTGTTCGGAAAAGTAAGGGCAACAAGGGAATTCGCGCGGACTGCCCTGCCTTGTGTCCTGGCGTTCGCGGCGCTGTTCCTCGCGCAAGCAGGTTTGGCAATTCTGTTTGCAATTTTCGTCGCCGCGTGGATTTTTGTGAGCGAAAAACGGCGCGGAAAAATTTTGGGAATGTCGCTCGGCGCGATGGTTATGGGACTCGTACTCGGTTTCGTTTTGCAAATTCCCGCCATCGCACCACAAAGCAATTTCGTGGCGACAAACGGTTTCGTTCCCGCCTTCGTGTACCCGTTTCAACTGTTGAGCGCGAGTTGGGGCAACGATGTGCCGCGCGGTGACTTTACCGATAACGCGCCGTACCAAATTGGGTTTGCCGCGTTGGGGCTGACGATTCTAACAATTGCGTTGGTTATGAGACAAGGCGCGCAAAATTCGGCGCGGCGCGTGTTGTGGTTTGGAATTGGCGCGAGTGTGGTGTTGCTTGTCTTGATGATGCCGCTTGCGGAATTTTTGTGGAACATCGGCTTGAATCTATTTTTACAATATCCGTTTCAATTGATCGCGTTCGTCGGATTTTTCTTGTCGCTCGCGCTGGGTTCGCTCGTCGTCGCCGATTCACGCTTTCTTCCCAAACAAAGTTTGGGCGAAATTCCGCTGCTTGCCGCGTTGGTGATTGTGCCGGTTCTCGCGGTGTATCCGTACCTCGCGCCCGAATTTACCGAATTTTCACCGACGCGTCCCGCGCTCGCGCGTTTCAACAATGAACTCGCGCTGCTCGACGTAAAAATTGTGCGTCCGCCCGGTACATGGCGGCACGGCGCGACGGTGGAACTCGAATTGACGTGGCAAGCGTTGAAACAGCCGAACCGCGATTACACCGTATTCTTGAAAATTGTGGACGAACAAGGCAACGAGTGGGGCGCGACGGATGCGAAATTTTCAAGCGAAGGGGGCGACCACAAAGGTGTGCCATTACTTTCGACATTGAACATGGTCCCGTCGCGCGTTTATTCCGAAAAGCAGAGCGTGCAAATTGATTTGAATGGTCCGAACGAGGGCTACCACCTGCAGTTGGGACTGTATCAGACAACGACAGGCGAACGCGCGCTGACGGAAACCGGCGCGGATGCAATAGTCATTCAGGAGAATCGGTAGCAAAAGGAAATCAGGGAAACAAAGGAAATTGAAAACAGCGATTTCGATTAATCGTTCGACAAGCGACAGCGGACTTGAACTATTGCGCCGTTTGTTCGCGCGCGTCGGCGTACAAGTACGCGTGGATGCGCATGCCGTCGCGCTCGCGGCGATTTCGCTGTTGGCGTTGGGACCGATGCTGCAGCCCGGCTATTTTTGGGGCGCGCATGACGCGCGGCATTCGGTCTACTTTTTGTTCGAGTTTGACCGCGTGTTCCGCGACGGCGTGTGGTATCCGCGTTGGTTTCCCGACATGACGTACGGGTACGGTTATCCGCTGTTCAACATTTACGGACCGCTCGCATTTTACATCGGCGAAATTTTTCACCTCGGCGGTTTCGATTTTGTCACCAGCGTTAAAATTGTTTTTGCGTTGGCGTGGGTATTGTCCGGTTTGGCGATGTACGGGTTTGTGAAACGCGTGTTTGAAAACAGGAACGCCGCATTTCTCGCGGGCTTGTTGTACGTGTTCATGCCGTACCATTTGATTGACGTGTACGTGCGCGCGGCGTTGGCGGAATCCGTCGCGCTCGTTTTCTTGCCGCTGACGCTGTGGGCGTTTTACGAGACCGTCACGCAGAAAAATATCCGCAGCGTGTTGTTCGCCGCGTTCGCGTATGCGGGAATGGTGTTCGCGCACAACGGCATCGCGCTGTTGTTTTCGCTCGTGCTTGGCGCGTGGATCATTTTTTTGTTTTTGCGCGTGAATCGAAATTTGTCGCCGCGCTATTTTGGAAAAAATGGTTTCGTAAATTTATCCAAAGAAATGGTGCGCGCAGCACTGCCGACGCTTGCGGGACTCGCGCTGGGTCTCGGACTCACGATGATTTTTATGCTGCCGCTCGTTCTCGAATATCGTTACATCAACGTCGCGCAGTGGACGCAAAACTATTACAACTATCAAGACCATTTCGTCGAACTGTATCAATTGTTCAGTCCGCTGTGGAGCTTTGGCATCAGCAATTTGGGAGCGACGGATGGCTTGTCGTTTCAAATCGGCGTGGTGCCAATCATTTTATTTTTCTTCTCACTTTTTGTGATTGCGAAAAACCCCAACGACACGCGCGCGTATACCCTTTTCTTTTTTCTTTTGTCGCTCGTCGTCGTTTTTTTGATGTTTGAAATTTCACTCCCCGCGTGGAAAACTTTCGGGCTTGCCAGCGTCGCGCAATTTCCGTGGCGTTTGCTCACACTCACGATGGTGTCGTTCTCGATTGTTGGGGGAAGCGTGATGTTGTTGGACAAAAGACCAATGACGAAGGACGAAGGTTTAGCAGATTTGCATTCGTCATTCGTCGTGCGTCATTCGTCGTTCAGTCTCCCACTTGTCGCGCTCTCCGCACTCGTCTTGCTCGGCAGTTATCCGTACATCACCGCGCAAAACATTCTCGAACCAAAAGAGGGTCCCGTCAGTCTCGCGGGCTTGATGGCGTTTGAACATTCCGCGAACGAAATGACGGGGACAACCGTGTATGCGAATGAGCAGCCGCGTTGGTCACCGCTCGCGGACAATTACATGGTGGGAAAAAATGTTCGCACGAAAATTGATTTCAGCACCGTTCCCGAATGGTTGTTTATTCGCGTGACGCCCACCTCGCTCCGCGTGAATGGCGAACGCGTGGATTACAACGCGCCGAACGGCGATGTGCCGATTGTGTTTAACGTGCAAATGTATCCCGGCTGGCGCGCGTATCTCACGCCCTCGCGTTCGACGGAAATTGTTCGCGAGCTGCCGATTGAAATTGAACCGCCGTACGGACGAATCAAGGTGACGCTCCCGCAAGGCGAACACGGCATCTGGCTGCGTTTTGAAGATACCATGCCGCGTACAATCGGAACAATTTTGTCGGGAGTTTCGTTGTTGATTGCGATTGGATTGTTGGTTGGAAAGTTTCGCAGAAAAAATTTCTGATGAAATGCGGCGGTAGAGAACGCCTCCTACGCCACCTTTCTGTTTGACGTCTGACGTTTGACGTTTGACGTTTGACGTTTGACGTTTGACGTTTGACGTTTGACGTTTGACGTTTGACGTTTGACGTT
>CALMZO010000242.1 GCA_937870825.1 uncultured Chloroflexota bacterium | reverse complement strand
CGCGCAGGACGCGAAAGAAATTCACAACGTCGAGATAGAGGTCGTTGTAAATTTCAATCGTCGAAGGACGTTTCGAGAGCAACACGCACGCGGAGCCGCCGAAGGGTTCGCAGTACGCGCGATGCGCGGGAAAGTGTTCGATGATGAACGGCGCTATCGTCCATTTCGCGCCGTGATATTGCAAGGGCGGCGCGCTGACAGTTCGTTGTGATGGATTGGTGAGAGTTGCAAGCATGATAAAAATTTCCAATTCAAATTTTTTTAGTTCGCGTTTGGTTGCGGTGTTTCCGGCGCATACGTGAGTTCTTGCACGGCGGCGCGTCCGATGTGTACGCGGACTTGTTTGCTTTTATTCATTCGCGCGATGTGACGGCGCAGCGTGCGCGCGCAACTTTCGGCGTCGCGCTCCATCTCAAAGAGGGCGCGCCCGCCTGCCCCGTTCGGTACGTACGCGATGGTTTTGCTTCCGTCAGTGCGAATGAGATAGACCGCGTAAAAGGTCATGGCTTGTACGTCTCGTCGCGTAATGCGCGCAAGTCGAGAATAATTTGCGCGGCTTTGTCGAGCGAAAGATGCAAACGCGCTTGGAAAAAGCGAATGACCATCGCGTCCATGTCGGCGGCTTCCGCGCACTGAAATAAATTCATGGCGAGTTCGCGCGCGTTGGCTGGCGGAATTTGTGTTTGCATCACTTCATCGCCGCGGCGAAAGGTGATTTGGACGTATGGTTTTTGCGTGTGTACACCAAAAACGCTTTCGCAGTAAAAACCGTCGCCGCTTTGCGCGGGGGTTGAATCATCGTTGGGTTGTTGGCTCATTGAATTTTCCTTTCGTTTTGTGTCCGATGCAGTAGCGATTGCACATCCGGCAACGGTAGGGATAAAGTCCTTCGCCCGTTTTCGCGGCGGCATCGAACGCGGCTTCGAGTGTGGTGTAGTGTTCTTTGCGTTTGCATTGCTGCCACGCGTTTGATTTGGCTTGCCACGCGCGCAGGCGCACATAGTCGAGGCGTGTCACGCGTGTTCCTTGTCACGGCTTTCACACATGCCGAGAAATACTAGTCGGCACAATTGCGCGTCGCCGAGCGCGCGATGATTTTGCGGCGTCTCGACTTGAAAGTGGCGCGCCGCAAGGTCGAGCGATTTCCAACGATACGCGCCATGACGCGGTGAATAGTCGCCGTAGAACGTGGCAAAGAGTTCCATCACGCATTCGATTTGGCACGCGGCTTGCCACGTGAGACCGTCGCGGAGAAATTTGTACACTTCATCCCAGAGCGCGGTCACGTCGTCGCGTTCGTCGCGCGCGGAATTGCAAATGGCGTGAACGTCAAAAGCTTTGTTGTAGATGAGGACGAGCCGCCCGCGCAGGATTTCGCGCAGTTGGGTCCACACGGTTTCAAAGGGCGGCGCGCTCACAAGCATTTCGTCGGTGATGCCGTGTACGGCGCGCGCTTCGTCCTCCACGCTCCACGTCGGTTTGACGAGCGTATCGAGCAAGACGTTGCCCGCGAGGTCAACGACCGCGACTTGGACGATTTGCCCTTCGAGTCCGGTTGTTTCGGTGTCAAGAAAAAGTGGATTGCGTTCGCGCCATGCGAGCGCGGTTTGAATGGTGTTCATTGGGTTGCTCCTATCGGACATTTGCCGAGCCGCGCGTTTCATCGAAGCAGTCACACGCGAGTTCGTCGCGCGATTTGAAACCGAGACAGCGCGCGTGATAGCGGTACTCACGGCGCGGGGTTTCATCCGTCCAACCGCGCACGATGTTTTGCCCGGCGTGAATGATTTGTCCGCAGTGCGAACAAAGGCACGCGGGGTCGCACGTCGAGGGCGAATCGGTGAAATAGGTGTCAGTTGGAGGGAGGAAGAAGATTTGGTGCATAGTTTGAATCCTTACACGCGGGCGCGAAATAAACAAAACCCATGCCGAGCCGCACGCGTCCTTCGAGCGCCATGAGTGCGAGCGCGGCGGACGTGCGGTTCGGTTTGAATTCGTTTTCGGGGTCAGGGTTTTCAACCTTTTTGCCGCGCGATGCTTTGCCCGGTTGGAGTCCTGCCGAGAGCAACAAACTCTCGCGCAATTTGGCGGCGTCACCGTATCCGCCATCTTCCAAAATCGAACAAAATTTTTCCAACACGAGTTCACCTTCGGGCGTTCGCATGTTCACGATGCCCGGCACGTTTTCCATGACGAACGTCTTGGGACTGATTTCCAACACGAGGCGCGCGAATTCAAACACGAGCGAATTGCGCGGGTCGAGAATGTCGCGTTTGCCGAGACTTGAAAATCCTTGACACGGCGGACCGCCCATCACGCACGTTACAGCGCCCTTTCGCAAGCCGAGCGCGTCGAGCATTTGTTTGCCCGTCACGTTGCGCGCGTCGGCAATCCAAAAATGTTCACAGCCAAATGGGTGAAGGGGCGGACGATTGATTTCGCGCAAGTACTCATTGGGATAGTCCCATGGCTCTTCGCCGTAATGACTAATCCATCCTGACCCCGCGACGAAATTTGCGTGTGGGATTTGCTGCGATTTGCCAGTGCCGCGCTGTTTGTTGCTGAACATCGTTCGCTCAAGTTCCTTTTCAAATTTAGCGCGGCGTTCGTCGGTGTCGAAATGAATTTGTACGCCCGGACTCGCGAGATTGACCATGTAGGTTATGGCGGCGCTGAAATCGAATTCGAGCGCGGCGATAACATGAAATCCGGCTTGATGAAAACCGCACGAAAAACCGCCCGCGCCCGCGAAGAGGTCAATGGCGATTGGAAGTTCGACGGCTTGGCGCGGCACAATCAGTCCAGTCCGTGAGAGTTTCCATTCGTCCGCTGCGTTCAGCGTTTCGCTGGGACGCGCGATTTGATTGGTCGCAAACGAAATATCGTTCATGCGTTCGCTCCGACGGTGAATGATTTGTTGATGCGTCGCGTTTCGCATTTTCGGCGATTCATTTGGGCGTGTTTGGGACACATGCCGGTACGATTGTTTCGCACGACGACCATTTGCTCGCAGCCGCCGGGAAACGCGCACGGCGCGCGTTCGACGTTGCGCGTGATGGTCTTGCCGCTGCACAGCGCGCAGTATTCGTAATTGGCGACGGCGCGGCGTTTTTTGCAACGGGTGCAAAATCCCGCGATGAGCGCGGCGTGCGCTTTTTCGGTAATCGCGTAGCGCAGCAAGAGTTCGTATGCTTTCGCTTGCCCGAAGAGACATTTGTGATGGATTCGCAGCGCGGGGCAAGTGCGACAAAACTTTTTGCGGCTGCCGTTGCGCGGCGTGGGCTTGAGGGCGCCGTTTTCATCGCGGCAAGCAAAGTTGTACCGTTTGCGCGACGCGAGGAGCGCGGGATGGTTGAAATGGGATTTCATGGATGCTTTTGTTTGTAAGATGGACGTGCGAGATTTGGTATGCCGTAGCGTTCGATACGTTCCGCGCGTTCGATTTTTTCACGTTTGGCGCGGAGGCGTTTGTATTCCGTGCGCGTGATTTCTTTCCACCATTTCGATTCGGAGCGCAGCTGCGCGGCAACAATGGCGTCGTTGGTGGACACGGCGAGGGGTTTGAAGTCGCCGCGCAAGGTTTGCATTTGCAGGGCGAAGTAAAAAGTTTGGGCGGGCATAAAAAATCTCTGAATGAATCAGATTTCAATGTGTTTGTACGTTTCGTATAACTACCTGTGAAATCTGAAGTCCGTGAATGTGAAATTTCACATGCGAGGTTGTGAAATTTCACAAGTGACGTTGTGAAGGAACACAACCGCGTTGTGTTGAACGCTTGTTTTGATGTGAAAATTCACATCGGGTTGTGAAGGGACGATAGAGGTTGTGAAATTTCACAACCGATGCCGCGTTCGGAACAAAGTGCGTTCCTTGTCGGCTAGAGAAACCAAAGGGCTGAATGCCCTGAAACCGATGCCGCGTGTGCGACTAGAGAAACCGGAAAAATGTGTGTTTGGAAAGAGAACGCGCGGCTTATTTTTGGATAAGCGTTGCGAGTTCGAGTTGCTGCCACTTGTCGGCGTCAATGGCAAAGTCGCTGAGAAATTGCGCGTGACGTTCGCGTAGAAGCGGCGAAAGTTTTTCGATTTGGTGCGGCGTGAGCAAGGGGACCGCGTTCAGGACGCGCGCCCAATAGATTGCATCATGCCCTTTGCCGATGACATCGATGTACGTCAGTTTTTCGGCATTGAGGACACCGAACGCGCCTTCGAGTTTTTGCGCGGGATTTCTCCCGGTGAGCGAATGACGATGACAGCCGAGCGTTTGCGCGGTGAGGTCAACGCTGATGCGATGTTTTCTACCGCGTCCCTCATTTAATTTGTCGAGGGTGCGAAGCATGACCCACGCGGAAAACGCGAGCGAACCGAGCAGCGGTTGCCAAAACCAAATCGCGTATTTTTGCAAGAAAATGTACGGTGTGAGCGGCGATTCGATGAATTCGACGTAGAGGTCGCCGGGCGCGGGCTCGTCGGGTTTTTCCGCGTTGCGTAATTCCGTCTCCGCCGGGCGTGTGTCGAGGATGAATTTCAAATCCAACGGTTTTGCGAATACGCGATTGACGACGCGCTCAAGGATTCCGCGCAAACGATTTTCAAGCCATTGCTGCGCGTAGGCGTTGCGAACGCCGATGGTGAGCGTGTCGTCATCGAGAGACAGCGGAAACGTCGGCGCAACCCACGTGTCAAATGTGGCTTTGGTCATTTGCAATTGCACTTCGGACAGAACTTGCTGCCATTGGTTCACTAGAGTGTTATTAGACATAGCAAAACCTATTGCGCGTTTTGATTTTGCCGCGCGGTCCATGCTTGCAAGATGGCATCGCTGATGGCGGCGAGCAATGCTTCGCGGTCATAGGGTCCGTTGACGACGTGGACGGCATACCGATTGGGGTCGGGGGTGCCGTCTGTTTTTTTGGCGTCGTTGCGGAAATCGAATTCGACGTTGTGCGCGGCGGCGACGCGCTGGGCGAGGTCGCGGTGATTTTTGTGAAGGTTCAAAAGGAATGTGCCGCGCGCTGTGCGCGCATCGAAACTTTTGCCGTGTACGGGTGAGATGAATTGTTTGCGCGGGACGGCGACGGGCGCGGCAGTTCGTTGGTTGGCAAAGCCAACCCGCTCACTGTTACGTCCGCTGCTTGGTTGGACGCGGGCGCGCGCGAGGGCATTAGCGCGGGCGTGGATTGTTTTCGCGTCGGTGCGCGCGTTGGCTTGGTCGTGACGATTGAAGATGCGTTTTGTTGGTGTGGACATGATTCGGGACGACGGTTAATTCATTTGCGTTGTAAATGAGCCAACCGTCTAGAAATTCGTCAAGCATGACGTGCTGCGCGCCGTCAGTGTCGGTTTCGACGTGTACGACTTGGCGCGTGCGTCCTGAATGGTCGTCGCGGCGGCGAACGATGTCACCGCGCTGGATCGCGTTCATGGTGACATCAGCGCCATGCACGCCACGGCGACGATGGTAAAAATGAAAATTCCAACACCGACGCGGAACATGAACGATGGTTCGACATGGGAATAACGCGTGGTGTCCGTGCGACGCGCGAGACGATATGCGCGGCGGCGCTGGTCGAGACGTTTTTGCGCAGCGGCAAGTTTGTCGTCGAGCGTGGGTGTGGGTGAGGACATGGGAACTCCTTTCCGGTGCGCGTTCATGCTTGGGGGATGAACGCGCACACGTTAAAAATTTTTCGCGCGCGAACGGATTACAGAACGCGCGTTTCATTGAAATCGCGCTTGCTAGTGCGCGATAGTTGGAAAAATTTCGAGGTTTGGAACGGGAAACTACACCGCGCGGTGCGTTTCGTCGGTTTGCTTGGCGGCTCACGACGATTCACACGCGAATCTCTGTCGCTGCGAGATGTGCGTTCCCCGTTCCACGCCCGTACGCGCGCCAGTCAGTTTTCGGCGGGACCTCGCGCACGGGCGTTTTTTGTTTTTTCGAGCAAGAAAAAAACTAAATAGTTTAGATTGTCGCG
>CALMZO010000241.1 GCA_937870825.1 uncultured Chloroflexota bacterium | reverse complement strand
GCGTTCTCTGGAGTCTCTTTCGAAATCCATTCCACATCACCGCCACGCGTCTCTCTCGGAACAAACCAAGACCCGGAACGCAAGTCGATCAGTACTTGGACCGTCATGATTAAACTCAGCAAAACAACATTACTTGCTGTGCGCAGCACGATTGGATTTGAAAATGCACGCGTCACCACACCGAGAATGCTAAAACCGGCAGTCAGCAACGCAAATACGATCTGGGGCTGCACCGGATAAAAAAAGCGGGAACCCTCCCACGCCCAGAACAAAATCACAACCAAGTACATCGGCGCCACAAGCCAAAATGCCGTAAGCCCGCTTGCAAGGTACCAACGTATGAAACCATACACCAAAAGTGCCAACACCATCAACGATGGTACTACCCGCAAAGCGTTCAGTGAATTCTCTTCCAGAAACGTTCCGACGTCCTTTTCAATTTGAGACGGTAACCAATCCAAAAAATCCAAATGCACCCAAATTCCATTCCATACAATCCTCAGATACGAGGATGGAATAGAGTCAATACTGGCAGTTTGCGTAGGCGCGGCGTCTCCGGCTGAATTGACGGAGGTCTTTAACACTACCCCCTCAGAGAGAATTTGTAAATAACCGCTCGGAAAAAAATCCCGCATTTGGAGCGAAGTGCCGGCGACGAGGATACCTGACAAAATAAAAAACGCAGCCGCAGCGATTACCAAGGAACGCCACACGGTTGCTCGAAGTTTCAGTATAAGGTATACGACCAGCGCAAACAAAATGAACCAACCAATGGTGCGCGTAAAGACCAAACCCACCGACGCGATGCCAAAAGCAGCTGCGTCCCAACGATTCGGCTTACTGGCAATTCGTTCACTAAAAAAGATGGCGAGCAAACACCACATCAAAAACGGTGCTTCTGACAATACAACGCGGGAAAACAGAATTGTCAACGGAGAAAGCGCCAAGAGTGCCACAAGCACAATCGCCCACCAATACGAAAAGCCGGGGGCAAACCTTCGCCAACCCCAGAAAATCAAATTCAGATTCAAAACACTCGCTGTGAGCGACACCACACGCAAGAAATCATATTGACCCGGCAGAATGAGCAATAACGGAGCAAGCAAAAGTGGAAATCCAAACGGCAGATGCGTCGACTGGAGCGACTCGGGCATAAAGTACCATCCATAATTTGCCCGTTGTGCCAGTGCGTCCGCGAGCACAACATACATCCCGTCGTCGAGAAAAAAACCCACTGTGTAATTGTGCCACTCGCGCAAGGCAAGCGCCACCATCGCAAGCACCGCAATCAGAAACAAACTAACCTGAAACCGTGTGGGCTTGTTCATTTTTTTCCAATTCTCGTACCTGCTCCAACCACAACGCCGCGCTCGCATCGCTCGGCATTCGCCAATCGCCGCGCGGCGACAACGCGACTGTTCCCACTTTTGGACCATCGGGCAGCGCGGAACGTTTGAACTGCTGCGAAAAAAATCGCTTGTAAAAAACGCCGAGCCATTTCAAAATCGTTTTCGCATCATATTCGTTTTCAAAGGCACGCTGCGCGAGAAAAAAAATTTTGCGCGGCGCGAATTGATGCCGCACCATATAAAACAAAAAGAAATCGTGCAAGATGTACGGACCAATACTTGCTTCCGTACTCTGCGCTTGCGCGCCCTTGTCGTCAATCGGCAACAGTTCCGGCGTAATCGGCGTCGCCACAATGTCGCGCAAGATATTTTTCACGTCACCGGAAAATTCCGCGTCCGCCGCCCATTCCACCAAATAGCGCACGAGCGTTTTTGGCACGCCCGCGTTCACGCCGTACATGGACATGTGGTCGCCGTTGTACGTCGCCCAGCCGAGCGCAAGTTCCGACAAGTCGCCCGTGCCGACGACGATGCCGTTGATTTGATTTGCCACGTCCATCAAAATTTGCGTGCGTTCGCGCGCCTGCGCGTTTTCGTACACGACATCATGCGTCGTTTCATCATGCCCAATGTCTTGAAAATGTTGACGCACTGCGTCAGAAATCGGAATCGTGCGAAACGTGATGCCCAAATTTGTTGCAAGTTGTTCCGCGTTCGATTTCGTGCGCGCGGTGGTGCCAAAACCGGGCATCGAAAGCGCGTGAATGCCTTTGTGTTCCAACCCCAAAATATCGAACGCTTTAATCGTCACCAACAGCGCGAGCGTGGAATCCAATCCGCCCGAAACGCCAATCGTCACATTTTTCGCGCCGATGTGTTTCAGACGTTTCGCAAGTCCCGTTGCTTGCAGCGCAAAAATTTCGCGGCAGTGCAGTGCGCGGCGTTCGGGGTCTGTCGGAACGAACGGCGTGCGCGACAACGGACGATAGACCTGTGATGGCATCACGTCCCTACGCGGTTCGGGCAAATCAAAATCAATGACGCGAAATTTTTGCGTCGCGCTTTGTTGTGAGAAACTGGTGTTTTTTGTACGCTCGTTGACGAGACGCTCCACGTCAATATCCGCAATTGCCAATTGCGTTTCAAAACGAAACCGTTCCGTCAGCGCCAACACAATTCCATTTTCGGCAATGAGCGAATGTCCCGCAAACACCACATCCGTTGTGGATTCACTTGGACCCGCGCCCGCGTACAAATACGCGGCGAGACAGCGTCCCGCTTGATGCGCGACCAAATCGGTGCGATATTCCGATTTGCCGAGCGTGTCATCACTCGCGGACGGATTCAACAAAATTGTCGCGCCCGCCAACGCTTTGTCACTGCTCGGCGCGTTGATTGCCCACAAGTCTTCGCAAATTTCAATGCCAATCACACAGCCCGGCAAATTTTCTGCGCGAAATAAAATATCCGCGCCGAACGGAACGCGTGTGTTGCCGATTGTGATTTCGTTGAACGTTGCATTGCGCGACGAGGTGAACCAGCGCTGCTCATAATACTCTTGCGTGTTCGGCAAATACGTTTTCGGAACAATGCCGACGATTCTGCCGTTGCACAAAAACGCCGCGCAATTGTAAATGCGTCCTTCTTCCAAAATGGGCAAATCGACAACGGCGGCAAGATTGTTTTCCGCCGTTGCTTGCGCGAGCGTGTTCAGCGCGTTGCGCGCGGATTCGAGCAGCAGTGTTTGATAAAACAAATCGCCGCATGTGTACCCCGTCACGCCGAGTTCGGGAAATAAAACAAGCGCGCAATTTTCCTCTGACGCGCGTTGCATCGCGTCCACCATCACGCGCACATTGAACTCGACATCCGCGACGCGCAATTCAGGACTGCACACCGCCGCGCGGAGAAAACCGTACGATAAAAGATTTTGCATATTGAAAAGCAAACAGCAAACGCGCCATGCTGCGCGTTTGTGGGATTATAGCATAGCCGTTACAGAAGTGTATGAATCACGCGGTTCAAAGGCAAAATATGACGAAGCAAAAATACCCAATTCTGGGGTTTTCAAAAAGAACGAATGTGCTATTCTGTTATCGCGTGGCGTTCGATTCCAAATGCAACTTGATTCTTTCATCTCAATTCAGGGGGTGTCCATGTAACGACAAAAAATAAAACAGACGGGAGAACTGCTCGTAACAGTTCTCCCTCCTAACCCGAACGCTTGAGGTAGCAAGCGCACAGGGTGAAAAAAGTATAACACTTTTTTTCTCCTGCGCGCACTCATAGGAATGTTCCGCGATTTTCATCGCGGTCATTCCGACAACAAAAATCACAGGAGAAAAAATGAAAAACAAAATATTTCGCTGTTCGTTTTTGCTTGGAGTATTCAGCCTTCTGTTGATGCTGTCATTCGCATCTTCCATGCAGGCAGAAAGTGCGCCCCCCACTCAAAAATCAGCCGATTGAATTCAACGCGCCAATGAACTCCAATACGCGAAGTGGCAGTGTGTTTGTCAACGACACCACTATCGGTCAAGTGGCATGGACGCAACTTACCGAGGCGGGCGCAAGCGACGACTCGCGCGCCCGCCGACCATTACAAGTAGGGCAAGCCACCAATTATCTCAAGGCAACTGGCTTTGGATTTAGTATTCCCGCCAATGCGGTCATCGGCGGTGTCGTGGTCGAGGTGGAACATTCGGCAGGAAACCTGACGACGAGCATCAAAGACAAATCCATCAAACTGGTCAAAGGCAACTCCATCGTCGGTCAGAACCGCGTACTGTCGCCCAGTTTTTTGAGTACAAGCGATACGCTAAAAACATATGGTTCATCAACCGACGTGTGGGGTGTAACATTGACGCCCACCGAAATCAATGCAGCAAATTTCGGAGTCGTACTTGCGTATGAAGCAGTTCAAGCAGATACCGCGCGTGTAGATAACATTCGCATCACGATTCATTATAGTTCGCGCCTGTATGACAGTGATGAACTTTTATGGACTCCGGAATGGCACACAACTACAGACAGCCGAGCCAACATGGGTTCGTACATGAGTACGACGTCTCAGTACGAGTTTCCAGCAACCATTTGCTTGAATCTTAGCGGTGCAGACCGTGTAGGTGTAGGACGCGTCGTTGGAACGAATCAAGGCATAATGATAGTGAAGGTGGATGGGAGTCCAGTAGATGGAAGTCCGTTCGATAACTACATTCCATATTCGGACGGTTCCCCAACGACGATGCACTCCTTCCTTTGGGTAAAGGAGGGACTAACCACCACGAGCCATACGGTGTGCGTTGAGCATACTCGACTCAAGAATGCTGCCAGTACGAGCCACCAAATCGGCTTCGACTATTTTGTGATTGCCAATGGCAAAAAGATGGCACAGCGCGGGGCGGCGCTCGGTTTCACGCCCATCACGCAGAGCGATGCGAATGTCATCTGGAATTACTCGAGTGATGAAGCGGGCTTGGCGCCTGACCAGAGCGCTGCCAACTGGCATGGCTTTATCCCAAAACTCTCGGGTGAAGGAACAATTGTCACCAGCGCCAACGTGGACCAAGTCATTGACGGTGCAGAGGGACAGGGTGCGCCTGTGCCAGCGTATTGGGTTTTTCT
>CALMZO010000240.1 GCA_937870825.1 uncultured Chloroflexota bacterium | reverse complement strand
ATTGGACCGCTCGGCAATTTGTTGCGCGCGACGAATCTGACGATTGCACACACGTTGGGCAAACATCCGTTTATGCGCGGTGATGCCGGTGGCTTGTATGTGCCGAGTGAAAGGACGGTGACCGTCGGCACCATGACCCATTCCGGGCGTTTGATTCGTTCACTCGCGCACGAACTGCTCGGACATTGGCTCGACTATGAAGCAGGCAAAGCATTCGGCGTCACAACGCGCGTGCGAAAAGGAAAACGTTTCGTGGATGCGAGCGCGTTGTCCGAATACAGCGTCAGGTACGGATTACACGAAGCCGATGCCTTGTTGCGCCAAGACGGGGCTTTGATTGCACAAGCCGCGTCGTTAATTCGTGACCGCGTGCTGGCACAAAAAGTCACGCGGAAAAAGGTGCCGAATGATGTCGAACTCGGCGAAGAGGACATTGAAATTTACAAATTTGTTCTCGGTCACGGAGACTACTGGTTAGCGCCGCGCGAGATATTGGCGCGGCTGTGTGAACAATTTTGCGCCAAACGTCTTGCCGCGCCGCAGATTGCATTCGAACCTTTCGAATGGTACGCAGAACGTGCCGCGTATTGGTGCGCCGAAGACTTTGCAACGCTCGAACCACTCATTGAACAAGCATTGCGTTGGCGCGTAGAAATTCTTGCGACCCATGTGAACCCGAAAAACGACGTGATGTGATTCGCCCAAAAAATCAATCTGCGTAGTCGTTGAAATTTCACGCGCGGCGTGGTATAGTGCGCGCAATGGCACACGATACCACGGAGGCGCGAGTGAAACGCCGAGTCTCGCAAACCGAACCGAATCAAAAACTTGATATGCAAATCAGAGCCGCCGTGCGCGTGGCGCATTTGATGATGAACGAGCAAGAAGCAAACGATGAGAATTTGCTGATGCTTGTTAAAGCGTCGCGTCAGGTAGAAGACAGTCAAGACATGCACCAAGCGATGGCGCTTGCCGTGTGCGCGGCAAAAAAGAGTAGACAGCCGGTCTGAAATTTCGCCGCGTGTAACACGTGACGAAATAGATTTGAATCAGTTCAAAGAGACCTCAAGCGAAAACTTGAGGTCTCTGTTTTTGTATTGAGGGATGCGAATTGTACAGCGTACAATTCGCATTTTTTGTTGGAGGTGATACGTGATGACTCTCGACGATTCGCGCGCGGCGTGGCAGTTCACACCCACCAAGTGGCACACCGCCGCGGACAAGGAAAAATTTGCGCGGCACTATATCAAATTCATACAAGCGCGCTGCCCGGCCGAGATGTTTCACAAATGGTTTTATGAACGCATGACGCATTTGTTCATGCACATCGCTCACTACAACCGATTTGGTTTTTACGAAACGTGGTGTGACACCGCCGAAAAACGTTTTGCCTTGGTGCGCCACCATGCAACGTTCGAGAGCATGGGCGACGCAATGTGGACATGGAGTGATGTCGAACGAACATTGAAAGGATGGATTATCGAAAGTGGCATCTTGCTCGAGTACGAAATCGAAGTGGCGTCCGCGCGTCGTCAAACTACAATCGCGATTGCAAAGGCGGCATTGAGCGAATTGGCGGATGATGATGTTGCGCGCCTTGTACAGGAAAGAGGCGCATCGGCGAACATGCCCAATAGAGAGAACAGAGCTCACGCATTTACGCAAACATCATTGCGAGCCGAACAACAACAATTGTTCTCGATAGGATGAGAAAGGAAGGAATCACTATGCAACCGAAATTCGATTTAGGAAATGTGGTCATTACGCGGCGCGCCGCGCAAGCGATGGCGAGTTTTTACAACAGCGCGAAAAAATTTGCCGAGCTCCTCGTGCGACACGCGACCGGTGGTTGGTGACACGCCATCACACACAAGGTCACTCGATTCGCGATATGTGTGATGGTGTGTCAGGGGCGAACTTGATGAGAGCGACAAGCGCATGAATGACCGCGCGATGACCGACGGCAACATGATTCTTTCGCAATATCGTATGAACGACGAAATGGTTTTCTGGATTTTTTTCTGACCCTGTGGACGAGGCAGGGCATCGCGTCACCACTGTTCTTTTGCCCGAAGAACGGTGATGCGATCCAAAAGGAGACGAGATGATACAAAACACGACTTTTATTGTCACACCCGAAACTGAAAAGGCATGGCGCGTACGTCCGCGCGTTTCGCCGCGCGTTGCGATGGAAGCCCCGCGCATGTTCAGTTCGTTCTCGCGCGTGCTGCGTGAACTTTTTCAGAACGCGTATCGCGCCGGGGCAACGCGTGTGGATGTGAAATGGGATTCATCTTCGGCGATTTTTGAAATCAACGATGACGGCGCGGGAATTGATGACCCACAGATTCTGTTGGATGCGGGTGCGAGCGGTTGGGACCAAACGCAAATCATCGAACCGGCGGGGTTGGGATTCTTTGCGCTTTTCAATCCCGCATATGTGGACGGGATCGAGGTTACATCACGCGGCGCGGGAAATTGGCGGATGCGATTAACGCCAGACGATATTCGCCGCGCGGTTCAGGATGAGAACGCGTGGATTCACGTTGAACCGATTTCAGAAACGAACGACGCGCATGGTCTTTTGATTCGCTTGTATGTGACAGAACGAGAGAGGCGACAAGTGAATCGAGATCTGCTTATCGAGGCGCGCGCTCAATATTCATACGCGGTTCAATACACCGAAGATGGAAAGACGATGGAACTTGCGCCGCGCACATTCGGTTCAGATGTGAATGTGATTGAATCATCGGTGGGGCGAATCGAGTGGGAAATCCCGTATGGCACTGGGTATCATCGCGAGCGCGCGTGTTGGGAGTATGTGCCGCTGCTTTCAAATCACCTGACCGCCGCGTTGGGCGAGGCAGCACAAAATCATGCGTTCACAGCATTGGCAGAAATCGCTGCGAACAGTCTGACGATTTGGCATATCAATCCTGTATGCGGTGTGCGTCCGCAATTGCCCGAACGAAGCGAATTGATTCAAGACGATGCCTTGCGCGCGGCGGCGAACGTGATTGTGACAAGTATTGTGGACGACATGCTTGCGCGGGCGCGCGAGGATTTTCGTGATGCGGCTCCGCGATTTGAGAGCGCACAATGCGTTCGAGAACCATACGGTAAATGGCTGGAACGCGGCAAGTTCACTCAAGTATTGCTCAAGTGCTTGGGCTATGCGCTGGTGGAAAAATTCAGCGGTGAGGTGTGGATTGAAACGGTTGATGAGGACAGTTGGCATCCGCATTTGGAATCAACCCTCATCTACAGCCGCACCGCGCAAATTGTCGGTGATGAACATTTGGCGGCGACGCTAAATTTTTTGGGGCAGGAGGTTGCGTTCGAACACGGCGCGCCGATTCCACAAATTCGCGTGCATGGTTTTCGCGCGGATTTTGAATCATGTCCGTATGTCGCGCTGGCGGAGCGAATCGAGATTGAGGGGATTGGCGATGTGCCCTTCTTGATTCAAGAGCGTAATGACAAAAACGGGTCATGGGCATTTATCACGTTCGCCGGGAACGCCGAAGATTGCATTCGTTGGTTTCACCATACCGCGTGGTCCATCGGCTATCTCTTTGTCGCAAACGATAACTATGAATGGGCAAGCCACGAGGGTGATGATGTGACGTTTGAACGCGAGCAAGCGCTCGAAGAGGTTACGAGTGCGATTGCGCGCATTTGGTCTGTCGAACTCGCCGAGACATTGCAGGAATTCTACGACTTGCAGCGAGCAATCACGCGTTTGGAAGACGCAGAAAACAATCTCGAATCCGCCGCGCGCTGGCTGCAAAAACATCGCGGCTCAACATTCAAACCATTTCAGCAATCGTTGAAAGGGATGCGTGCGCGCGTTCAATACACGCGTGCGCGGCTGCAACAAGCCCTTGGGCAGATTACACCAAGTGCAATGCGCGATGAATCGGCAAAGTAAATAGCGAATGTATCGAGAGGTGTTCGCTTAAACGAATCAAGCAAACACCTCTCGTTTAATGAGCAGCGCGGTACGCGAGAATTTCGCGCGCGAAATTTTGCCCTGACATCTGGAGGATAAAAGGACACATGCAAAGATGAACAAGAACCACGAACAACTAAACACGCTCACAGGCATCATCACAGGCGGCGGGTGGGAACACGATGCGTTTCGGAATTCCTGTGCGCGAGTCCACATCACCGTCAACGCGTACCACTTGGCACTCGTGGATGACGTGGAACGCGGTTGGACGCTACATAATTTTGATGGCGCACCAAATCCCGATAAGGAATTCAAAAAGATTTTCGGCGCCGAGTTCGGCGAGGATGCGGAATTCGATTACGCGGTGCTGCGCGATTTTGTGAGGACGCTGGAGCGCGTGGGGAGTGAACGGATTGCAGAAGTGTTCAGAGGAACAGCGATTTCGCTTTTTATCGAACGCAGAGTGGCTGTATAGGATTCGTTCACGCTCAAAAATAACGCTGGCAGCCGCAACAATTATTATTCGTTGCAGCTGCCAGTAAAGTGCTTTTGGACGTAATGGAGGTCACGTACTACGCGTCTCGAAATGAAATTCTGTGTAGGATTCTTTTTTTTTGTGTACACGAAATGTACAAACATCATATGCGACAATATTCACAGAGGTTCAATTTGTCGAAGGCACTTCTCACTGAACTTGAAAATTGGAACAAGCATTTCGCATCCCCGCAATTGGGTTTTCGATTCCGCTGTCCCCACTGCCCTTTGGATACAATCTAAAGTGGACCCCTTTGTCAAGACACAATTTGGGTCAAAGTTAAGATAGCTTGTCTCCTTTGGTTTGAGAGAGAAAG
>CALMZO010000239.1 GCA_937870825.1 uncultured Chloroflexota bacterium | reverse complement strand
GAACATAACTGTAATGCACAGGACGCGCGAGCGCATCGTCCGCATGCCCGGAAATGTACGAGGCATAGACGGGATCGAGTCCGTACACCGAGCAGTAATGGGCGAGAAAAGATTTTGCGATTCGTGACGCGCTCACCGCGCGCCATGTCGGGTGTAGGCGCTGCACAAACGCAGAGAGTCTCGTCAAAAGGTCTGTCGTATCGCTCTCATTCCACGCACGAATTTCTTTGCCGCCCGGAAGCATAAAGAGTTCGTTCGACGGCGGCGCGGAGAGTTTCAACTCCGCGAGCGCTTCGTTCTTGGCGCGAATCAGTTCATTCACAAGCGCTTGCTGCATCGGCGAAAGGGGAAGTTCATGCACAAACGAAATCGGTTCGTAGACGGCATCGTGCTGGCGCACGCGAAAATGCCACGCGGCGATTTCATCCACGGACGAAGATGCCGGCGGCTGGAGCCATTCGGGAAGGGTTGGATAGGCATCGGGCGTAAAAGCAATCACGCCTTTCGTGAGGTCATACACCGGCGGCGCGCCTCGACACGGCATTTGCAGCGTTTGTCCCATTGGAATTGTTCGCCAAAGCTTGTCCCGAGCAGAGCCGAGGGATATAGCTTGGCACCATTCGGGCGAACGTCCGGTGTGAATGAGAAAATCCAAAAAGACGAAATGGGTGAGATGCCGCCAGCGTTCCCGCGCGGTTGACGAATTTACGTTGTCGTTCAGCGCAGCATAGTAGGATGCGAGTTCATGCAAGGGAATCACGCCGGGCGAAGAGAGCGTGCGATTGCGGTCCAACACAATGCGCTGGCGAATAAACCGCGCCTGTCGCTGTTTGTCGGAGGCATCCAATCCGTCTAGTTCGACAAGCGACTGCTCCGCGTCGGATTCGCCAGGCCTGAGGTCTCTTCCGTCATCAAAATCGAGTCCGCGCGCGAGCGCGTCAAGCCGCGCATCCAATCGGGATACTCGCTCTGCCGCATCATCAAAATCGTCCGCACGCGAATCGAGTAAATTTCGACGCGTGAGGCGAGCGTTGCGGGCGCGATAGGGACGCCGTGCAGCGCCGCTCTCAACGAGATCCAGAAACTTGCCCACATAATCCGCGCGCGTTGTCGGCTCAATTCCTTCGAGGCGCGCGGCGGCTTGTTCCAAAATCGCGCGGGCTTGTTGTGTTTCGAGTTCGCCCGGATGCGCGGGCAGCCACTCGTTCGGAATCACCGGGAGCAATGCCTTGGGCGCGGTAATGGTTGTGCGCAGCGCGTGCTCCCATTTTTCGAGCGGTGCCTCAGAGAGTTGAGCGAGGCGCGCGATCAAGCCGTAGTGCAGGTCGACGGCGAAATACGCATATGCCGGATACCCGTGTGTTTCGTAATGGAGTTCAAAGACGCGATGCTGATGGAAATCCGGAAGTGTCGTCAAGAGCGATTTCCATCGAGGTTCATGAGTTAATTGATGCAGCGTCTCGGCGATAATTGTGAGCGCTCGTTCCGCCGCGACTTGAACGTGATCGCGATGGCTCAATCCTTCCAATCCGTCCTTGATGAGCAATCTTGCGACGATGAGCAGAATCGGTTCGTCCGCGCGTTGGCGAACCGGCTGCGCCGCTGAACGAACGCGGCGTCGTTGTCCCTTCTCTGTTTTAATTGGACTGCTGGGCGGATGAACGGCGATGCCGCGCACGCTACCGTCCTCACAAAACGCGGTGAGCAGCCGTGTGCAAAACGCGAAACTTTCCATCGGCGCAAAGCCCGCGCGTTCCAGCGCGAGGCGCAGGTGATCGCGCAGCGCTTGCGCTTCAAGATCCAATGTGAGATTCGGAATGAGCGCAGTGTCAGGAATAAGTTCCGATGGAAGAGGGAAGAACGATGCTTTGGTTTGTTTTCTCGACATGCTCGGACGGTTTGCGATGTGTCAATTCGCCTCTGACGAGGATGGATGCACAAATCCGCACAACAGGGCAGGAGTGTGCAGGAATACGCAGGGGCTGAACGACATAATGCGACTGACGTTCAGCCCCTGTTTTGTGAATTGACACGTGCAAAATTGGTTCGGACTCAGCGTGTGACTCGGCGCGCCTTGTCCGATGTTTGGGGAGCAATGCCGCGCTGCGTGTGCTGCGCGACGTACCTGTCGATCTCCGCACGCGCAATACACACTCGCCTCGCGCCGACGCGCACACGCGCGAGGTGTCCGTTCGCGACAAGCCGACGAAGAGTATCTGTGCTCACATTCAAAAAATCGGCGGCTTCCTCGATCGTCAGTAACGGGCGCGACAGATATTCTTCTCGCTGGCGCGCCGTGAATTTCTTCATCGGTATAGAACTCGACAACAACGCGTTGAACTGCTCAAGGGGATTCCTCTTCAAGTGCAAATACGATGTCCAGTGTTGGCTCATGTCGCCGTCGTTTCGGACGCACCAGCGGCGCATACTCTGCCGCGAGCAGCAATTCATCCATATCGTCAAGACCCAACTTGAGCGCAGTGCCAATGCGAATCACCACATCGCGCGAGGGATTGTGTTTCTTGCCTTGAACGAGTTGATGCAAATACTTGACATCCAAGTGTGCCGCCGCAGCGACCTTGCCATAGGCGCAGCGCTGACGAAAGAAAAATCGACGTAACGTTCGTGTGAACGATTCGGCTACTGACTCCATCCTACCTCCGATTGTAAACTGATACGCAGAACACGTAGGGGTTGCGTAAAAGGTGAGAACGTGCTATGGTGCAGAAGCGACATGACCGAAGTCGCCAAAAGGGAATTTGCAACGTATAATGCGTATTTAATACGCATTCTAAAAGTTCTGTTCAAAATGTCAAATGAGGCAGCAATGAAAAAGAAGGGACATTCCAAAGAGGAACCTCGAAGCGTGGGAGATTTGGTCGCGCAGCAGCGCGCATTACTCGGAATTTCAACTTACACATTTGCGCGCGGCTGTCACTGCAGTGAGGCGACGATTCGGCACATCGAATCGGGACGCTATGCGCCGAGCTTGTCCACCTGCATTCGGATTGCCGATTTTCTGAAAATCCCGCGTGCCCAAGTCGCCAGACTCGGCGGGTATGTGCTGGATCGCGCAGAAGACGCGCTGGATGTCGCTGAAGCGAATCAAGCCGCCGTTGAGTTCCAAGAACTCTTGGAAGCGGACCCGCAGTTATGGCAGAGTTTGATGGAAGTTCTGCCGGCATTGAGCAAAGATTCGCGCGAGCGCGCGCTCCAGTACGTCAAGTTTTTGCAAAGCGAGGAACAGCGTGCCAGACGCAAGTAAACGGATCGCCCTGAGTAGGCGCGCACAGCACCTTCTGCAGCGCGTTGCAACTTTGGTCGCCTGCCGCGCGCAAACGGAACAAAGACTGCTTACGGTGTTGTATCCTGCTCGCCTTGCCTCAGTCAATCGGACTGATAAGTTTGCGATTGCACTGGGGACCGAGTTCGAGGCATGGCAGCGTCTCGATGCCGAATGGCTAACACGCTGTTTTAGGTGGTTTCAATTCTTACAGTGGCTGCCCATCGTCGTCATCATTGGCGGACTTGTCATCACAATACTGTCGATGAGTGCTCTGGATGCTCTTGGCTTTGCGACCATCGAGGTAACGCTTACGGGCGTGCTTTTGTTTCTGGCTGCCATGATTGGGGCGTGGTACGCAGTGCGCATGTCCCGTTCGGCGGAAGCATTGACCAATAAAGAAAGTGAATTACGCGCGCTGATTCGCTTGGTATGGACGACACGTAAGTCTTGGGCGAGGAAGCAAGATTCAGTGTCTGACTCGCTCTTTCAACCTTACTTGAATAACCCACTCGGCTCATGGTTCGTCCGCGAAACCCTTGGTCGTCTCGCGCTCATTTCGGCTCGGGAGGGAGGAATTGAGATCGAGTAACTTATCGGTTCGTCGCTGTCCTAGCAAAAAATCGAGTCTCTTTAGGGATTTGGCGAACTCGTAAAATTTACCATTTCGTGGTTGAAATTTAACCATCCAATGGTAAATTTTACGCCCCCTTTCACCCATCACCGCTGGAAGCGTTTGGCTCTGAAAGAAATAAGCCATATTCTTTCAAAACGTGTTGGAGATCGAAAAAATTTTCAAAGCGAAAGCACATTGCAAGTCGTCAATTCAAGGCGCGTGTGTAAAGGAGCCGGAGATGGTTTCCTGTGGTGTTGCCGCCCATTCCAAGTCCGGCAATGATGCAAGGTGGAATGGAGAGAGGCAGGCCGAGCAAGTACCAGATTTCTCGGTATTTCCTCAGTCGGCTTAGCAGGGCGGAAAACGAAATTATAATTGTCAGAGAATAACTTATTTTTTCACAATTATTTATTGTAAAAATGTTCAATTAATTCAAATACGCTGATGAAACCAACTGCTCTCATTGGACGCGAATCCGAATTAAAGACGCTAGAAGAAATGCGCCTGCGCCACGATGCCGCATTGATTCTGGTGTATGGTCGTCGCCGCGTCGGAAAGACTCGCCTTCTTCAAGAATGGGCTAAGCGGCCAGGACTGGCAACGTTTTACCGGTGAGCACCTCACACAACCGCCGAGAACTTGAGCAGTCTCGCCCGCGAGTTCGGGCGGTGGGCGTACGGCGAAGGCGGACCGCGTGCGCCGCGTTTCGACGATTGGGCGGATGTCTTCCGTGCCATTGCCCAACAGATCGCGGAGCGACCCACAATCCTCATCTTTGATGAATTCCCGTGGGCAGTGGAAGGCGACGAAAGTTTGCCCTCGTATCTCAAGACCGCCTGGGATCAAGTGTCATCAAGAGTGGAACCTGTTCCATGAGACAATTCATCATCGGAGACATTCACGGTTGCTTTGTCGAACTGCAAGAACTCCTCGACAAAGCGGGACTCGCGGAGGACGATGAAATCATCGCGCTCGGCGATATTGTGGATCGCGGTCCGGATTCGCCGCGCCTATTACAATTCTTTCAATCGCACCCGCAGGCACGTTCACTGATGGGCAATCACGAGCGCAAGCACGTCCACTCGTTTCGCGGCCAAATTGCGCCCGCCCTCTCGCAGGTGATCTCACGCGAACAATTTGGAGAGACATATCCTCGAGCAATTGAATTCATGCAAACCTTCCCGCGCGCGATCGAACTGAACGACGCGCTTCTCGTTCACGGCTTCTTTG
Source organism: uncultured Chloroflexota bacterium (assembly GCA_937870825.1). Classification (GTDB taxonomy): domain Bacteria; phylum Chloroflexota; class Anaerolineae; order UBA4142; family SHND01; genus SHND01. Next base: position 43,813 of record CALMZO010000239.1, on the reverse strand, counting down.
AATCCGACGTGCCGTTGGAACAGCAGCGCGATACAGTTCTGATTGGCACTTTGAGCGGCGAGAAATATTTGTCAGAGACGTATGCGCGCCCGTGGTACGAACTATATCGCAGCGACAAACCGCTTATTGTCGGACATCGCGATTTTCTCGGCACGGGCGAGCCGTTCATTTATTGCGACCGCGTCTATGGACTGGACACGGGCTGCTGTCACGGCGGCGCGCTAACAGGAATGCTGCTACCCGATTTCAAGATTGTCTCGGTGCAGAGTCGCAAGGATTATTGGGGCGAAGTAAAGCGCCAGTATCAAGCAAATTCGCGGGATACAAAATCTGCGAAACAAGTCACGACCAACCAAGCCGATTTTGGAGAATTCAAAGAACTTGCCGATGCCATTCAAGAATTGCATGAGCGAATTTGGACGCAGTTAAATGCAGAGCCGTCATTCATGCGCTGCCTCCGCGTGTGCAGAGGAAAATCTACGCGGCGCATATTCAGCAATTCCCTCGCCAAATTCAACACTGGCTCCATCTCGCGCGACAACGCAAACTGACAACAGACACGTTTCCACAATCCCACGTGGAAACGCAAGGGGTGCGCGATTGGGTGCTGCTGATTGGCGAGTATGCTCATTAGTCCTATGAAATGAGGCACAGATGTTTGAGCCAAGCAATCTGTCCGAAGCAGAAGCGCGCGAACGTTGGAACGATTATATAGAGTCGTATTGCCAATGGGCGGAGGAATGGGAAAGTGCAATGTTGCGTAATCGTCAAATCGTGGAGAATTGGCAAGCGGAACAGGACAAGCCTTATCCTGTGTATCGGCTGAAGTATGCCGTTGCGCCTGCCGATTGGAGTTACATGGGGAAAATCGAGCGCGCATCCATCTGGTCCTTGACGCCGCAGCCAAATGAACAGGGTTACTGGACGGTCATTGAAAGAGGGCGCGCTATCGAGCGACATTACCGCATTTGGATCAGTGTGGACATAGGACCGATGGTGAGACCAACGGATGAAAAATTTGGATACGTTTTATTTTTGCCCAACGCGCAACTGAACGTGACTCTGCACCCGAACCAGAGATATACCGCCAAGGAACTTGAGCACGAATTGGCACTCACGCCACTCCCGGACGAGCCGCAGGCGCCGCGCGAGATTTATGAACGGCTGTTTCCCGACTTGGTCGATGACTTTATGACTTTGCCGGTTGACTTGGCGCAGCATGAGTTGGATCGGCGGCGCGAGGCGCAAGGGTTAGAAGGATTCGATCGGGAGTTCTATGGCGTTCGTAATCGAACGCATGAGTCATGGGAAGGATTGGAAGAAGACGATGAGGAATGAGCATCGCCATTTTCTAAATTCGGGAGGTTGGACTCCCGTAATTATCAAGAATTCAAGGAATTGCACTCTGTATATATTGATGCAGCCCATAAAATGAGTGATCTGGAGATTCAGTTTTTGCTAACAAGAGAGGTCTCGTTAGGGCGAGCGTTTGACATATTTTCGGGTTTGCTTGATAATAGCCATCTAAATAGCCATTTATAGGAGATCAACATGTTCAAAAGCTTTTCCATTGCGCAGGCACGTCACAACCTCGCTGAATTGGTACACCAGCTGGAACGCCAGCCGATCATTCATCTGACGCGACGGGGTAAACCTGTCGCTGTCCTGCTTTCCCAGAGCGAATTTGAGCGCCTCACGGCACCACGCGCTTCTTTTTGGAATGCCTACACCGCGTTTCGTAACTCGTTCGATCTCGAGACTCTTGATATCGAGCCGAGCATTTTTCAAGATTCACGTGACCGTTCGCCGGGGCGGGAGATGGTCTGGTGACGATGCATTACCTACTCGACACAAACGTTGTGTCTGAACCGTTGCGCCCGAAACCGAATAGCCATATTTTAGCGCGGCTCAAACAACATGCGGACGAGCTGGTGCTTGCCAGCGTTGTCTGGCACGAATTATGGTATGGTTGCGAACGACTCCCCGCGTCCACCAAACGTAGTATGATTGAAAAGTACCTCAACGAAGTGATCGGCCGGTCCATCCCAATTTTGCCCTATGATGATCGCGCAGCCCAATGGCATGCGAAAGAACGCGCTCGCCTCGCGGCGCGAGGTAAGACTCCTCCGTTCGTGGACGGTCAAATTGCTGCCATTGCTTATGTGAACGATCTCACCTTGGTTACGCTCAATGTTTCTGACTATTCTCAGTTTCAAGATGTTAGGGTCGAGAATTGGGGCAAATCATGAGACACTCAAATTATGGCAAGCTGTGAGCCTTCTCATCCTCCGAACTCGTGATCGATTAAAGATTACTCTTCGGATTTCCAAGTCGTCGCGCTCCAATTCTTCAAGGAACTGCTTGGGTGTGACTATGCGAGCTGGGCGGCGCCCATCCTTCTTTGCCATTTCGTTGACCGTTTTCTGCGGGCGTGCGGTTTTCGGCGCTGTGAATACGCGCAGCGAAGAACCTGCACGCCATATACCACCGCGCATGGCTTGATAGAGCAGCGCCTCAGCGATATCGGCATTCGTCGGATGATGAATAGTTCGTCTTGCCCACGCTCGCCCTGCATCACCCCATTCATCCCAACTCTCAAAATAATATTCTGGATCGTCGTATTGGCTGTCGTCTGTCACGTCTCGCAAGTCATCACGCCACCCGCGCCGAGTGAACATCGGGCGTGATGACTTGCGACCATCGTAATTCCGTCGAACTTGGACGGCCAGGCACGATGCTCCACATACTTGCTGACAATAAAGCGAATACGCTCGTCCAGCAAGGCATGACCTTTTTCACCTTCCCCAAAATAGTCGACAAACACATCTTCCCATTCCATCGGAAGATCAAGACGCGACCCATCTGAAAATTTCATGCTGAATAGTGGTTGTTTCATCTCGTTTAACTCGATATGCCTTGTCCTTGCTCGCACTGGCTCTTTGCACTGATGGAGGATACGATTCATCTGGCTCAGCATTGCAAGTGCTATCGAGCGTTCGACGCGCTAATGACTTGGGCGAGTTCGCGGCGAGTTGCGCCGAGCGCCAGTAGCGAGCGAACGAGCAGGTCCAGTGTGACTGAAGGATCTCCTGCCTCTATTTTTGCGACGCGCGATTGGCTTGAGTTCAACAGTTGGGCGACTTCATGCTGGGTGAGAAGATTCTTTTGACGGCGCTCCTTAACCCTGCGCGCCAGTGCCAGTTTGAGTTCGATATACTCTTGCTCCTCAGGACTCGATGCGAGAAACTCTGCGACAGTCCCAATTTTCGATCCTCTTTTTTCAAGCCATTGTTTCTTCGCCTTATTCATTTGACCCTCCCCGCTCCCACTCGCGTAATCGCATCTGACCGACTTGACACGTGTTGTGGTGTTTGGTTGGTCCGACTAATGGTCTATCTTCCGAATCCATGTGTAATGAGACATATGTCAGATTTGACATATGGTCGAGTTAGGGCTACCTCAGTAATCATTGCTATAATTCGACAATTATGCTAAATTAGTTCCATGAGATTCGCCCGGTTACTCGAAATTGTGGATCAAGAGCCGGTTTTTGAATCCGGACTGCTGTTGGCGGGAGTTGCTAACGCAAACTCAGTGCGTCAACAGTTATCCCGCTGGGTGCAAGACGGAAAGCTTTACCAGTTGCGACGCGGAGTATATGCTGTCGCGCCACCCTTTCAGAAGATAAAACCGCATCCCTTTCGAATTGCGAATTTGCTCGTACACAATTCGTATGTTTCTCTGCAATCTGCACTTGCACACTATGATCTGATCCCCGAATATACACCGTTCACTACAAGTGTTACAACGACGCGCCCTGCTTCATGGAATACGCCGCTCGGCAGTTTTTCATTTCGCCATGTCCGCACTTTTCTCTTTTACGGCTTTGCCCGACTCGAAGTGAGTCCGCAACAATTTGCATTTGTGGCAACACCAGAAAAGGCGCTCCTCGATCTCGTCCATCTGACAGCACGTGCAGACGAGCCGTCTTATTTGGCTGAGTTGCGCCTCCAGAATCTGGACCAATTGAATCCCGAAATGCTGCTCGACCTTGCGAAGCGGAGCAATCAACCCAAGCTTGTGCGTGCCGCCAGATCTATCATCGAGCTCGCGAATCGGGAACGAATGGAATTTCAATTTCTATGAAAGAGTATTTGCGTGACCTGGTACGTAGTGCTTCAACCCCGGCAAACGCTCGGAATATCGTGCGAGAGTATCTCCAGGCGCGTCTCCTTGAGATGCTTCAAGGCGAGGGGGCAATGATTCCGCTCGCCTTTCACGGTGGCACCGCCTTGCGTTTTCTTTTCAACAGCGCTCGTTATTCGGAAGATCTCGACTTTGCAATGGAACGCGAGGCGAGCCAATATGATTTTCGTTCGTATCTGGAAGCGATTCGCAAATCGCTTCAAGCAGAGAACTATGCAGTGGAACTGAAGATGAACGACCGCAAAACGGTTCACAGCGCGTTTGTACGCTTTCCGGGACTTTTGCACGAACTGAATCTTTCACCCCATCGCAGCGAGGTTCTTGCCGTGAAACTGGAAGTAGATACACGTCCACCGGCTGGCGCTCAGCTTGATACGACGATTGTTCGTCGCTACGTCATACTCCATTTACAGCATCATGACAAGGCGTCGCTGCTGGCGGGCAAATTGCATGCCGTGCTGCAACGTCCATTCTTGAAAGGGCGTGATGTCTATGACCTCATGTGGTATCTCAGTGATCCCACCTGGCCATCCCCGAATCTTGTGTTATTGAACAGCGCATTGCGCCAAACTCAATGGCAAGGTCCGACTCTCAATGAATCCAATTGGCGAGAGATTGTTGGCAAGCAGATTCGCCGAGCAGATTGGAAAAGCATTCTTGCTGACGTACGTCCGTTCATCGAACGCGCATCGGAAGTTGAAATGCTAAACAAAAATAATCTCGAGCGACTGCTGATGTAGGTGAATGAATCACATAAGTCGTCGGAGTGAGCTCGAGGGAAACAAACTCAAACGTGCATCGCCTGCCAAACCGAAACTCAAAGGAACTGGAATGGTATGGGTAGAATAGTTTTGCGCCACGTACAATGCAATGCCTCCAATCGGCGCGGGTTCAGCCATTGCTAATTTCCAAGATGCGCTGTACAAGAACATCAGGGTGCTTAGGAGAGTGAAAATGTGGAAGAAATACTTGCCGTGGGGGCTGGCGTTGACATGGTTCGGCACAGTATTGTATTTCGTCCTGTTCACAACGTCCGAACTAACGTGGCTCGATTTGGTTGTCGCATTGCTTTCTGTACTTGCAATCTGGATTGGGATTGCAATTCAACCGCGCATTTTTGCAACATGGCGCGCTTTGGGTCTAGCATTGCTGGCGCACGTGCTGCTTCAAGCTTGGCTGCAATCGCAATGGAGTTTGTGGGCAACGCCGTATCGCGCCGTCAATGCCGTGAGCGCGTTGCTGGCAGTGGACACATTCGCCGCGATTCTTGCCGTGAGTGCGCTGCTGCTCATCCGTCGTGATGCAAGTGTGATTGCTTTAGCAATTGTGTGGCTCGGTTGTCCGCTCGGCTTGTTAGTGAGCATGGCGCGTTATTCCTCAGCCGCGCAGATGGAAAATTTGCCACTCAGTGATTCAACCATCCTTTTGACCGCGATATGCTTGCTTGGCTTTTTAGCCATCGTCGGCAGTATCGCGTTTGTGGTGCATCTTGGTCGCGTAATCTATTTGGAACTCGCGGCGAGAGCGTGATTCGCAACAAGCCATGGATTCAATGACGCGCCGCAGTGTTCGCAGCGCATCCCTAATTTGTAGTCGGACGCAACATGTTGTTTGCAGTGCGGACAAATGCGCGCATAGCGCCGATCCAAAATCTGGAAAGCAATGAAATGAAGCATCGCAAGAATTGCAAAAAAAATGAGCGGGACGAGAACCGTTGGCTCAAGTGGGTCGTGCGCGGTGGGAATGGTGACCCAATCCACAATGGGCAAGATAACAAAAATGAGTACGAGTGAAAGAACACCGGTGCTGTAGGCAAACACGAACGCGGAATGGCGCGCGAGGAATTCAAACCCAAACCAGTACAGCATTTTGCGTTTAACCCACAAATCCAAAAATACATAGCCGATCAAAAACGCGGGCATGAATAAGGCAAACAAAATCGCAGGACGAATCACGAAGTTTTCGAGAAACATTCCAAGCAACTCGTTCGCGAATCCCGCAGGTAAGTCCGCGCGCACACTCGCTTCGAGCGCGCGCTGCAAAACAGATGGCTCGACAAACGCGACGTATGTCAACAATGCTGCGCCGAAGAATTGCGGAATCAATTTGATGCCCGTAAAGATAAAAACAATTTTTCGCACCTTGCCAAATAATGCGCGCAGCGTTCCCTCGTGCTTACACAAAAACGGCAGCAGCGAAAGGGAAATGACCGTGAACCCCAACGCGAACGCAGGAACACTGTTCGGACCGCGCAAGTTCGCCGAATAAAACAACGACAGCAAATTAAAATTTAACAACACTACTGCCGCGCCCGCCACGAGCGCGATGGATAAATCGTCTCCATAGATTTTGTACGGCGCAGCCAATACCTCCTGCCGTTGGTCGGAATGAGGATGCGTCGCCAGCCACGTTCGCCAACGTCCGCCGCGTTCCTCTCCGGTAAAACGCAATCCGCTATACCAGCGCTTGATTTTTTTCCACCATGTTGCGCGTTTGGGCTGCATCCGCTCCACTGTATCTACCACGCTCAATCCTTCCCATAACGCCTTCGCATTTCCCTCTTGCCACTCCACCACGCGCGCATCGGCATACAACTCGCGCGTGCGTAACAACGCGCGCCAGAAAAAAATCAACAGCAGCACGCTCCCGACAATCAACGGGATGAACGAAGAAAAAATCGCGATGCGATAGTCCACCCAGCGCGCGGCGACAATCGGATTGTTTGGGTCAAGCAACTCGCGGATGTTTGGTATATCTCGTTCCATCAACGGCATGAGTTCCGACCACGGCGACTGCGTGAAATCATAAAAGCGAATAAAGCCGTAATAGAGCGATGGCGTCATCCAATGCACGATTAGGTTCAGTGCCATGAACACAATCGTCACCACAAGAACACTGCGTGCAAGAGACGCGAGCCAAACATCGTTGTGCCGCCAGTGTGCCAACTCGTGCAAAACAATCGCGCGTGCCTGTGCAGTACGTTCGCTTCCTCCTTTTAGCAATCGCTGCATCTCTTGCGCCATGTCTGTCGAGAATGCCAGGTACGCGCGGCGAAATGTGCCGAACGTCCACGCACTGGTCGCCGTATTTGGCGAGACCAGTACACGCGGCGATTGAACGCAAGCGGTCTCGCCCGCGGTTTGTGTGATGGTTTCATCCAACAAGGAATAATCAGGCGTCGGTGAGGCAAGTTGCTCTTTTGCAATCTTTTGCTCGGGGTCGCGAAGAAAATGACGCAGCGGCAAAAGAATCATACCGAGCAGCAAACACGGTGCACAGACGGGCGAAGGGACAAAAAAGGTCGCCAGAATCGGAACGTAAATGACGACGAGGATAAGCAGAAACAAAAGCGTGGTGCGGCTGGGCAGCGCAAAGAGATTGAGGCGCGGAGGAGGCATGGGAAGGATGAAACGAAAAACGTGAAGCGGGAAACGTCAAACGTGAAATAGGTGTGGTAGGTGTTCTACAACTCCGTCAAACTTCTTTCAACAACGCGCGCAGCGCTTCAGGTTCGCGCGCGATTTGTTCCGCGTACGTCCGGGCGAAACGCGCGGCGAGTTCCCGCTCGATGCCGATGTCGCGCGATGCGGTGTTCGCGCGTGTTTCCAATTCCTGTTGCAGTCTGGCTTGTTGTAGCCATTCATCGAATTGTGCACGTGTGATGTCGCGCGTCAAGTTCTGCGTGGCAGCATAACTCGCCGCGAGAAGCTTGAGTGCGGGATTGGTATCGCGGCCTCCCAATCCCATCGCTTGCGCCGCACCAGAGCGCAATTCAAATGTTCCCAACTGTTGCACGCGCGCAAAAAACACATCAGCAATCACATCAATTTCGCGAAGGTAAGTAGGCGCGAGTGCTGCCGATACGGCGCGCGCCCACTCCAGCACAATTTCTTGCAAACTGCGCTTTGGTTTTGTCAAAAACGAAAGATCGGGGCGCGGCATCGCTGCTGGCTTTGTCAGCGCGCCGCGTTGTTCCGCCCATTCTGCATCGAGCAATTCCGCGTATTCTTGTGCACACGAATCGCAGCGATCCAAATGGTGTTTGACGCGCGGAAAGAGTTTGGCAACGGGCTCTGCTGCCAGTTCTGCGTCAATATAGTCGGGCAGCTGTTCAAGGCATGCCGCGTGTGAAATCTGTTCATCACGTTCCCTCCACAGCGCATCGCCCAAACGGCGCAATGGTGTTGGAAATTTTTCCGCGTGTTCGCGCAAACGCGCACGCAGCAGCTCAAAACGATTGGAAGCGGAATCCATCAATCACCTTTCTCACGTGATTTCAAAAAGTCAAGATTGGGACGCGGCAGTGTAGAGGATTGTGCAATTTTGTGCTCATTGTCCAATAACGTGGTTTCGAGCAAATCCAAATAGAGTGTGGCACAGCGCGGGCAGATGAGCAAGTGCTGTTTCAACGCGCGAAACTTCGGCGCACCTGATTCGTGTTCCAATTCCGCGTCAATGAATTCAGGCAGCAACAGCAACACTGATTCGTGCGACGCGCGCAAAGGACGTACCTGATAGATTGCACTCGCAAGGGTCAATGGACGCGAAAGCGTTTGCGATTCATGGGTTGGCATTGCCAACCCAGCATTCAGCGCGCGGCGAATTTTTTGTGAAGGCGTCATAGATCCCAATCCTCGATGAGCCGCTGCATTTCAGCACACTCGCGCAATTTTTTCAACGCGCGGGTGCGGATGACTTGAACGTTCAACGGCGACGTTTGCAATTGTTCCGCCACTTCCAGAAAACTCTTGTCCTCGATAAAGAGTCCGACAATCACCCGAACCTGACGCTCATTTTGCAAACACGCGTGCAGCGCCGCTACCAGTGCGTCACGCATCGGTTCCGTCAATGCGGCTGCGGGCGTATCTTGTTTTGGATCTGTTAGAGTTTCCTCCGTCCGGTTTGATTCTCCGTTCACATTCTCTCCCAAATCCTCAAATCCAATTTCGTGCGGGACGTATTCGATGCCGCGTTCGGTCAAGCGGCGTTCATACTGTTCGCGAAATCGCTCGATGATTTCGCGAACCAAAATCTGTTCGCCCCAGCGCAAAAAATTCCCAGCGTCGCGGCAGGTCGCGCGTTTTTGAAAAATCTTGACCAGCGTTTGCTGTGTCGCATCTTGCGCGGCATTGGCATCGTGCAAACGATACACCGCGCGCGGATACAAATAGTCCCACAATTCCTCAAACGCGCGGTTTTGTTCTTGAGAAGCGTCTTCGCCGCACGCTTCAAACAAAACGCGCGCATAACAGCGCACCGTCGCGCGTTGAATCGCCGCTGTGGGAATGTTAACAGAGTCGTCAAATCGCGCACGCAATTCTTCGACGACGCGCAGCAGCAATTCTTCTGGTGAAACCAGCGTCCAGCCGCGCCTTTGCAATTCCCGCGCCACGATGTCGCGGCAGTGCAAGCCCCATTCATCCATCAAGAGCGTTTTTCCCTCAAACAAATTTCAAAACTGAATAGCACGATTGAAAGTTTATCACAAGTTTCCCCGTCCTCTCTGGTCGAGATTAGCCCAGAGAGGAGGTGAGACTAATGAAACGTATTCACAAAATTCTCGTGGGTCTGTTCGTCGCACTCGCCGTTGCGATTCCACTTGTCTTTGCCGCAACAGCGACTAACGCCCGTGAACAACATGTTGTTGTCCGTGTGGCGACCGAACCAACCCCCACACCAACGCGCACCAATGGGCAACCGTGCCCTGGTACTGGTTGTTGAGACATGCTAGAGAGGGACAAGAGAATGTTTCTTGTCCCTCTTCTTTTGTCACACATTCCCAATCGCCACGAATGGCGCCCATTGTAGGGGCGACGCGCCTTGCCAAATCATTTCGCGCTGCGCGTTTGCGAGGGCGTTGGCAATAGATTCCCCGCGCGCCAATTCTTTGTAGAACAAGCCCATCAGTTTGGTTGTAGATTCATCGTCCACCGCCCATAGTGATGCGACCAACGCACGCGCCCCCGCATAGAAAAACCCACGCGCCAAGCTCACCCATTCATCTCCGCTCCCGCCTTGACCAATATTGCTTGAACAGGCAGATAATGTCACCAGCCGCGCATTCAAAGCCAAGTCCGAAATATCCAAAAACGTCATTTCGCTCTTGCCCAATTCGATTGCGGCAAGATGCGGCGCGTCAGCTTGGAGTGTCGCGTGCGTGGCGAAATGCACAATGGAAAATTCGCGCAGCCGCCTCTCTTGATTCCATTCGAGGAGCTGCGCGCGTGTCGCTCGGCTTTGCCACAAGACTGTCGCAGTGGGATATTGACGGCGTACTTGATTGACCTCGCGGCGCGTATGTTTCAATTTCTTGAGGTCGTGCTCAAACCGTTCGACACCGCACACGAAAAGTGTATCCGACCCTGCGCGGGAGACTTCCTCTGCATTTTCACACAATTGAGTATGCGCTTGTAGGGTCGGCGTGTATGCGACGGCTACGCGCGCCGCCAAGAATTCGCCTTGAATTTGAAGCACCTGAAATGGAAGTTGATGCAAGCGGTGATGGGATGCAATGAGAAGTAGGGGTGTGGCTTGATGCCCTTCCTTCATTGCAAGTTCCTGCGCTTCCGGCGGCAAGAGCAGTTCGCCCAATTGCGCGAGGACATTTTCGCGATGGGGCACGCGTTGTCCGTGCAAGGTGCCGTTGAATATCAGTTCGCGCATGTCAGGATGCAAATGCGTCGCTTGTTCCAACCATTGCTTTTCCTGCCAGCCCCAACGCCGCACATGCAAGCGGACGTGACTGTTATCCACGCTGACGATGTAGAGCCAGTCTTGCTCAAAAAAATAATCGAGTGCCAACCACGCGTCGCCCCACCGTTTGCGCGCTGCTGCGCGAAACAGCTCAAGCGAAAACGGGTCCAACACCGGCACACCGGCAAAACTTGTCCGCGCCAGTCGGAGTTCTTGGGCGACGCGTTCGTGTTGTGCAGTTAATTCCTTCAGCGCGCGCAGTTGCGCGGCGGGCGAGTTTCCCATCGCACCCCCGCGCGTCGCAGGGACGCTTTCGGAATCCACGCGAACCGCAAGTTTTTGGCGCGCGTGAGTGATCTGCTGATACAACTCACGTTCGCTCTGCTCCAGTGCGCGCACGCGTGCGTCCGCATGCGGCAACCGCCATTCTTGGGTTGCCAACTGCTGCGAAAACGTCTGCGCTTTGGCGGCTTCGATCAAGGCGAGCGCAGCTTCTGGCGCATGGATGCGGCGCGCCAGATTTAATCCGTCTCGAATCACTTGCGTCCGCGCGCCAAAAAAAGAATTACTCAACGCTTCTATGCCTAATGTGCGGCGCACGCGCGCGAACAATTGCGCTGCATGAATAAAGTGTGCCAAAGCGCGCTGTGGCTGCTTCTGTGCCTGCGCGATACGCCCCCAAGCATAAAGCAGGCGCGCGTGTTGTTCAGGAAACGCGATGTGCAGAACGCGTTCCGCTTGCTTCAAGAATTTAGATGCTTGCTTCCAATCCTGTTGGCGCAACTTGAGTTCAGCGAGCGCCAAGTCACACAGCGCGACGTCAACGAATTGGCGCTGCTGTTGAAAGAGCGCGCGACTCTTGACGAGTCGTGCGTGCGCGGCGGCTCGGTGCGGAGATGGAACTTGCGCCAGCAGGCGCTCGCACAAGGCGACATGCGAGAGTTGCTTGTTGCGCGCGAAATGAATGCGCGCGCGTTGTAGCGCGGCTGCCGCCCTGCGCGCTTGCCCACGCACTAAAAATAGTTGTGCGCGAAACACTTGGCAGTGTGCCAGGCGTGTGTACATTTTTTCTTGGTCTGCCAAGCGGTGCGCGGATTCAATCCTTGCCTTTGCCTGTTCCAAATCATTCAAACGAAGATAAACATTCGCCAACCGCAGATCACACGTAATCAAAAATTCCGTTCTCGACGCGTCTTGCAAAATCTCTCGTGCGCGCTGCAGATGCTCCAATGCCGCCGCGTACTGTGCTTGGGCGTCGTAAATTTCCGCAAGATTCAAGAGGCAGTTCGCAGCTTTGGTGTGCCGTCCACTCGCTTGCGCGTCAAGGAACGCGTCCGTAAGATACGGAACTGCCTCGGAGTAGCGATTTAATTCCATGAGCGCGACGCCAATGTTGATTTGACACGTCGCCATCTCTTGAACCGCGTGCTGCTTGGTAAAAATCACGTACGCATGTTGGGAGAAGTCGAGCATTCTGTCCGGCTCATCCCTGAGCCAACAAAGATAGCCAAAGTCAATATCACACACACCCTCAAAAAAAGGGGAGCGTTGTTCGCGAAACGTTTGCTGGGCTCGGCGCAAATGCAATTTTGCTTTTCCAAAGCGGTTGAGATACATCGTCGCTTGCGCAAGATAGTAATCACACAGCGCGATTTCCATTGGGCAATTCGTCTTGACAAAAAACGTGCGCGCCGTTCGGAGCAGTTGGAGTGCGGCAGAGGGGTTCATCCGCGCGAGCGTGTGTCCCATTTCGCGCCGCACGTGCATCGCGTCGTGTTTTGCGCGCTGTGTGATGTAAACTTTGTGTACGCGCGTGAAAAGGTCGAGCGCGTCTTGATACATGCCGCGTTCACGGAGGATGCGCGCGCGAATCCAGTCCGCCCGCGCCTGTAATTCCCCTTCGGTTGGAAGATTCATTTTCTGCGTGAGTTCCAAATGATTCTCTGCCGTTTCTAAATTTCCGAGATACGATTCCGCCCATGCGGCTTCCAGCCACACACACGCGGCGTTTTCCGCGTCACCGAGTTTTTCAAAACGCCGCGCCGCGTCCGCGCACAACTGCGTCGCTTGATAAAATTCGCCGCAGACGTCCAAGGCGCGGATAAGCGCGAGGTCAGCAGTGGCGCGCGTGTGCAGCTTGCGCGAGCGCGCGTTCCGTTTGGCGGAACAAGCAATAGTGTGCAGTACACGCGCAAGCGCCAAACCCAGCGTAGGGTTATGGTTGAGATGCAAATTCAATTCGTCCCAAAGAAGGGGAGGAATGTCGCGGAGATTTTCGGCACGAACAATCGCGGCGAGATCAAACTTTTTTGGCGCGCGTTTTGAGTGTGCGTTTTGTCGCACGAGTTGTCGAGCGAGATGGCGGATGTGAGCGAGAGACGTCATGCGGAGCAAGTTTGAATGTCAATGCAAGCTCTTGTGAAAAATCGGGGTGAGAGGTCTGAAACAGTGTGTTGCGTCTCAGTGGCTTGCTAAAATGTTGCGCGCCCCATTCCAATTCAACTTGAGAGTGCTTTAACAAAAGGGAATCCCCTTGAATGCCGAGACGCAGCGTATACCGGTTGTTTTGGGGCATTTGCGTCAGCCACGCTTGAACCGAAATGTGTTCGTTAGCATGGGCAATCGTATCGTTCAAGACAAGGGTGTCTGTTTGTTCGAGCGCGGCGCGGGTCGCAAAGGGAGCTGTCCGGCGCGGGCGCAAGAGCTGCGGTGGAATGCGAAATTGAATCTGGACGGATTGATTCTGCCCGGGGAATTGATAACGTGTCCAGCTCTGCGCAGTATTCTCGGCGCGCAAGGGTGGATGTGAAAATGGTGTCAGCGCAAGGGACGCATCGTCAGGTATACGTTTTATATTCTGTCGCGTTCGAATGGCTCGCTCTAGAGTACGCAAACGCCTTTCCCATTCCATGGGAGGGAGAGTTTGCGCCAATTCTTTCAAACGTTCAAGCGCCTCTGGCGAGCGTTCAGCACTATGTTTTGGGTACGCGCGTTTCATTTTTCTTCCTTCGGCCGGATTTCCTCTTGTCTATTCTATGTCGGCGCGTGTGTTTTACTTTCACTGGATTTGCCCCCAGAAATTCCGCCAATTGGTCCAGCGCGCGGTGACGCAGGGTTTGAACATTCGCGGGGTTGATGCCCAGCGCTTCGCCAATCATCAAGTCATCCCATTCCTCAAAATAGCTCAAGACAATGACGGTCCGTCGCTGTTTGTTCAATCGGCGGAGCGCGCGCTGTACCAAATCGCGCTCCTGAACAGCTTCGGTGAAAAATTCGGAAATGGGGTCAGAGATTTGCCAAGCCATCGGCATCTCATCGTTGTCCGAATGAATGGGCGCGTCGAGTGACACAACTTGGTCGTTATAACGGTCTTTGGACCGCCCGCGTGCGAGAACTATGTTTTGCGCGATGGTGGATGCCCACCACAAAAAGGGTACATCGAACGGGTAATCTGCCAATAAAATCTGCGCACAGGCACGCTGCGCATAGTCCTCCCCTGTTTCGCTAGAAGGAAATTTTCCCAATACACTCGCCGCGGAATGAACAAGTGTTTGACGCAGTTCATTCCAGCAGACAGCATCCTGCTCCGCCAAGCGATAAAAAAAATCTGCCTCCTTGACCCACACCCCAACTAGATGCTCCACATAGCGCGTCGGGGTTAGACGCGCCGGCGCCCGCGGGTGATTGCGGAAGCGGTCATAGCGTCCCGTTTCAAAATTGCGCCGCGCCAATCTATCGAGCTCCAGGCGCGCTTTTTTTTCGTCCAGAGGCAAGTAAGGCATGGGATTTGCTTGAAGATAGTAAGCGAGCCGTTGGCGAACAATGGAAGCAAGGCGAGCAGGGGGCTTTGACATAGCAGCACCTCGTAACCAAACACTTACAACACCACTGACAGCAAACGAAAGCCAAGCGCATCATTCATCATAACAAGCGCAAAATGTACATTTTAGCAACTTGTACATTTTGTATAGCGTACACAGCTTTTCCGAAACTGTCAACCTCTTTTCTGAAATCCTCTAAAATCATCGTTCGCGCGTGTGAAATTGGAGTAAAATCATTTCGCGTCTCGTCTGCAAAGGCGGCGCAGTCAAAGGAGCGCATCATGGAACCAATTCCCGTCACGGCAACCGAATTGCGAACGCGCGCGCGCGAATTGATTGAACGCGCGCATTATTACAATGAATGTTTCCGAGTCGAAAATTTTGGGCGCCCAATGGCAGTGATTATCAGTTGTCAAGAATTTAATGAGCTGCAGGCGCTTCTCAAAGAGCATTCGCGTGCGCTCTCTACGCTGCGTCCGGCGAATGGAAATAAACTCAGCACGGTACGCCGTCCGCGCAAAAAGCCATGAGCAGTCCCCATTATTGTCCTCACTGCGGAGCCGTGAATCGCGCCGGCGCGCGGTTTTGCGCGAATTGTCGCGGCACGCTCAAGGCACCGCTCGCCCCAACGCTCAAGACCTGTCCGCGTTGTAATCGAGCGAATCGTATGGACGCGCGGTTTTGCGCGCAGTGTGGGCATGTGTTCAGCGCCGTGCCACCTGCCCGCGTGCCATTCACCCTTCCATCCTGGCTCTTGACACGCGTGCGCGGGATTCCTATTTGGGCGTTCGCTCTCGGTGTGGGCGGCGTCGCGTCGCTCTTGCTCCTGCTGGTTGCTTTGGTCGTCGCGCGCACGCGCAATAATCCTCCGAGCACTCCACTGGCCACAATTGCTGCGAATCTGACTGCTATTCCCACTGACATACCAACTGTCGTGGCAGTGACGCTTGAACCAAGCGTTGAACCAACTGCCGCTGTTACGTCCGTTGAGCCGACGCTTGCACCGCCGCCGCTGCCATCGTCTACGCTCACTCCGACGGCGATTCCTACCCTTACAGTTGAACCGACATTTTCTGCGCTCGCCGCGCGTGAGCGCGCATTGCGCGCAACAGTGATGATTATTGTGCGTGTAGAGGGGCGCGGCTTTGAATCCGTAACGGGTTCGGGCAGCGTCATCACCCGGCGCGGCTATATTCTCACCAACAATCATCTCTTTTATGACGATAATGGACGCCCGTACAATACACAATTGGAGGCGTTGATTGCGTTTCCCTCGCGCCAAGATATGAAAAGCGATGCACAGATTCAATATCGCGCGGTCTTGGTGGAGAGCGATGCTCCAAGCGATTTGGCGCTCCTGCGTCTCACCGCGCGCCGCAATGGCAGCGCGCTGCCTGCGACCCTCGAATTGGATACGCTGCCGATTGGCGATTCGGACGCGGTAGCTTACGGTGACATTCTAACGATTGTCGGTTATCCCGGAATCGGCGGCGATAGTTTGACGTTGACGAGCGGCAATGTGTCGGGCTTTTTGGCAAGAGAGGGCTGGATTAAAACGGACGCGGAAATCAATCAAGGCAACAGCGGCGGACCTGCGCTCAATGCGAAATATGAATTGATTGGCGTCGCGTCGGCAGCATCCCAAGCGGATGAATTGGACTTGGCGGGCAAACTCGGTCTCGTGCGTCCGATTAGATTCGCGCTGCGTTTGATTGAAAGAGCAAAGCGCGAATCGGGTGGGTGAAAAGTAATCTCACGCAAAGGCGCAACGGCACCAAGAAAAGAGTTTTCTGCGGCTCAATGTCTCTGTGACTTTCTTGAGCAATTCGTGTGATAACAAGGAAAGCATCGTGAAATTCAGGCGCGCAATCTTGTTCTTGCTCTTTTTTGTTTTGGCGACACAATCTTTGTTCGCGCCTTCCGCGCACGCGCAAGCTGCTTGTACGCCGAATTTGCAATTTCTTGGTTACAAAGGATTTCAAGATAACTCACTGTTTGCGCCTTGGCAAAAGTTTCGCGTGACCTTTGTTGTGCAAAATAATTCGGCCTGTGCTTGGGGTAATGACTATAGTATTGTTTTTGTTTCGGGCGAACGGATGCTTGCTCAAGCCGAGCCGATCCGCTTGCCTGCTTTGCAGCCAAGCGGAGTATCGGACGTATCTATCGAACTTACAGCTCCAAAGACATTCGGAACCCATCAAGGAACTTGGCGGTTATATGTGCCTCAACCTTTTGGAGCAGCATATGGCGACAAGTTGTTTGTCAGAATCCTAGTCGTTGCACCACAGATTGCAGAGACCGCGCAAGCAGTTCAAACAGCTACTGCCGCGCCCACGCAAACTGATGAACCTCCGACACCAATAACAATTCCTTCTTTTGAACCTACAGAAGTGATCTTTCCAATCGCGTTGCCAAGCCCAACTGCTGTTTCACTAACAGCAATATCAGATGAAACGCCGACGCGGATATCAATCACTGCTACGCCGATTTTCATTACCGCGACGCCAGATGTGGGAATCGGAAGCAGTGCGAACACCTACACACAATTGCCCTCATCGGGTTTTGGGGAGGACTTGTTACTCGTACTTGGAATCGGTGTATTGTTGTTGGGCGCATTCTTTGTCATTACACGGATGCGTGTAAGACCTAGTGCACCTAACGCGTCCGTGACGCAAACAGCAAATCCCGCGCAGTTATCGCCTTATATTTTGCCGATGCCGCAGCCGCTGGCAGGCAATGTGATTTTACAAAATCGCTACCGCATCGTTCGTCCGCTTGGCAGCGGTGGGCAGGCGAGTGTGTATTTAGCGCAGCATCTCGGCTTGGGCGGCAAGTACGTGGCGTTGAAACAAAATGTCGGCGGCGACCCGCGACGTTTTCAAGAAGAAGCAATTCTGTTGGCGAATCTGATGCATCCAAATTTGCCGCGCGTGCTCGACCATTTCGTAGAGCCGAACGGCGCGGCGTACTTGGTGATGGATTTTATTGATGGACAAGACTTGGATTCGTTCGTTGCACAGCGCGGCGCGTTGAACGAAAGCGCAGCATTACAATGGCTGCGTCCCGTGTTCGGCGCGGTCAAATATCTGCACGCGAACGGCATCATTCATCGCGACATCAAACCGGCGAACATTATTCTGACGCCGCAAGGACGCGCGATGCTGGTAGATTTTGGAATTGCGAAAACATTGGCGCGGGGCAATCTCACAGCGACGAGCGCGCGGGGCATAGGGACGCCGGGCTACGCGCCGCCCGAGCAATACGTCGGTGGCACGACGGAACGGAGCGACATTTACGCTCTCGGCGCGACATTATATTATGTACTCACTGCGCGCGTGCTGGTAGAGTCGCCGAACCGCGCCGCAGGTGTGCCAATGGTTTCCGCGCGTCAAATCAACGGCGCGGTTTCGGCGCGCACCGATTCCGCCCTTGCCGTCGCGATAAATCTCGACGCGCAGCAGCGTTTTGCCAGTGTCGCCTTGATGGAGCAAGCTCTGTATTAAATGGGGGACCTTATGAAATTACATCGCAGCTTTTTGATTGTGTTGGTACTGGTTTGTGTTGTGACAATGCTGTATCGCACAAGCTTGGCGCAAGGCGGAAGCCGCGCGCGCTATTGGATTGAATGTGATTCGAATGGCGAAGCGCGCCTGTGGTTTTTTATTGACAATTATGGTTGGCCCGAAGTGCTGGTTTATTCCAGTATCGGCGGTTCAAAAGGCGAATGGGTGCGCGCCGAAGACATTCAGCCGAAATATGTGAACCCACATGCGAATCGCGGTGCGGACTATGTGCAGTATCGTGTCACCGCGCGCTTTTCTGACGGGCACTTTGAGGAGGCATTTCTAACTTATCGCTGGCCCAGCGGTTGCAGCCCAACGCGTGCGGTTGTCCCGCAGCCAACCGTTCCGCCGCAGCCGACGATAGATTATCCTGCCACAGACGCCGCGCGCGCGGCAACGCAGCAGTGGATTGATTATCAAAATGCCGCAGCGACACAGCAAGCCGCCCAAGCTGCCACCGCCCGCGCGCAAGCCGCCGAAGCCGCGCGGCAAGCCACTGAGCAAGCGATTCAAATTCAAAACGCCGAAGCCACCCGCCGCGCCATTGAAGCCGAAGCCGCCGAAGCCGCGCGCCGCGCGACGGAACAGGCGATACAGGTCCAAAACGCGAACGCGACCGCAACTGCGAATGCCATCAACACGTTGACGATGCAGACCAACCTCACGGCAACCGCGCTCGCGCAGAATCAACAAAATATCGAACAAACGGCAACCGCGCAGGCGCGCTTGGCTGCCGAAAGCGTGGCAGCAGCGACGGCTAGCGCGCAAACCACCCAAGCCCAATCCAGTTCCGAGGCGACGGCAACCGCAGAGGCAGTGGCTACACGCGCGCACCTTGACGCAGTTGCTTTAACGCAAACTGCCCAAGCCAATACCAACGCGACAGAGATTGCACTTGCAAATGCAACCGCGAGTGTTCCAACTCCATCCGGCAATACATCGCCCGTTCAACCGACGCCCGTTCTCGTCCCACCTGTCACCGGCAACAATTTTTTTGATGACAATTCAACATGGCTCATTCCCGTCGGCATCGCAAGTCTTGTCGTTGCTGGAGGTCTCCTCTGGTTCGCGCGTGAAGTGCGCCGCAAACGGATTCTTGCGCGTACCAGGACCATGCCGCCGCTTGTGCCATATGCGGGCAAGTACGAAATCCTGCACCCTATCGGCAGCGGCGGGCAAGGAAATTTATTTTTGGCGCGGCATCGCAACCTCGGCAATTACGTCGCATTAAAGCAGGATGACAGCGGCGACGCAGCGCAATTTCAATATGAGGCGCAGCTTTTGGCAAATCTCTCGCATCCGCATCTGCCGCGCGTCACCGATTTCTTTATTGACGCGAACGGTAAACGCTGTCTGGTTATGGATTACATTCAGGGCGAAAATTTGGAACACGTGATTCAAAAGCACGGCTCACTCACCGAAGTCACTGCGCTGACGTGGATGCGCCCCATCTTTGATGCCGTGAAATATCTGCATCTCAATCATGTCGTCCATCGCGACATCAAGCCCTCGAACATTATCATCACGCCGCAAGGCAGCGCGGTGCTCGTGGACTTTGGAATCGCGAAAACGCTGGCGACGGGGCAATTGACGCGCACGGGCGCGCGCGGCATGGGCACCGCCGGTTATGCGCCGACGGAACAATACAGCGGCGGCACACGGGAACCGAGCGATGTGTATGCGCTCGGCGCGACGCTGTACTATATGCTGACGGGACGCGTGCCTGTCGAATCCACGCACCGCGCAGCAGGCACGGATTTGATTCCGCCGCGTCAATTCAATCCAAACATCTCACCGCGCACAGAAGCCGCCATCATGACTGCCATGAATTTGGCAATGAACCGACGTTTTGCCAGCGTCGCGCTGATGGAGCAGGCGTTGTACTGAATTGGACTCGCAATAATCGAAATTTATCCAGTCTGCGCCTATTTCCAGAGCCATTATGTCAAACGTAGTTTGTTAACTCTCAGTGCAAGGGATGTGGAGGTACTATGCCGATAACTAAGTTATTGATTACATCTCTCCTCGGAGTATTCGTAATCTGGGGGGGCCTTTACGCGGCTCGAATCAACGCTTCGGCTTTTTTTCCTACAAGGAATAATCCTCAGAAAACGAAACTTCAACTCTGTAACGGATTCTTGCTTCAAGACCAGACATCGCTCGACCAGTCCATCTTTGAGCCAGAAGAGACATTTACCAAGACATGGACAATAAAGAATACAGGAACGTGTCCATGGGACGATGGATATCGGATTGTCTTTGAACAGGGTACAAACGTTAGTGCTAGTCCGAGTTACACAATTCCCGTCACAAGCCCTGAGATGACTGCAACGATTCGAATCTTCATGACTGCGCCCATTACACCAACCACCTACTTTAGTGATTGGCGATTACAAGACGGCACCGGAATAAAATTTGGGGAGCCACTGTCGTTCAGTTTTCAAGTAAATGCATTGCAGTCGATTACTTCCCTAACAGCAACACTCTCTGCCGAGATGACCAAAACGGCAATTGCAAAACAAACTGCCGACGCATTTGCAAATGCCCAACTCACGGCACAAGCTGGGAAGACAGCCACTATAAATTCTATTCAAAATCGCACCGCAACCGCAAGCACGCAATCGACACGAGCCAGCGAAACAGAAGCCGCTGCTGTGCAAACCGTTACCGCAAGTTCTCAAAAGACGCGAATGACAAGCGCAGAGCAAACGCAACAAGCACGAAATGCTCAAGCAGCGGAAACAGTGCGCGCAAATTTCACCCCGCAGGCGGAGACACCAACCCCAACTCCATTGCAAATCCCTGCATCGGACACACCATCTGGTGGTGGCAACGAAATCATCAATAATATCACGAGGTTGATTGATGGAGGTGACACCGAAAATCAGCCGCGTCGATTTTTGTTCCTTATCATCTGCATTGCGTTGCCCGTGTTACTGTTGTTGTTAGCATTTATCGTACCGACTCTCATTGGAGGGCACAACAAACCAACTCCGCAGCCAACATCCGCGCACCTCACCAGTCCCGCGCTTGCTGCACCACTTGTGTTGGGCGAGACAACTTTGCTCGGGCGCAGTGAGTTGATGGATTCCAAATTCAGTCCGAACGTGGCAGGTGTCGCGAGCATTTCCCCCGAACATGCGCGCATCACCAAGCGCAAGAATCGCTGGTTGATTCAAGACGGCGATGCAGAGGGACGCCAATCCAAGACAGGAATTTTTGTGAACGGCAAACGCACGCGCGCCAACTATTTACAGAACGGCGACAAGATTCGTTTGGGTCAAGTCGAATTTGAATTTCACGATGCGCCGCAAGGAGCCAACGCATGAATGAACCGCTCACTCTTCAATGCCCGAAATGCGGCACAATGAATCGCCAAGCGGCAAAACTCTGTCGCAATTGCAGAACACCGCTGGGCGGCACGCCCACACAGAAAATCGCGCCCGCGCAGCCAAGTGGGCAAGCCACCGCGCGCATTACGCCGCCCACCGACGCGAATGGCTTTGCCGCCTTGCCGGAGCGCGCGCTTGTGCATGAACGCTATGAAATTATGCAAGCGTGGCCCTCGACGCAGACCAACACGTATCTTGTGAACGATGAGTCCCAGCAAGGCGCGCAGTGGTACCTGTATGAAGCAGCGAACGCAAACGAATTTCAAGGCGCTCAGCGTGTGCTCGACAAACAAATCGAGCATCCTGCGCTCGCGCGCGTCGGCGAAGTGTTCCAAGAAAGCCAATATGACAATGCGGTGCGCGGCTACATGACGATGGAATTTCCCCTCGCGTTCGCATCCGAACAGACGCGCGTCAACGAAACAGACATCTTGAAATATGGCAGCGAGTTGGGCGGCGCGTTGGAAGCTTTGCACCGCGCAAGTTTGGCGCACAACAATATCCAACTGGGCAGCATCGCCTTTCAAGGCAATCAAGTCAAACTCGCGCATTTTGGCTTTGCCGCGCCCTTGACCGCCGAATCGCGCAAGCGCGATATTTACAATCTCGCGCGCGTCTTGCAGACACTCATTACGCCGCCCGGGCAAACTGTGCCCCTGCAATCTCCGGCAGCCGCGCTTTTGCAGCGTGCGCTCATTCCAAACACTCCGACGAGTTTTGCCACCGCCGGTGATTTTGCCGCCGCGTGTCAAGACGCGCTCGAGGGTATTCGCCGCCCCAAGAGTGTTCATCTCAACGTAGCGCGTTTGACGGATGTGGGCGTGCGCCGCGAATTGAACGAAGACGCGTTTGCAGTCGTTGATTACTCGCGCGCGATCCAAAAAGGTGGACAAGCGGTCGGACTGTTTGTTGTGTCGGATGGAATGGGCGGCGCGGCGGCGGGCGAAGTGGCAAGTCAAATCGTCACCGACCGCATGATGCAGGAATTTAACCAGACGATTGCACCGTTGTTTTGGGACGGCGCCAAAGCGCAGGCGGACTATGGCGCGTTGCTGAAAACCGCCGGTGAAAAAGCAAGCCGCGCGGTGTATGAAGAACGCTCACGGTTACGCAACGACATGGGAGCAACCCTCGTCGCCGCGCTCGTCGTCGGCGCCCAAGCGTATCTCATCAATGTTGGAGACAGCCGCGCGTATCTCATTCGCGATGGGAGCATGAAAAAAATTACCAAAGACCATTCGCTTGTCCAATCATTGGTGGACGCGAATCAATTACGCGAAGAAGATGTGCGGACGCATCCACAGCGCAACATCATCACGCGCAGCATTGGCGAAAAAGCAAACATCAATGTGGACGTGTTTAACGAGCCGCTCAAGGCGGGTGATGCGCTGCTTTTGTGTTCCGATGGCATGTGGGAGATGGTGGAAGACCAAGTTGTCCTCAAGACCATTCAGGAAGCGACTACTACACAAACCGCAGTTCGCCAATTGATTGACCTTGCCAACAAAAACGGCGGCGATGACAATATCACGTGCATTCTGGTACGCATCGAAGATGCCGGCGCAGCCAAGAACTAGCTGCGCGTGCGCATGACCATTCCAACGCAAACAAAAATCTCGCGTAGAGAAAAAATAACATGAACATCTGTCCACACTGCGGCACACCGAATCGCCCGACGGCAAAATTTTGCAATACGTGCGGCAAACCGATGTCGCTTCCGAGTGAACCGTCTCAAGCATCCGAAACCGCGCCTGCAACAGCGGACGCGCAAATGGCTGATGAAGCCGCGACGGGTCAGAGTGGCTTGCCAACTGCGGCGGAATCCGCGCAATCGGCGTCAACGGATACGAATGTTCCGAGCGCGACACCTTCACTCGAACCAGCCGCTCCAATGGCGGAAACGCCCAACACATTTCCGCCCACGAGTATGCCCGAACAAGTGGCTGCTGAAGCCACTGCGGCGCCGAGCGAGGAAACCTCAAGTACGCAAGTCTTTGCAACAACCATTAACGTTGAACCTTCGAGCTCCGATTCGCTGATGCCCGTTTCGCCAGCGGCTGACACACCGCAACTGAATGGTTTGACCCCTCTCGAAATTGGCAAGCTGCTGCAAGAACGGTTCACGATTCTCGAAATCATTTCACAAAACGAAACGGGCATCACCTATCGCGCGCGCGATGGGTGGCGTTGTCCGACATGCGATTTCGTCAATGAAGCGGACGCGGTGTACTGTTCCAACTGCGGGCGCGAAATGACAGAACGCGGTAACGTGCTTTTGCTTGAACGCGAAAATTCTGCCGAGCTTTCACCCCCCCCCGATTTGGTCGTGGAGACGCGTGCATATCACTTGCAACCCGATGCGCCGTCGAACACCGACCCCAGTCCACGCATGCCGAGTTTGCGTTTGCAATTTGCCACCGCGTCCGATGTTGGCGTCGTGCGCGGTTCTGCGCGTGAGCCGAATGAAGACAGCGCGTTTGCACTGGCGTTCTCCGCCATACATGAATCTGAGCCGCATCCCACACTCGGAGTCTTTATCGTCGCCGACGGCGTAGGTGGCAGCGAAGCGGGCGAGTTGGCTAGCAAAAAGGCGATTCAAGTTCTCTCAAACAACTTGCTGCAAAACCTGATTGCGCCGCTTCTGCAAGGCGAGACGTTGGATGACAACACGGCGCGCGAAAACATTCGCGCCGCCATTTTGGATGCGAATATTCAAGTGATGCAGCTCGCCGCCGAAAAACACAACGACATGGGAACGACGGTGACACTCGTGTTCATTCACGATACGCGCGCCTACATTGCGAACGTTGGCGACAGCCGCACCTATCTGGTACGCGACGCGAAACTCGCGCCTATCACGCAAGACCATTCGCTCGTCGCGAGTCTCGTCTCTGCGAATATGATTGCGCCGGAAGAGGTGTACACGCATCCGCAGCGCAACATCATTTTGCGTTCACTCGGCGCGAATGCCGAACTTGAAGTGGATGTGTTTCCACTCGAAGGCGGCGCGCTGACGCTCCAAGCAGGCGACCGTTTATTGTTGTGCAGTGATGGCTTGTGGGAGATGGTGCGCGATTTTGATTTGGAAAGCATCTTGCTGCGCGACTTGGATATCCATCACGCCGCGTCGAATCTCATTGCGGCGGCGAATGAAGGGGGTGGCGAAGACAATGTAACTCTCGTGCTGGTGAGCGTCGTATAACTGCAATTTTTCCAACCTGCGGGAATTTTCTTTTCCCGTCAATCACACAAGGAGCTGAAATGGTCTGCCCGAACTGCGGTTTTCAAAATCACGAGGGCGCAAAGTTTTGTGCCAACTGCTCGTATGCACTGACGGGTGCGCCCGCGCCCGCTCCGTCTTATGCCCAAGTATCGAATCCGAATGCCATGCAGCCTGCGATGATGGCGAGCTTGCCTCCTCCGTCATATACCCCCGCCGTCGCACCCAAATCCAAAAGCACCGCGCTGATTCTCGAAATTCTGCCGGGACTCTTTGGCTTATTGGGTTTTGGCTGGATGTATGTGGGTGAGACCTCACGCGGAGTCATTACGCTGATTGGCTTTATCGTCGGCGCCGTGATTTCGGCGATTGCGATTACCGCGACTGCCGGACTTGGCTGCTTTGTATGCGTGCCACTTATGTGGGGCGCTATCGCCTATTCCGCGTATCAGTTAAACACGTACACCAAAGCGCGCCCGGAGTTATACACATAAGACAAGACCTGACATGTTTCTGAACATGCTCGGCAGAATCGAGCATCGCGCGAGGAAAACCTGTCAGGTCTCCCTGATGAGATGGCTCTAGCCGCCAACACCCTGCTCCACAATCGCTACCTTATCCGTGAACCGCTCGCGGCGGGCGGATTTGGTTCGGTGTACGCCGCCCTTGACACGAGTTTGAATCGCGTGTGCGCGGTCAAAGAAAATTTGGATGCGGGCGCAGAGGCGCAGCAGCAATTCGAACACGAAGCGCAATTGCTCGCACAGCTGCGGCATCCAAACCTCGTGCAGGTGTTTGATTTTTTCATCACGCCAAATGGCGCGCAATACCTGGTGATGGAATTTGTGCGCGGCGAAAATCTGGCGGCAAAAGTGGAACGCGAAGGCGCGCTTGGGGCGGCGCAAGTGAACGAATGGTTTTTAGCTATCGTGGAAGCCGTCGCGTACTTGCACGCCTTTCAACCCCCAATTGTCCACCGCGATATTAAACCCGGCAATATCATCATTACGCCGCATGGTCAAGCGGTCTTGGTAGATTTCGGGATTGCGAAAATGTATGTGCCGGGTCAAAAGACGACGCGCGCCGCCCGCGCCGTCACGCCCGCGTTTTCGCCGCCCGAACAGTACGGCACGGGGACAGACACGCGGAGCGATATGTATGCGCTCGGCGCGACGCTGTATTTCGTTCTCACGGGCGGGCTCCCGGCGGAGTCGGTTGACCGTTTGGCGAAACCGCTTGCGCTGAAACTTCCACGCGCGCTGAAAGCGGACATCTCACCCGCGCTCGAGCAAGTGATTCTCAAAGCGATGGCGCTTGAACCGAACGCGCGTTATCAGACGGCGAGTGAAATGAAGGCGGCGTGGCTGCGTCCAAGTTCACCGGTTGGAGACCGCGCGCCCTGTCCGGTCTGTGGCAAATTGAATCGCGCCAACGGCAAATTTTGTTCGTACTGTGGGAGTCCGATGATTGCCCGCGCCGATTTTCGCGTCGCCGCGCGTCCTGCCATTGCGGGACCACTGCGCATTCCTTTGACCGAATCGCTGGACATGGCAAAAGCAGAATTGTTTCAACAGGAGCGCGGCGCGCGCATTCAAAATATCATTAACGACATTCTGCATCGGCAGTTCACCACCAAAGGCGCGACCTTCCTCTTGCGCGGCGTGCGCGGGTGCGGCATGACGCGTGTGGCGCACGTGATTCGTGATGAGTTACATCACGACAAAAGCGCGAACCTTGTGGCGATTTTGAGTTTGCAAGACCGCGAATTGGATGAAGAAGATGCGCGCGTCGTCGAAGAATTCATGTGGGGCTTGAAAGAACATTCGGGACCCATCGGTCAAAAAATGTCCAAGACGGTGACGCGGTATGTCAAAGATTATGTGCAAGACTATGAAAAAACGCGCGGTGAACAGGAAACCGAGTCTACGCTCGAATTTTCTTTTCCCAAATTAGAGATGCAGCTGCCTTCGATACCGACGCCGTTTGGCGCCCTGAATTTATTCGAAGTGCGGCGCACGCAAAAGCAAGTGAAACGTCCGGTGCCCGGCGCGAGCGATGCGCCGACGCGCGGTACGGTACTCTTTCGCGCACTGCGCGAACTCATCCAGTACTTGATTGCCGAGCATGCGCGTGTTGTGTTGATTGTAGACGGGCTTGCCGATTTACAGCAGCTGCGCCCGCTGCGTTCGTTGACCAAAATGCAGCAGGTCTTTTTTATCACGCTCGTCGAACGCGAACGTCTGATGGCGTGGCAAGCCGACCCCGCGTACGCAGACCTCATGAGAGATTTTGGGCGCGAGGAATTTTATTTGCCGTGTCAGTGGGACTTGGCGCGTCAACTTTTGAAACGGATGACACGCGAGCGTCCCGAAGCCGACAGCCCCGTTTTCGAACGCTTTATCAAATTTGTCCAATTTCGTGGCGCAGGTCTGCCAAGTCAAATTATCAAAACGCTTCGTCCGTACTATATGGAACTGCGCGTCTCGCCCGTGCGTGCCATTCCCTTTTTTCAACGCGAGCAAGTGACGCACACACTCCACGTCCCGGCGGACGAGTTGCCCCTCATGTTAGCCGCAGCCGAGTGGGAAGATTTCTTGAACGCGCATTGGGTCGAGTTATTCACGAGTCCCACCAATTCGCGCGTGATTGGACTTGAAGCAACGGACACGGCAAAGGTCGCCGTGTATCGTTTGTGTCATTGGCTTTTTGAACAAGCGCTGAACGGCGAACACCCGCGCGCGCAAGACGTCGTGACGTTTGCAACGACGCGCGCCGGATTGAACGAAGGCAATAAGTGGATTGCGATTAATTTGGTGGAGTGGCTGCGCCGCGAACAAATCGCGACGTTGGACCGGGATGAACGCTTGCGCTTTGCGACGGCTTGGGACCAATAACAGTATGACAAATTATCAAGTTGTCTGACGGGGTTGAGCAAGCGATGGCATTACATCCCGGGCAAATGATTTCGAAGCGCTACCGCGTCGTTCGCATTTTGGGCGAAGGCGGTTATGGCGCGGTGTACTTGGTGGAAGATACGCGTCTCGCGGGGCGCACAGTCGCGCTGAAGGAAAGCTTTGATTCGTCGTCCGAAGCAACCCAGCAATTTCGTCTCGAAGCAGAACTGCTCGCGCGGCTGTATCATCCCTCGCTGCCGCGTGTGAGCGATTTTTTTACCGAAGCGAACACGCGTTTCTTGGTGATGGACTTTATCGAAGGACGCGACCTTGCCGCCTTGATTCAACAAGGCATCGTGCCGCCGCTGCAAGCCGCGCAGTGGATGATTGAAATCAGTGAGGCGGTGGCATATCTCCACAGTCAGAATCCGCCGATAATTCATCGCGACATCAAACCGACCAATATCAAAATACGTCCCGACAATCGCGCGGTCTTGGTGGATTTTGGCATCGCCAAAGTGTACAACCCTCAAAAGCAAACAGCGCGCATTGCGAGAGGAATCTCGACGGGCTTTTCGCCGCCGGAGCAGTATGGCGGCGGCACCAATGCCTACTCGGACGTGTACGCATTGATGGCGACGCTCTACTGCATGGTCACACAAACGGTGCCGCCCGAAGCGTTAGACCTTGTGGCGCAAAAAGAGCGTCTCCTGCCGCCGCGTCAATTGAATCCCCAAGTCTCGCCCGCGCTCGAGCAGGTGATTCTGAAGGGGATGGCGCTGAATTCGCTTGCGCGCTATCCGACTGCGCGTGAGTTGAGCGATGCCTTGCGCGCCGCGATTGGAAATCCAGCACCCGCGCCAAGCATTCAGCCCATCATACCGCCGCCATCTGCCGCGCCTGCGCCCGCGCCAATGCCGCGTGCAGCGCCGAGTGCGGCGCAAACGGCGATGGTTTTGGCGAATGGGCGACTGCGCTGTCCCAAGTGTTTATGGGAAAATCGCGCGGGCGCCAAATTTTGCCAAAAGTGCGGCACAAAATTTGTCGTTGTTCTCACCGGTTTGCCATTGGCGGCACAACCCTCTGCCGCGCCATCAGTCCTGCCGCAACTCTCACCACAGATGCAATTTGAATTGGGCAATGCGTTCGCGCGGCGCAAGGACTATTCAAGTGCGGTGAATGCATTCGAGCAAGCGATAGCAGGCGGCTTTGAAGATGCCGCGCTCTATTACAACTGGGGCGATTCGCTCATCGAACTGGACCGCGAGAACGAAGCCGTCCAAGTGCTGCAGCGCGGGCTTAAGAAATATCCTAAAGACGGCGATTTGCACGCGGAACTCGGCTGGGCATACGCGCGTTTGAAACAACCGAGCAAGGCAATTCAATCTTTGGAAACCGCGTTGAAATACAGTCCGCAGCCGTTTGCGTACTTGCTCCTCGGCTTGGTGCATCAAGAGCTTGGGCAGCATGACAAAGCAATTCCGCACATCAAAAAATTTCTAGACTCACAGACCAATTCGGTGTTCGGACGGCTCACCCTCGCGCGCTGCTATCTCAACGCGAACCAACTCCCGTCCGCGCAAAGTGAATTGGAACGCGTGCTCAAACTCGATTCCAAAAACGAAGCTGGGCATTATCTGATATCTGTCGTGCATCAACGCGCAAAACGATTCGCCGACGCGGCGAAATGGGCAAACAAATTGATTCAACTCGCGCCGCAAAACGCGCTCGGTCCGTACGCGTTGGGCTTGGCACTGTATGCGCAGGACAAATTCAAAGACGCGCTGAAAGCATTTCAAGCGTCCGCGCGTTTGGACCCGAAAGACGCAGACACAAAATTTTTCGTCGGTCTATGCCTTGTTCGTCTGAATCAACACGCCGACGCAAAACGGGAATTACAAGAAGCGGCGCGGCTCGACCCAAAAAACCAAGCGATTCAAGATTTGTTGAATAAACTCTAGCGAGGTGCATGATGCCACTGCAAATCGGTCAATCCATCAACAATCGCTATTTGATTCAAGCATTGGTGGGGCAAGGGGGTATGGGTGCGGTCTATCGCGCGTACGACCAACAATTGCAGCGCGTGGTGGCAATCAAGGAAAGCATTCCTGACGCGAACGCGTCGCCGCAAGGATTGATGCAGGCGCGCCAGCAATTCGCGCGGGAGGCGCAGGCATTGGCAAATTTGACGCATCTCAATTTGCCGCGCACGTTCGATGTATTTTCTTTTATGGGCAATGAATACATCGTGATGGAGTTGATTGAAGGGCAGACGTTGGAGCAAGTCTCCCAGCAAGTTGGCGCGATTCACGAAAGTACCGTACTAGCTTGGGCAGACCAAATTCTGGATGCTCTGGAATACATGCACAGACGCGGTGTCATTCATCGCGATATTAAGCCATCCAACATTGTATTGAAACCCGACCGTCAGGTGGTCTTGGTAGATTTCGGTTTGGTGAAACTGATTGACGCAAGCAACCAAACGACGCTCAGCGCATTACAAGGCATGGGCACAGCCGAATACGCGCCAATTGAACAATTCTCCAGAGGGATGCGTACGGATGCACGGTCCGATATTTATTCGCTTGGCGCGACGCTCTATCATTTGTTAAGCGGGCGCGCACCGCTCGAAGTACCAAAACGTCTGGTGGACCCGTCGGGGCAACCTGCACTGCGCGCGCTGGTGCCGAGCATCTCGGCGCGCACAGAGGCAGTCGTCAATAAAGCGCTGGAGATTCAACCGCAGAATCGCTATCAAACTGCGGCAGAGATGCGCGAAGCATTCAAGACGGCAGCCGTCCCACCCGAACCGATTCCAAGCGAGCGCCGTTGGCTTGTGGCAGCCATCGGCGCGCTGGTCATTCTTCTATTGTTATTGGGTGCAGGAGCGGTGTTCGCGCGTGATATTCTGTTTCCTGCTGCGACGACGCGTGTGGCGAACAATGATTTTCCCACGACGACACCGTTGGGCGTGACGGTGCCGGCAAAGCAGCAGCAAGACAATCCATTGGCAAGCGATCTACTCGCACCCACAGAAACGCCAACAGCAAGCGCAACGTCGGTGCCGCCGACGGCAACAGCCACGCCTGTTCCTCCCACAGCAACCGCGACGCAAGTGCCGCCAACGGAAACTCCTTTGCCGTCGGACACGCCACCGCCGACGCGCCGACCCAACACGCCAACAGCGGTCACTACGCGCCAACCGACCAAATCTTCGACTGGTCTGATCTATCCGGCACCGAATGCCGGTGGTATGTGTGGGACAACATTGGCGCCTGGCGATTTCGTGCTCGATATTTCTTTTTCGCAGCCGCTCAAGCAAGACGAAGCCTTTGATATTCGTTCGCGCCACGCTGACGAATTGGGAACGACTAAATATCGCGGAGTTGCGGTAACACGCGAAAATTCGCATACCATCCGCGCCAAAGTGAATGACCCGGACACGTGGCCCGATGCCTTTGGTGTGCCAGCATGGGGACGAAACTTTTTGACGGTGGCGGTTATTCGTCTCAAAGACGGCAAGTTTGCGGAACAACTTTCGCCGGAAAGTAATACTTGTTTGCTTTTGTGGTAATTCCATTCAATGCCTCTCACTCCCGGTCAGCTCCTCCACCAGCGTTATCAAATCCATTCCTTGCTCGGTCAAGGCGGCATGGGTTCGGTGTACCGCGCAACGGATACGGTGATGCAGCGCGTCGTCGCGATCAAGGAGCGCACGCCCGACTCGAATGCGACGCCGCAGGGACTCGCCCAAGCCCGTGCGCAGTTTGAACGCGAAGCGCGGATTCTCGGCGCGCTCGCGCATCCGAATCTGCCGCATGTGTACGATTTTTTCAATGTGAACGGCAACGAATATGTGGTAATGGAATTTATCGAGGGTCAAAATCTACTCGAGGCAGTCCAGCAGCATGGGGCAATCAACGAAGGCGCCGTGCGCGCGTGGGCGGAACAAATTCTCGACGCACTCATTTACCTGCACGAACGCAATATTATTCATCGCGACATCAAACCCGCCAACATCATCTTGAAAAGTGACGGCAAAGTCGCGCTTGTGGATTTTGGATTGGTGAAACTTTTTGACCCGACTGACCCGCGCACGATGACGGCAATGCGCGGGCTGGGCACCGCCGAATACGCGCCGCTCGAACAATTTTCGCCGGGGATGCACACCGACGCGCGTTCGGATATTTATTCACTCGGCGCAACGCTCTATCACTTGTTGACAGGACGCGCGCCGCTCGACGTGCCGCGCCGTTTGTTGAATCCCAATCAGCAGCCGACGATTCGCGCACTGAATCTAAAGATTTCGACGACGATGGAAACGGCGGTGGAGAAGGCGATGGAGGTGCAGCCGCAAGGGAGATGGCAGAGTGCGCGTGAAATGCGGCTGCAATGGAATCTGTCAAGCATTATGTCCCATGCACCTGCTTACCTGCCGCAGCCGCTGCAACCATCGCAGCACCCACAGCCCGCGTATGCACCGCCACCCACAAAATCCGCGTCGCGTCTCCCATGGGCTTGGGTTTTAGTTCTGGGAACGCTTGCGATGATTGGTCTATTCATTGTGCCAAGTATTTTTCGACGAGCAACACCAACACCGCCACCTCCACTGCAAACCAGCGGACCTGCTACTTTTGTGTCACCTACCGACGTGCCTGTTCAGCCCACAGCCGCGCGTCTACAACCGACTGCCGTAACTGAACCGACAAAACTTCCAAGTGTACAACCAACTGCCCTCCCAATCCAGATCACCCCCCTACCTATACTGAATTCACTCAGTGATTGTGCGCCGGGTGCAGCTAGAGTCGTCTGGTTTGTTGGTTTGGGCGCAGGCACGCAACCGGACGACGTGAAAAAGGAAACCGCATGGGCGGACAAATATAACAAGTCCCAAACCGACGTAGGTGTGGTTTTGAATGTGGTGTACAACCAGGGCTGGGATTCTTATGACGCACTGCGCGCACAAATTGCTGCTGGCAAAGCACCCGACATTGTTGGACCCAACGGCAAAGCTGGACGCGCGAGCTTTAAGGGCGCGTGGGCTGACATCGAACCCCTCGCGAAAGTGGCGGGTTATGACTTGAGCAAGTACGATCCCAAACTGCTCGACTTTGCCAAAGACGAAGGTGTTCTCGTCGGTATTCCATTCGCGTTGTTCCCGTCATTCTTGTACTATAACAAAGCGCTCTTCGACGAAGCGAGATTGCCATATCCGCCGCACAAAGTTGGCGAAAAATATGACGGCAAAGATTGGAATCTCGAAACGTTCACCGAACTCGCGAAAAAATTGACTATAGACGCGAACGGAAACAATGCGACGTCAATAGATTTTGATCCCAAAACTGTCAAGCAGTTCGGTTTCTTTGAGCAATGGACCGATGCGCGCGGCGTCGGTACGTTCTTTGGCGGAGGTTTGCCTTTCAATCCCAGTGATCCCAAAACCGCGGTGATTCCGGAGCATTGGAAGGCGGCCTGGAAGTGGTACTATGACGGTGTATGGAACAAGCACTTTATGCCGAATGCCGATTACGCCAACAGCGCCAACTTTGGTCAGGGCAATGTTTTTGCTAGTGGCAACCTCGCAATGTCGTGGGTGCATACGTGGTACACGTGCTGTTTCGACCTCGCCAAGATGAACTGGGACATTGCCGTAATGCCCGAAATCAAGGGCAAGACAACCGCGAAACTGCACGGTGACACGTTCGCAATCCTCAAAGACAGCAAGAACAAAGAAGCGGCGTTCAAAGTCTTGAGCGCGATGGTGGTGGACAAGGACCTCTACCAAATCTATGGCGGTATGCCTGCACGCGAAGAGGACCGCCCCGAGTTCTTTGCACGCCTCGGCGAACGCACTGCCCCCAACAAAGTGGACTGGGCAGTTGCCGAAGAAATGCTGCTCTATCCCGACCTGCCGAACCACGAAGCGTGGCTCCCGAACATCACTAAAGCCAACGACTTGTTCAACAAGTTCCGCACTTACATGGATCAGACTCCAGGTGTAGATATGGATGCAGCAATTGCCGATCTCCAAGCTGAGCTCGAGGCAGTCTTCAAGGCAGCATCGTCGCAATAGACACATGCCTCCATCGCAAAAATGAGCAATGTGCGATAAGCAAGGTCCCTCGCGTTGTCCGTAAATGCAAGCGCCAGATGATGCGTCGGAATGCAGCGCGAGAATGCGGATAAACATATGAGTGCGTGTATATCCATTTGTCCTGCATGCCATCACTCGCAAGCCGTCACGCTCCTGAGGTTAATTCAAAATGAGCCTGACGACTTGCGAACGCGCATCGGTTACCCGCCCCATCATGTGTAATGGCATGTCACTGTTTCCGTATGGGTTGTCCGCGATTGGGGAAATATGAAACTTGAAAACAAACGAAACATGTTTTTCCTGACCGCTCTGGCGCTTACAAGTGGCTTGATATTCCTAGCGTTCTTTTTTAGTGTCGCACACGCACAAACGCCCGAGTGTTCCACAACATACGCGGGCATTTCGCACTGCGCGCATGACGGAGGCAACGTGCATGTCATCAAGATTGACCTCAACGATTCGAATGTCCGTTTTGAAATGGTGATGGCGGCATATCCATTGGGCAATAATCAATGGCATGAATGCACCGATGTAAATGTGCCAGCAAATGCAGTAGATGGACGCGGGTGCGCGTTTCCGAATTCCAGTCGATTTCCAAGCGAGCGAGTGGAAGACATGGTGAAACGTTATCCCGGGGCCGTTGCTGCCATCAATGGCGACTATTTCGGGACTCCAAATTATGACCACGGACCCGAAGGGCTGACAGTTAAAAACGGAGGTCGCTTTGACGGCTGGGCATGGGGCGATTGTGACGACAACAAGCTAGATGTGAATGGTAAGCGATTCGATTCCAACAAACCCACACCGTGCCAAAGCAATGACGTACATCGCCCGTCCCTTGCCATCTCCAAAAATAATCGCGTAGAGTTGGGTGTCAAGAGTTGGGCAGATGTCGAAAACAAGCAAAACTATGCGAATCGTTTTTTTAATGTCATCGGTGGCGGACCCATGCTGGTGGAAAATGGAATTGCAAAATCGAATCAAGAAGCATGCGGCACGCGCTGGCCCCGTTTGGATAATCCCAATGCGAGCAAGTTGAGCGATTGCACCCGTCCCTATCAGTCTGCCGTGGGTGTCACGCGCGACGGCAATACACTCCTGCTCGCATTCGTGAATCAGCATGACGCCGAGTGGACCGGAAAATTTTTATGGGACGAATACAACGCCTTTACAGTAATGAAACTGGACGGCGGCGGCTCGACGCAAATGTGGTACGAGGGTCAAGCATTTTACAATGATGAAGTAGAACGCCCGGTGACAAGCGCGCTCGTTGTGTTCGCGCCAAAACAGGGCACAACCTTGCCGCCGCAAACCGGCGATTGGCGTGAACAGATTGAGCAATTCATTCAAGACCGTCAGCGAGATGCACAGCGATGGCTTGAGGACAGCCAGCGCGACGCGCAAGCATGGGTGAATGAGCGAATTGCCGAAATACAGCGCCAGATAGACGAGCAAATTCGTCAAGTGCAAAGGCAGGCGGAACAAGAAATTAATCGCCAACTCACGAGTTTATGTTCCGTTCAAATGTTCATGCTTGTGGGAATCGTTTGGGCAATCAAGCAACGCAAGCGTTAGATACGAGTCTATCTGGAACGCCCTCAGCATCGAGGAGGACTTTTTTATGAACTGTAAATGGTGTAATTCCCAAAACCGCGACATTGCGCGTTTTTGCGCGACCTGCCGCGCGCCGACGGTGGATGGTGTGCAATTCGAGGATCCACATTCGGGGCAAAAACTGAATTTACGTTCGGGACAAAAATTGAGCGGGCGGTACGAAATTCGTCGTGTGCTGGGCGTCGGTGCGATGGGCGCCGTCTATGGCGCACTCGACTGGAATCTCAGCGGCAAGCGCGTCGCCGTCAAAGAATATTCCCCAACACGCATCACCAATCCCGCCGAACAAGCGACGGCGGCGCAGATGTTTGAAGAGGAAGCGCTAATGCTGGTTCGGCTTCAGCATCCCAACATGCCGAATGTGAGTGATTATTTTCGCGAAGGCGGAAACCAATACATGGTGATGGACTTTATTGACGGCAGCACGCTGGAAGAATACCTGATTCAGCATCAACGCGCGCCCGAACAACAAGTGATTGCGTGGGGGCAGCAAATTGCGAGCGTGCTGCACTATCTACATTCCCAAAATCCGCCGATTATTTTTCGCGACATGAAACCGGGCAATGTGATGATTGACAAGCAGGGACGCATCAAATTGATTGATTTCGGGATTGCGCGCAAATTCAAACCCGGGCAGGCGCGCAACACCCAACAGCTCGGCACACCGGGCTATGCGCCGCAGGAAGCATATGGCAAGGAACAGAGTGACGCACGGAGTGATGTGTATTCGCTGGCAGTGACGCTCTATGTGTTGCTGACGGGTTTTGACCCGTCGAACGACCCGTTCAATTTGCCGCCGCTGCGTTCACTCGTCCCCAATGTTTCGACGACCCTCGAACGGGCGATTGAAGTAGGGCGGCAGCACAACCTGGAGCAGCGCTGGCAGACCATGGAGCAATTCGCAACGGCGTTGACAGGCGCGTGGGCGTCGCCATCCAATCCATCGGGTCCGGTGTATGCGGGTCCAGTCCAGGTCGGTGCGCCGCCGTTTGCAAATGCCGGTGGCGCCGTCAAGACGCGCAGTCTCACGCAGAGTCTTGCCGAATCGAGTGCGCGCTTGAGCAATGGACAACTTGCGGCACTGCTCGGTGGCATCGCGCTGGTGAGTTTGTTTCTCGTCGCGGCTTTTACGCGCAGTGTCGCCTCCGCCAACCCGCGCTTTGACATTCAATATCCGATGCTCGCGACGATTGGGGTTTTAGCTTACGTTGCCACACGCCGCGTCTGGACACCGCTGGCAACGTTCACGCCGCTCGCCGTCGCCGCGTTTTGGGTGACGGGGATGTCGTTGGGAGGATTGGGTTACCTTCAGGTGACTCTGGGAGTTGTGCTGTTTGCTGCGCTCCTCACCGGACTCATCATGCTGGGCTGGGCGTACTTGCAGCCGAATTTCGTCGGCAAAGGTGAGCCGCGTTTTTATTCGGCGGAAGAATTTCGCAAAGATGCGATATGGGGCGTGCTAATGGGTTTCATCGCGACGGTGATTTTTACCATCGCCGCGCATAGTACCACCATGGCGCCATGGGCGGAACCGACGATGTACGTCTTTGGCGCATTGAACGGACTCGTCGGCTGGTTCGTCGGCGATTATCTCTATCGGTTGACGCAGGAGAAAAAAGACCAAACGCGACGTCCGTGAAAAATTGCGCGTCTTTGCGAACCCTCTCGATGGCACGCAAACGACGCGCTTTTGCTTTCGACATGGCAAAGAAAATTTCTCTCGGCGAATATGCCAATAATGGCGAACGCGCGGCAGCGCAATTGTTGGAAAGCGCATTGCCAAATCGCTATCTGCTGCTCACCAATTTCACGGTACCGGACGAACACACACCGGTTGATGTGGACGCGTTGGTGTTGGGTATTGCGGGCGTATTCGTCATTGAAATCAAAGATTGGGCTGGCAAGCTGCGCGGCACGAACGCGCAAAAGTGGCAGCACAATGGAACCATGAAATCCAACCCATTCGAGCAAGCGGTCCGCAATCGGCGCATCCTTCGAAGCTACAT
The DNA here is from genome assembly GCA_937870825.1 of uncultured Chloroflexota bacterium. Taxonomy (GTDB): domain Bacteria; phylum Chloroflexota; class Anaerolineae; order UBA4142; family SHND01; genus SHND01. The sequence goes on along the minus strand of CALMZO010000239.1, from coordinate 6,310 downwards.
CGAAAAACATGCCAAGGACGCATACGCCGACAAACGTTTTTTTCTTGGAACGAATTTTTACTCAATTCTTGCGCTGGTGAACCCGCAAGCCGATACGAGCGAAGTGAAATTGCAGTTGGACCGTTGGGCGCGTTTCGCCCCAACGCTCGACGATTTGCCCAGGGTGATTCAAAACGATACTGCTGAAAGCAAGCACTTTATTACGTACGCGGATATTTGCGGAATCGCGCGCGTGTTCGGCGCGCCGCAAGATGAACTCGACGCGTGGTGCGCGAATTGTTTCAACCCCAATCGCGTCGGCGCGAAATTTTGTCGCGGCTGCGGAAATGCGTTGCCGTATTCTGCCGCATAGCGAAATCTCATGCCACTGTTAATAGGTCAAGTACTACGCGAACGCTACCAAATCCAAGACCAGTTGGGGCAAGGTGGATTTGGGATAGTCTATCGCGCGCTCGACCTGCATCTCAATCGCGTGTGCGCGGTTAAAGAGAATTTGGATGCTTCTCCTGACGCGCAGCAGCAATTTCGCATGGAAGCGCAGCTGTTGGCACGGTTGCGTCACCGCCATCTCCCGCAAGTAATTGATTTTTTCATCGAAGCGAACGGACAACAATATCTTGTTATGGAGTTTATCGCGGGCGAAGATTTACAGTCGCTTGTGATGCGCGTGGGACGCCTCTCGGAAGCGCGCGTTTTGTACTGGGCCTTTCAGATACTGGATGCGTTAGCATATTTGCATTCGCAAGCGCCGCCCGTCATTCATCGCGATATCAAACCTGCAAACATTCGCATCACGCCTGATGGAAATGCGTGTCTCGTAGATTTTGGAATTGCCAAAGTTGCTTTCTCTGGCGTGTTCACAACGACAGCGGCGCGCGGCGTCACGCCCGGTTACTCTCCGCCCGAACAATACAGCGGTGGAACGGATGCGCGCAGTGACATGTACGCGTTGGGCGCGACGTTGTATTTTGCGCTCACGGGATTCGCTCCGCCCGATGCAATGGCGCGCGCAGTCAATCAGACTGCCGTTCTTGAACCCAAGTTCTATGTTCCGAATCTTGCGCCATCTCTGAATGCAGCCATCATGCGCGCGCTCGAGCTCCGCGCCGAACAACGTTTTTATATCGCGCGCGAGATGGAAGACGCGTTGCGCGTACGCGTGGCGGCAACTCAAACAATCGGGACGCTGCAACCGTATACGAATGTTGTGCGCCGTCCCGGACAAATCCCGTTTTGGGGAATTGTTTTGGCTTTCATGGGAGGCATCAGCGCAACACTACTGATAGTGTGGCTTGTACTCAAACAGGGCTTTGTGTCCACTCCATCCTTGGCGTCTGCTACAGTCGTTGCCATTGCACCACCGCCGACTTTTTTTGCTACGAACACACTCGTTCCAACTTGGACAGCAACATCAATTCCTGCGACAGCCACACGCGAAACGATTGCGCCAACACAAACTCCCATCCCACCAAGCGCCACTCTGCTTCCAACTGCAACCCCATCGCCTTCGCCGACTTTAGTTCCTACCTTTACTCCAATTCCATTGCCCAAAACCATTTTTCAGGAAACATTCTCTAATCTTGATGCTGCAACTTGGAATTTTAATTCAAACGCAGGTTCGGTTCAGGTTCGTGGCGATGTGCTTGGCTTGAGTAGCAGCAGCACAAGTTATCCGTACGTTACAACACGCAGCAATCCGTTTCCAGTGAATCACGATTTTCGCGCGGTGTTCGATTTCGGTTATGTCAGAACGGGTTCCTGCGGAGTGGGTATTGTGATGACGAGTTATGAATTACCGTGGGGCATGAGCTCAGCGAGCGCGAACCTGTTTCAAGAAAATGCGGAACGAACGGGTATGGCGGCAGGCGTGTTTGATTATGATGATGGCTTGCGGGTGATTTATCGTTCGGGCGCAGACCGCCGCGATTTTCGTTATCCCAAACCGGACCGCTTTATACATCAATTAACGCTCACCTTTCAAAATGAACGCTATACAATTTCCTTTGACGATGTGGAAATTTATCGCTCCCCGACTACAACCGCGCGCGCAAACTTTGTTTGGATTGGGCATCCAGCACGGCTGGATGCGCGTTGTGAATGGGACACGCTGCAAGTGGATTCGATTCGTATAGACCAATTGCCGTGAGGTATTGATGGCTCTCATCATCGGACAGATTCTCCGTTCGCGTTATCAAATTCAGCGGCTGCTTGGGCAGGGCGGCTTTGGCGCGGTGTATCAAGCAATGGATTTGAATTTGCAGCGCGTCGTGGCGGTCAAAGAAAATCTCGACGCGTCCGTTGCAGCGCAGCGCCAATTTCAACGCGAAGCGCAAATGCTCGCGCCTATTCGTCATCAACACCTGCCGCAGATTCTCGATTACTTTATTGAGACGAATGGCTGGCAGTACTTGGTGATGGAATTTGTAGCGGGTTCTACGCTGCGCCAACTCGTGCAGCAGAATGGCGCGCTCGCCGAAGTACAAGCCTTAGTCTGGGCGAATCAAATTCTGGACGCGCTCAACGAACTGCACAGCAACAATCCGCCCATCATTCACCGCGACATCAAACCCGATAACATCATCATCACACCGCGCGGAAATGCGATGCTTGTAGATTTTGGAATCGCCAAAGCCGCGCATCCCGGAATGCCGACAACAACAGGCGCACGCGCCGTCTCGCCCAGTTTTTCGCCGCCGGAACAGTACGGCAACGCGCCGACCGATGCGCGCAGTGACATGTACGCGTTCGGCGCGACATTGTACTATGTACTGACAGGCATCGAACCGCCTGAATCCATTCAACGCATCATCACAAACACACCGCTCATCCCGCCACGCCAATACAACGCGCGCATTTCGCAGCATGTCGAGAACACGATTGTAAAGGCGATGGAGATAAATCCCGCGCAGCGTCATCAAACGAGTTCACAAGTAAGTCAAGCGCTCACGCAGCCGCGTGCCTATCCTTCATACACACCTCCGCAACCTTCGATTCCTGCATATACACCGACCGCACCTGTGCAACCCGTCGTCAGCGCGTATGCGCCTGCGCCGCAAGCAAAAGTGAAACCTGCGCCTGCGTCGTCACAAGTGAGCGCAAATTGGCGCGAGTATATGGTTAAACCTATTGCGATTGGACTGGGATTATCAGCGGCGTTAACAGTTATCACGTATACTATGCCTGTAGCGTTCTTTCCGTTAGCTATAGCAGGACTGGGAGCATATCTTGCGCTTGGTGCTTTTGTCGCGCGCGAAAATTGCCGTGCCAATAATGACTCGCTTGAAACGGGCGAATTATTTCGTGTTGCAATCTTCGCAGGCAGCATTTATGGGGTCATTTCGTCGGTTCTCCAATGGATTCTTGGACTATTGGGCTTGGGGTTGGTTGTCCCCGGTGCTTTTCTTGGATTCTTTATTCCCTTCTATATCACTTCATTAATCGGTATAGCCATGAATCTAATCGCCTCAGTCGTCCTCTTCTTGCTTGGCGGGCTTGGCTATCGTCTCTTTACCGGAAAATAACTTTCCTCTGGAGTTTAAGTGTCCCGTCCCTTTCGCATCTACTACAACATCGTGTTCGGCGGCTTTGGTGGACTCGTCGCGTATCTCGTCGCGGGTGTGCTGCCTGACTTCGTGCAAAACAATTTCTTTTGGGAATTGTTGATTGGTCTACTTGCGGGTGCGGGAATTGGCGCGGCGTTGGGTGCGGTGGACGGCGCGCTGGGAAGGCGATGGCTTACGATGCTTTTGGGAATTGCGCGCGGCGCGGGAATTGGCGCAATTGGCGGCGTCGTCGGTCTGGCGATTGGCGAGGGATTATTTTTGGTGACGCAGGGCGGTTTCGTCGGGCGCGCGATTGGGTGGGGTTTACTCGGCGCAATTGTCGGAACGAGTGAGGGCATTGCAACTCGCGCGGTTCGCAAAATCAGTTACGGCATCATCGGCGGCGCGCTGGGCGGAATTCTGGGCGGCGCGTTGTTTGAAGCAATCACGCAGTTTGCTTTGAATAACTCACCGGACCCTTCGCAAGCGCAAAACCTCGCGGCGGGCGTTGGCTTGGTGCTAGTCGGCGCGTGTATTGGTTCGCTCATCGCGCTCGTCGAAATTGTTTTGGTCAACGCGTATTTCAAAATCGTGCGCGGCAAACAAGAAGGCAAAGATTTCAATCTCGTGAAACCGCGCATGACGATTGGGCGCGACGATGGGAATGATATTCCTCTGTACGATGCGGAAGTTGACGCGCGCGGCGCGGCAGTCGTTCTCTTGAGCGGAAAAAATGTGAACATCGAAAGTAAAGATGGACGCGCCGCGTTGCTGGGACGCAGCAGAGAACAGCAGTCGAAACCGATTCACGGAAGCGAAACGTTGCAAGATGGAGACCGCGTGCAGTTGGGCAAGACGGTGCTGCTGCTGCGGAAACGCGGGAATCGGTAAGATTGGAGATTGGAGATTAGGTGATTGGGTGATTGGGTGATTGGCGATTCGCAATTTGTTATCTGCGATTTGCTATCTGCTATCGGCTATCTGCGGGGTGTTATGAATGATGATGCGGTGGAATTTATTGTCAAACTTTTTATCATCGCCATTCTTGTAAGCATTGTGATTACGGCTGCGATATTTCTTGGCGGACCGCTGCTCGCGTTTTATACACTTGTCAAAGGATGGCTCAATGTAACAACACGTGTCAAGGTGGGCGCAATCGTTTTGCCTTTTATCGGCGCGGGCTTGGCGACTTGGTATGTTGCGCAAGGACAACTAGCGTCCTCGGATGCGACTGCATTATTTTTTTGGGGTGCGCTTGGTGTTTCCGTGAGCATGGTTGGCATTGCATAAGTGCAACCACAAAAGTTATGCGGTATGAGAACCAATGACGGAAAGGATGCGCGCGGGACAGAGATTGTAGCGATCAAAGAAATTGCGCGCGGCGGTCAGTAATGCGTTGATGTTTTCAAATAATTCGCAATGGGTGACCTCGCGCCGCAGGTGACGCCACAGCATCTCAATTGGATTCAGCCAGGGACTGTACGTTGGTAAATACAAGAGCACGAGACGGCCCGCCGCGGCACGCACAACCGCTTCGATCTCATCATCTTGGTGCGTGTGCGCATTATCCCATGCGAGATAAATGGTTTCGGTTGGATGTTTATCCAGCAACGTCTGTAACAGTTCGGACACTTCGCGTCGGCGCTTGCGCCGACGAAAGAGCACGACGGTTTCACCCGTATGGTAGTTCACCGCACCCAACCCATAGTGTTTGGTCGGCTGCCCCGGCGTTTGAATCATCACTTGCTGACCACGCGGACTCCAAAGGGCGCGTAGGGTTGGAAACCAACTGAGATTGAATTCATCGGCGTAGTAAAACACTTCATTCGCTTTCAAACTGGTGCGCGTGTCTTCAATCGTCTTTTTTTCAGCGTATATTCAGGGTCTGGGCTTGTAATCTTATGTTGGGGACGGCTCATCACAATGTCATTCTTTTTCAAAAGACGGCGAATGGTTTCATCCGAGAAACGGAGACCCGTTGCTTCGGCAAGATAATCCGCTAACCGTTGCAGTGTCCACAACGAGAAAGGCAAGTCCAAACTGCGCGGACGCCGCCGAACCGTTGCGAGCAACTCTTGGCAATACGTTTCCGTGACATCCGGACGTCGTCCCGGGCGTGGTTCATCCGCAAGTCCTTCGACACCTTCTGCCAGATAGCGTTTGAGCCAACGCTGTACTGTACTTTCGCTCTCGCGCACCATTTTGGCAATCTCTGGCGCCGTGAATCCTTGTTCCGCCGAGAGAAAAATCATCTGTGCGCGTGTGCGCAAGCGTGGTAATTTAGTGGTGCGATAAAGTTCGTCCAATGCTTGATGTTGCTTTTCGGTCAAAGGTGGCACGCGAATCGGTTGCATGCCAATAGTCTATACCAATCCGTCAAGACTTTCGTGGTTGCACTTATCATCGGGAACAACAAAAATTTGCGCTGTCGAATTTTCCATTGCCTGTATCAAGTACAGAGCGCGTGTGTACACATTGCGGCGCGGCAAATCGTCCAGGGTTCAAGTACTGTAGTGTGTGCGGCAGAGCTGCACTTTGTATCACACATCAAATCAAAGGTCCGTGAAAAAATGGTAAGAACGATTGCGAAATTTTTCATCGGCTCTTTTTTGCTCATGTCCAGCGCGCAACTCGTGATGGCGCAAGCGGGAATCCAAACACGCGCCACAGGTTTCGACCCGGCGCAGTTTCCACAAGTGCGCGCGTTCGTCAGCATCACCGACGCGCAAGGGAACGCAATCGCCTGGAGCAGCGCGGGGATGATGGGC
>CALMZO010000238.1 GCA_937870825.1 uncultured Chloroflexota bacterium | reverse complement strand
TCCAAAACTCATTCATCCCTTTTTTCAGTAATTGATTTTCGGGCTGCGAAAATTCCGGGTCGCGTTCAAAAATTTCTTGCGCCACCGTGCGCGCGTGCTCGAGTAATTTTACATCCGTTAACTGCGCGACTTTGAGGTCGGGCAGCCCGGATTGTTTTGTGCCAAAAAATTCGCCGGGTCCGCGCAAGAGCAAATCCGCTTCCGCGAGTTTGAAGCCGTCCTGCGTTTGTTCAATCACTTTCAAGCGTTCATCGCTCGTCGAACCCGATTTGTCTGCGAGGAGCATCGCGTACGATTGATGCGCGCCGCGTCCGACGCGTCCGCGAAATTGATGCAATTGTGCCAGGCCAAAACGGTCTGCCCCTTCAATCAACATGACCGTCGCGTTCGGCACATCAATTCCCACTTCAACGACAGAGGTGGCAACGAGAATGTCAACAGTGTGGTCACGAAATTCATTCATCACCGCGTCTTTTTCGGCAGGACGCAGTTTGCCGTGAATCAGACCCACGCGCAAATCGGGATAAATTTCATTGCTCAAGCGCTCGTATTCCTCCACCGCCGCTTTCGCATCAATCGCTTCCGATTCTTGAATCAACGGACAAATGACGAATGCTTGCCGTCCTTCGCTGATTTGTTTGCGAATGAACATGTACGCGCGTTCGCGTTCTTTTGGTTCGAGCCACTTGGTCATAATCGGCGTGCGCCCCGGCGGCATCTCGTCGAGAATCGAAAGGTCGAGGTCGCCGTACACCGTGAGTGCGAGCGTGCGCGGAATCGGCGTCGCGGACATGACAAGGATGTGTGGGTTGTATCCCTTTTGCCGCAACGCAGAACGTTGTCCCACGCCAAAGCGATGCTGCTCATCAACCACCGCGAGCGACAAATTTTGAAAACGCACCGCTTCTTGAATCAACGCGTGCGTGCCAATCGCAATGTCAACGTGCCCTTCGGAAATTTCCTGCTGCGCCGCGAGTTTTTCTTTTTGCCTCAAACTGCCGATGAGCAATTTCACGCGCGGCTGGATGCCCAATTTCTCGGCGAGGGCGGGCAAAATGTTGTTGATGGTTTTGTAATGCTGCTCTGCGAGAATTTCCGTCGGCGCCATCAACACCGCCTGCGTGCCGTTCATCACCGCGACCAGCAGCGCCGCGAGCGCGACAACCGTTTTTCCCGCGCCTACGTCACCTTGCAACAAACGACTCATCGGTGCGCTGTCTTGGATGTCCGAAAAGATTTCGCCAATCGCGCGTTTTTGCGCGCCCGTTAGAGGAAACGGCAAACCCGCTTCGTACCGCGCGAGAAAATCATTTTCAATCTTTAACGGGCGCGATGGTTCTTGCCGCCATTTCTTGCGCTGACGAAAAACGCCAAGTTGGATGTACAACAATTCTTCGAACGCGAAACGATGCCGCGCGTCCTCCATGCGTCCCATCGAACTCGGGAAATGAATCTCGCGCAGCGCGTCGTTCAAGGGCATCAACTGCGCGGTGTGACGCAACGTCGCGGGCAGCGGGTCAACAACCTTGTCCGCCCAAAAGCGCACCACTTCGCGTTCGGTGGCGCGCAGCCATTTCGCTTTGACGCCTTCGGTCAACGGATACACCGGATACACATGCGCGGTATCGAGCAAGCGCTGCAACTCGCGCGTGAGCGGTTCGTATTCCGGTGACTTGAACGAAAGTTTGTTGAGGTCACGGTCCACTTTGCCGCTGACGACGACGAATTGACGCGGGCGCAGTTGTTTTGCCACCCATGGCTGCTTGAAAAATTTCGCGGTGATGCCGCCCGTCGGGTCCATCAACACAATGTCGGTGATGTGAAAGCCGTTGCGCGTTTTGTAATCGTTGATGTGTGACACTTGCGCGATGATGGTGGCATTGTCACCGTACATCAGTTCGCTGATTTTCTTGACGGGACGGTAATCGCGCGGAAAGTGATACAACAAATCGCGAATCGTTTCGACGCCCAGTCGTTCCAACTGTTTGCCTTTGACGCCGCCAACGCCTTGTAATTTCGTGACGGGCGCGTCGAGTCCAAAATCGACGCGCATCGGCTGCGATGGAATCGGTTCGTCGTCTTCGTCCAGTTCGGGAATGGGTTCGGATGCGGGTAGCGGCGAATTTTCTTGGCGCAGCTCAATGGGCAAGGGCGCGGGTGATTTTTTTTGTGGAGCAGGCGGGCGCGGTGGTTCGCGTTTTGGTTGTGCGGCAGGACGCGGCGGCTTGGTGTCAAATTGCCGCGCGGCACTGACCGCGCGTTGAATCATTGCGTTGCGTTGTGTTGGTTCGGCTTGGGCATAGCCGTTGAGCGCATCCAAAACTTGTTGGACGCCCGCGCCGTTTTCTGCATTGCGCGTGCGCTGCGCCCAGTTTTCGACAAATTTTTCAACCCCGCCAATCACGCTCGAATTTTTGCAACCACTTTTTTGTTCGTGCGCGAGAATTTTTGCAAGTTCGTTAAAGTTCGACATGCACCAATCCGGTCAAGAATCTCAAGCAGGTTCAAAGAGTTCGATGGGATTTCCCGATGGGTCCTCCGCAAGGGTTTGCGAACCGCCGGGACCGGAAATGATTTCGTTGCGGAAGGTCACACCTGCGCGTTTCATGGTGTCAACCGCTTGTGCGAGATTTTCGATTTCAATCACGATGCGATTCCATCCGCCGGGTTCCGGCACGCGCCCATCAGACATGGGACGCACGGCAGAAGTCTGCGGACCGCTCAACCACAATTGTAAATCATCCCGTTTGACAATCGTCAAATACGGACCCCATTGTTCTGCGATTTCAAAACCGAGATGCGCGGTGTAAAACGACTGCTTCCGCAACATCCGTTACCATGTAGCGTACGTTTGCCATTAGTATTTTCCATTCACCCACGCGACGCCGACCGCGCCGGGTCCGGTGTGCGCGCCGATAACAGGTCCGGTTTCGCAGACCATGATTTGTTCTTCGAACCACGTTTCCGCGAAATGTTTGCGTAGGGCTTCCGCCATTTCCGGTGCAGCAGCATGAATAATCGAAAGTTCTTGAATCGGACCGGAACCCAAGACAATGTCGGCGATGCGTTCGACTGCGCGTTTTTGCGTGCGAATTTTTTCGACGAGCAATACTTCGCCGCTGACAAGCGAAATGATGGGTTTCACGTTCAGCAGCCCGCCGACGAGCGCCGCACCTTTGCCCAGGCGTCCGCCGCGCACCGCGTAATCGAGCGTGTCGAGCATCGCAATACAATGCGTGCGCGGAATCACGTCGTCAATCAATTCTTTGATTTCGTCCAACGCGTAACCGTAGCGCGCGGCGCGTGCGGCGTAAATCGCCAGCCAGCCCAAACCCATCGAAGTCGCAAGCGAGTCCACGACTTCGATTTGCATGCCGAGCGGGTCAGTGGTATTCAGGGCGTCTTTCGCGAGCCGCGCGGAATTGTACATGCCCGTCAATGTTTTAACGCTGTGTATCGAATAGATTTGATTCGTCTTGTCCGCGAGCTCGCTAAAAATTTCGAGGAAGGTTCCCGGTGACGCTTGTGAGGTGGATGGGATGACGGGACTCGTTTGCAGTTTCTTGTAAAAATCGCGCGGCGACAAATCCACCCGGTCGCGATAACTTTCTTCGCCAAAGTGGATATAGCACGGCACGCGAACAATATCCAACTCTTGGGCAATGTCATCGGGTATGTCGGACAGGGAATCGGTAACAATGCGGACTTGGGACATTACAAGTGTCAAGTGTCAAGTGCCAAGTTTAAGTGTCAAGTCTCTACACCTGACACGTGATACTTTGGCACCTGATACATTTTTACATTCCTTCATAAACTACGACCCCCAACGCGCCGGGTCCGAGAAATGCGCCGAGCGAGGGTCCGTACATCTCTACTTTCATGTCTAAATTGGGCAGTTGCAGATTGACCTGTTCAATCAACAACGCGACATCTTCGGGCGTGGTCGAATGCAGCACATCCATTTTTTCAATGTGAGTGAACTCGATGATGAACTCGACAAGTTTTTCTACCGCTTTCGCGCGTGTGCGAACTTTTTCGAGGACAACGATTTCGCCTTCTTCTAAAATGAGTAACGGCTTGATATTCAAAAATGTACCCAGAATCGCTTGCGCTTTACGAATGCGTCCGCTGCGTTCCAGGTAATCGAGCGTGTCGGCAAAGGCAGCAATGTACGTGCGCGGGATGAGACCGCGTGTGAGCCGCACGACTTCTTCCACGTCTGCGCCCTTTGCCGCCGCGCGTCCCGCGCTGGTGACAATCATGCCGAGTCCTGTGGAAATGAGCTGCGAATCAATCACGCGAATTTTCGCGCGCCCCATCATCGGCATCGCCGCGCGATGTGCATTTGCAAACGTTTTCGACAATTTCGACGAATTGAAAATCATGACGATTTCGTCCGTTTGCTTGAGCAATTCGTCGAGCGTTTGTTCAAACTGCTGGACCGTCGGCGGCGTCAAGACGGGCGTACCATTCGTCCGCGCGAGTTTGTTGAAAAATTCTTTGGCATTCAAATCAATGCCTTCACGGTACGCTTTGTTGCCGAATTGAATGGTGAGGGGCAGCACGGTAATGCCAAGCGATTCCGCGAGTTCCGGTGAAATCTCGGCAGTGCTGTCGGTAACGATTTTGACTTGTGACATGAGAAAGGTGACGGGTGACGGGTGACAGGTATTTCCTTCATTTCCCTTATCTCCTTATTTCGATGTAAAAGGGAAGTGCGGGAAATGACTCATCGCGCGTCACTCTACAGAAATGATGTACGGATACAACGGTTGTCCGCCTTCGTGAACTTCGATTTCCTGTTCGGGAAAGGCATGCTGAATGCGCGAATACATTTCTTGTGCTGCCGCAGGCGTGACCTGACTGCCGTAATAGAGTGTGATGATTTCATTTTCCGGCGCGCCCGCGCGACGCAACGTCTCAATTGCCAATTCACCCAATTCGTCGCCCGTCGCGCAGAGTTCGCCGTCGAGCAGCGCAATCGGTTGATTTGCTTGGACGGCAATCCCATTGATTTGCGCGGCGCGAATTGCGTGCGTGAGTTCGAGAGTGCGGATGCGCGGCAGTGCCGCGTTCATCGTCTTGACGTTCGTGTCCAGGTCACCTTGAAAATTGAACGCAAGCAGCGCGGCGAGCCCTTGCGGCACGGTGCAGGAGGGGACGACGACCACTTTTTTGTCGCTGAGTTGCTGCACCTGGTGCGCGGCGAGAATGATATTTTTGTCGTTTGGCAGCAGAATGATTTCTCTGGCGTGCACACTGTTGATGGCGTTCAACAAATCCTGCGCGCTCGGATTCATCGTCGGTCCGCCGTTCACAATCGTGCTGGTGCCCAACGATTGAAAAATTTGGGCGAACCCTTCGCCCGGCGCGACGGCAATCGTCGCAATGCCCGCCGTCGTGTCCGTTGACGCGGTGGTTGCCACGCGCGCTTCGTGCGGCAAAATTGCGCCGAGATTTTCCGCGCCGACACGCACGTCCGCCGTGTTCCCCGCCATAAAGTCAACGTACTGTTCCTGCATGTTTTCGATAATGATGTTGACGAGAGGTCCTTGTTCCGCACCGTATTTGAGAATGTCGCCGGGATTCAACGCGTGAATGTGAACTTTGACCAGCGTTTCGTCGCCGACAATCAATGCCGATTCGCCCATCGCGGAAATCGTGTCGCGAATGTTTTCGACATCGAGATGTTTTCCGCGAATGTGAAATTGAATATCGTACCCGAAACCAACTTCGGTTGCGAGCTGTTGCAGATTCTGTGCAACCATTTGCGCGGTCTTGCTCTGGAGCGTTTCGCCGTTCAGATATTTCAACGCGCCTTCAAAAATAATCGCAAGTCCCTGTCCGCCCGCATCCACGACGCCCGCCTCTCGCAACACGGGCAACAGCTGCGGTGTGCGATTCACCGTGCTACGCGCCGCTTCGAGAGTTTGTTTCAGCACCACTCGAACATCGTCCGACTGCGCGGCAGCAATGACGGCGCGGTCTCCCGCTTCGCGAATCACGGTCAGAATGGTCCCTTCGACGGGCTTGACCACGCCTTTGTAAGCCGTGTGGGCGCTCTCCACCAGCGCGTCCGCCAAACCTCGTGCATCCAGCGTTTCGCGTTTGTCCACGCCGCGCGTGAAACCGCGCAGCACTTGGGAAAGAATCACACCGGAATTGCCGCGCGCGCCGAGTAACGCGCCGCGCGACAATGCCGCGCATACTTCTGCCGCGTGATGGGACGAAATGGCATTCGCTTCGCGCACAGCGGCTTGCATCGTCAAGAGCATGTTCGTGCCGGTGTCGCCGTCCGGGACCGGAAACACGTTGAGGGCATTCACCAACGGCGCGTTCTGTTCCAGCCAAATTGTGCTCGCATTAAACATGCGCTTGAGCTCTGTGCCATCCAGTCTCGTCAGCGGCTGTCGTTCTGATGCATCATCCAATGGGTTTGCAAACTCTCCGTTACGAATCTTTGCTCACGCGCAGTCCTTGCACATGCACATTCACTTGCGTCACGTGCAAGCCCGTGTCGCGTTCGATCACGTATTTTACGCGATTTTTGATGCCTTGCGCGACCTCACTAATGCGCGTACCGTACTCGATAATGACGTACAAATCAATCACCACTTGCGGCACATCAAATTTCACAACCACGCCGCGACGGTACTTGGCGCGCGGCAGCAGTGCGGCGATATGTTCGCGCGAGTCTTTCGGCGCCATGCCGACCACGCCATAACTTTCCAAGACAACCAAGCCCGCCATGCTTTCAATCGCATGCGGAGAGACTTCAATCCGTCCCAGATACGGTTCTGACATTGGATTCGAACGCCGCCAAAATTTGCGAAAAAAAATAGTTGATGCTAATATAGTGCCCGCCGAAATTTTGGCGTTTTTTTTGTGCCTATCGTTTGTGTAGAAACGGAGCAAATATCTTATGGCGCAACGATGTGATTTGTGTGGTAAAGGTCCTCAATACGGACGCGCAGTTTCCTTTTCCAAAAAAGCCACGCCGCGACGCTTTTTGCCGAATTTGGCATATCGCCATGTCGTCGTGAACGGCAAGGAACAACACTTGCGTGTGTGCGCGAACTGTGTCCGAACGTTAAACAAAACGGTCAAGGGAACTTTTGCCAAATCTCTAACGAAACCTGCGTAAATTTTTACGCAGGTTTTGTTTTGCTTGCCACGCGGGCTTTGGGCTCGCGTTTTGTTTTTTCGGCGGCATGACGCAGTGCGTCAATCCGTTCGCGCATGTCGCCCTCTTTCGCAAAAATGTGCGTCCCCGCAATCAACACATTCGCGCCCGCTTGCGCACAACGCGGCGCGGTGTCCAAATCCACGCCGCCGTCCACTTCAATATCCACGTCCAAGCCCCGCGCGTCTATCATCGCGCGCAATCGCGAAATTTTATCCAACATTTCGGTTACAAATGTTTGCCCGCCAAATCCGGGATTCACCGTCATCACATTCACTTCTTGAACGGACGGCAAAATTTCTTCGAGCATCACCAACGGCGTCGCGGGATTGATGGCAACGCCCGCAGCAATTTTGTGCGAATGAATTTGGTCAATGACCCGATGTAAATGCGTACACGCCTCGACGTGTACGGTGAGGATGTTTGCGCCCGCATGGACAAAATCGGTGATGTAGCGTTCGGGCGATTCAATCATCAAATGCACGTCGAACGTCAAAAACGAAAATGGACGAATGCTTTTGACGACGACGGGACCCAACGTAATGTTGGGGACAAAATGCCCGTCCATCACGTCAATGTGAATATAGTCCCCGCCTGCGTCCGTGGCGGCAACCACTTGTTCGCCGAGTCGCGCAAAGTCCGAAGCCAAAATCGAAGGCGCAATTTTAATTGGTCGCATAGTTTACGTGGCAAGCGGCAAGGCATTGACATTTGCCGAATGCCGTTTCACTTGCTGTCTCAGTTGCCCGCAACCCGCCATGATTTCGATACCCTTTTCCACGCGTAAGGTTGTGGGAATGTTGTGGCGATTCAAAACTCTTTGAAACTCGAGGACGCGCGCGTACGGCGAACGCCGGTACGGTGATTCGCTCGTCGGATTCAAGGGAATCAAATTGACATGACACAACACTCCCGCCAACAGTTGCGCGACTTGTTCCGCTTGCTGTGCGCTGTCGTTGACGTTGTCCATCAACGCGTACTCGAAGGTGATGCGGCGGTGTGTCGCGTGAACGTATTCGCGGCACGCATTCATCAATTCGCGCAGCGGATATTTGCGATTCACGGGAACAAGCTGGTCGCGCAGCGCGTCGTCAGCCGCGTGAAGCGACACCGCGAGATTCACCTGCGATTTTTTTTCAATCAACTGCCGAATACCGTCCACATAGCCCGAAGTCGAAACCGTAACGCGCCGCGCGCCCATTCCCAAACGCGCGGGGTCGGTGAATGCTTGAATCGCGCGCCACGTCACGTTGAATTTCATGAACGGTTCGCCCATTCCCATAATGACGATATTCGTCAACGGCATTTCAAATCCCGCGCGTTTTTGCTCACGCGCGAAATACAACACTTGCGCCACCACTTCGCCGAGTGTGAGATTGCGAATATAGCCCGCCTGTCCCGTCTCACAAAACGGACAGCCGACGGGACAACCGACCTGCGTCGAAATGCAGACGGTGCGACGCGCGACGTTCGGCGGGTCGGTACTGTCTTCAGGCGAGCCCGGCGCGTCGAGATAACGCATCAACACCGTTTCCACCGTTTGTCCATCGCGCATTTGAAACAATGCTTTGCGTGTGAGCGCATCCGCCGAGTCTTGCGTCGCGATGAGTTTCAAATCGCCAATTGTGGTTGCTGCTTTCAGGCGCGCGCGCAGCGGGTGGGGCAAATTCGACATCGCGTCGAAATCGTCCACCAGTTCATGATAGAGCCATTGTTGCAGCTGTTTCACACGATAAACCGGCTCGTTCCAACTCTGAACCAAGCCGGTCAATTCGTGAGTGTCCAGGTTCAACAAATCAATTTGCTTGTCGTTCACAACGGTTATTCGCGTGAGGCGCGCTGCGCCAAAAGCACATAATACAACAGATTCAGCAAGGTGCTTGCTGCCGCCGCGACATAGGTCCACGCGGCCGCGCTCAAGACCGAACGCGCGCCTTGCAATTCCTGTCCCACCGTCAGACCGCTTTGCTCCAACAGCCGCATCGCGCGATTGCTCGCGTCAAATTCCACCGGCAAGGTCACGAGCGAAAACAGCGCGGTGCCGGACAGGAGCAAAATGCCGAGCCACATAATCAAGCCGCCGCCGCCCGCTTGTGTTGCCAGACAGAAACCGAGAAAGAACACGATATAACCGAGACCCGAGCCGATGTTCACCATCGGCACAATTGCCATGCGCAGATTGAGCGGTCCGTAATTTTGCGCGTGCTGCATGGCATGTCCCAATTCGTGCGCCGCGATGCCCAGCGACGCGACGGATGCGCCGCGCGCGACTTCGGGCGAAAGATACAGGGTCTGATTGCGTGGGTCGTAATGGTCGGACAATTTGCCCGGTGTGCCTTGTACGCTAACGCGTCCCTGCAGTCCGGCTTGGCGAATCAATATTTCGGCGGCTTCAACGCCCGTGACCCCGCGCGCATTTCGCACGCGCGCAAATTTGTCGTAGGTGGATTTGACGCGCCATTGCGCCAAGAGCGTCAAGAGCAGTCCGGGAATCGCAAGAATAAAATAGAGTGGGTCGAAAAACATAGTGTATTTCCCTCCATTTCATTTCTGCGCGAACCGTGCGTAAGTATAGTCGCGCAGGGTGAATAGTCAATAGGTTTCTGCCCACGTCCGCATGAGCGCAGGCAAATTCTCTACAATCAAATCAGGGCGCACGCGATTTTGTTCTGCCTCGGCGCGTGTCGAAACTCCTGTCAATACCAGAATCGTTTTCAGTCCCAAATCCGCCGCGCCGTCAATGTCGGTGTCGAGGCGGTCCCCCAACATCGCGGTTTCATGTGGCGACGTACCTGCAATTTCCAACGCGAGTTCAAACATTGGACGCCCCGGTTTGCCAATCACAATCGGCGCAACGTCCGTCGCCGCAATCAGCGCGGCGACCAACGCACCCGCGCCCGGCGTCAAACCTTCTTCCGTCGGCAAGGTACGGTCAGTATTCGTCGCAATAAATTTCGCGCCGCGCCGAATTTCCAACGTCGCGCATTTCAATTTTTCGTACGTCAAGTCGTGGTCAAGCCCGACGACCACCGCGTCCGCCTCGCGCTCGACAATTTCAATCTGTCCCTCTGTCAACGCGTCACGCAGCGCGCGTTCGCCAATGACATACACGCGTTTTACGTTCGGCATTTTTTGCAAGAGCCAGCGCGGCGTCGCGTCCGCCGAAGTGAGAACCTGGGCGGGCGAAATCTCGACGCCGATTTCACATAGTCGCCCGACCGTGTATTCGGCGCGCCGTGTTGCATTATTTGAAACGAGGACGAAGCGAATTTGATGCGCGTTCAAAAAAGAAAAAAATTCGGCGACGCCGGGGAGCGGCTGATGCCCGAGCCACAGCACGCCGTCCAAATCCATCAAGAGCGCGCGCACATTGGCGAGAAAATGTCTCATCGCGGTGCCAACCCGAACGCGCCGCCTAGCATTGCCAACAGCACTTGCTCGATGATGCTCAACACAATCAGCGCCACCATCGGACTGATGTCAATCATGCCGATGGGCGGAATCAGCCGTTGAAACGGTCCGAGAATCGGCTCGGTGATGCCGTACACCATTTCCGCGATTTGGTGCGAACGAAACTGCGGTAGAAATGACAAAATGATTCGCACCAGAATCAACAAAAACACGATATTGAAAAAGAATTCGATGGTGGTATAGAGAATTTGACCAATCACTTTTGCTGCTCCATAGATTCATGCGTACGGGCAATCCCTTGTGGTTGCCCTTGCCTTGTGGTTGCCCATCCATTGTGCCGAAGTTCAGCTTCGGGGTGAATTTTGCAAGCGCCAAGAAATCGCGGCAACACCGGCACTGAGTCTGCCCCTTGCAGACTAACGTGACAAGGCACGCGAATTCGATTTGCCCGAAAACTCACCCCCAATGCAAACTGTACCCCACCCAATGGGCGAGGACGAGCCATCACCGCTACGCGTTTCGTTGTCCAAAAATCGCGCGCCCGATTCGCACAATGGTCGCGCCTTCTTCAATCGCGACGGCATAATCATCCGTCATGCCCATTGAAAGTTCATCCCAGCGCGCGTTGGGAAAATTTTGACGCAGTGCGTCACGCAGTATACGCAAATCGCGGAAAAAGGGTCGCGCCTCGTCCGCCGTTGATACAAGCGGTCCAATCGTCATCAAGCCCTCGACGCGCACATGTTTCAGCCCAACAATTTTTTCCACCTCGCGTAAAAATGCCTCGCGCGCGTTCAAGTCGAAACCGAACTTGTTGGGGTCATTGCCCACATTCACTTGAAGCAAAATCGGCATTTGCTTGCTCACTTCACCCGCCGCGCGGTGAATCGTTTCCGCGAGCCGCAGCGAATCCACCGATTGAATCACATCAAACACTTTTACCGCGTCGCGTGTTTTCCGCCGCTGCAAATGTCCGATTAAATGCCAGCGCGGTTTTTGCGCGCCGAGCGCACGATTCACCGCAGTAATTTTTTCACCCGCTTCTTCCACGCGATTTTCGCCCAGCTCGCGCGCGCCCGCCGCGTGCGCTTCCAAGATGGCTTCCGGCGGAAACGTTTTACTGACGGCGACCAGCGTAACCTCATTCGGATTCCGTCCCGCGCGCCGCGCGGCATTTTCGATTTGTTCGCGCACGCGCGCGAAATTCTCGGCGATGGACATGGGTCAGCTTATCGCAACGCAATTAACGCGCTGAAACGTCCCGTCAGCGCGTGTTCGCGTCGCCACGAATAAAAGTCGTCGGTATGGTCCGCGGTACAGACCCCTGCAATTTCAATCTGTTCGACGCCGAGCGCGCGCAATTGTGCCGCATTCGCTTCCCACAAATTCAGATGGGTCGAACCGTTTTTGTTCAGCAACAACGCGTACGCCTCGGGAAACGCGTGTCGCACCTTTTCCTGCACATCCGCGCCGACCTCATAACAGCACGGACCAATGGAAGGACCAATACATGCCATCAACTCGCGCGGTTCGGTCTCGAACGCCTCCCGCATCGCATTCACCGTATTCGTCAACACTTGAGCCACTGTCCCGCGCCAGCCCGCGTGCGCGATGCCGATTGCGAAATGCGTCGGGTCATACAGCAAAATCGGAACGCAGTCGGCAAAACGGAGCATCAGTGGAATCCCGCGCGTGTTCGTAATCAAGCCATCCACGCCCTTGATTCGCGTCCCCCGTTCATTTTGCGTCACGCGCGCCACCTTGTCAGCTTGCGCCTGACTTGCGTCCACCGTCGCACCGCGTTCCAAGCCCAACGCGTGGTGCAAGCGATTCAAATTTTCGTGAACGCGTTCCGGTTCATCGCCGGCATGCACGCTGGTATTGAGCGTGTCAAACGGCGCCGGACTCACTCCGCCGTGCCGCGTCGTGACGGCGTGCACGACGTTGGAATATGCCAACAATTTTTCCGATTGATAAAAAACGACATTGTGAATTTCATTCCGTTGCATACGCGGTATTTTAGCACAAGTCATTTTTTCTTTCTTGAATCGTCCCCTCAAAAGGGGGACATTCATCATATTGGCAGATTCGATAGTTCTGCTAAGATGGTTGGATGAAATTGGCAGTTGGCAGTAGTATCTTTTTCCTATGCGCGTCCGTTTTTCCTCATGAGTAAGAACTCTTTTATGCTTGCGCAGGCGCTCGCGCCCGATAGTTCGCCCAATTTGCTGCATCAGCTCTTGCCGCCTGCCGAAGCGCGCGAGTTATTGCGACGCGCCCAATTGTACGAAGACGGCGCACTGACGCGTCTATATACGCTGTTTAGTGACCGCGTCTTTCGG
The DNA here is from genome assembly GCA_937870825.1 of uncultured Chloroflexota bacterium. GTDB lineage: Bacteria > Chloroflexota > Anaerolineae > UBA4142 > SHND01 > SHND01. Next base: position 36,193 of record CALMZO010000238.1, on the reverse strand, counting down.
TTCATTTATTATCGCATTCAAGACCGCGCGCGCGCCGAAGATTTGACGAACGAAGTCTTTGTGCGCATGCTGGAAGGGCTCGAAAAGTTTCGTCCGCACGGCGAAGACACGTCACTCATTCTAACGGGATGGATTTTTACGATTGCGCGGAACATGATTATTGACGATTATCGGCGGCAAAAAAATCGCGCCGCCGAACCGCTCCCCGAAGACGACGCGGATTTGGTGGACGAGACGTTTGATTTGGATTTGCATTTGACGCGCGCCGATTTGCAGAGCGCATTGGGACAATTGACCGAAGAACAACAGACGGTCTTGTTACTGCGCTTTGAAGAAGGGTTCACGAGTGCGCAAATTGCAAAAATGATGGGCAAAACGGAAATGGCAATCAAGGCGCTGCAGCGACGCGGCTTGGCGACGATGGCGCGTTTGCTTGGCGGCAAAACCGCGCGGCTCATGGAAAACGACTGATGGAGAACCGGCTAGAAAATCGCGAACGCGATGAACGCCTCGAACATCACATTGACCAGTTGATGGCGAACAATCGCGCGCCCAATTCCGACGCGACTCATGCGGAACAAGTCGCGCGCGAATTTGCGCGTTTGGCGTCAGAAGAATCCCCGCGCCTGTCGAATGCCGCACGCACCCAAGGCATTCGCGCGCTGCGCACGCGCGCCGCGCAAAAGCGTTCACAACGCCGCGCCAATCCCTTTGTGTTTTTGGCGGTGATGCCGCGTTGGGCGCAAATGCTCGGCGTCGCGTTCGTGGTCGTATTGATTGCCAATGGTATCACCACCGTCGCGGCGGACAGTTTGCCCGGCTCGTTGCTGTATCCGTTCAAACGTTTCGGCGAGGGCGGACAACTTTTATTGCAAAACACCAACGGGCAGCGCGCGCAGTTGTGGATGAATTTCGCCAACACGCGTTTGGATGAAGTGCAGCGTCTGTTGGCAAGCGGCGCGCACGTGTACCCTTCCGCACTGGACGAGGTGGACGAAAGTATTTTACGCGCGCTCGCGGAACTATCCGGCACACGCGGGGACGAACGCGTGGACCTTTTGAAAAAATTGACGGCGCTCGCAATTCGTCAACAGCAAATCGTCAATCAACTCGCGCAAAACGCGTCCGCGTCAGACCGCGCGCGTTTGGAACAGACCTCGAAACTTTTGCAAGGTGTAGCAAGCTATGCCCAGTCCACCGACGCGGTCATCGGTCCTGACATCAGCCCATTCCAATTTTTGACGCCGAGCGCGACGCCGACAAATTCACCGACCGCTTTGCCAACGTCAACATCCACTCCAACGGTCACGCCGCAGCCCACCGCCACACCGTCAAACACAATACCCGCGCCAACCGCTGCACCGTCAAACACAATAGCCCCACCTACCGTTACACCGTCAAACACAAAGCCCCCGCCTACCGTTAGACCGTCAACCACAAAGCCCCCGCCTACCGCCAAACCGACGGATGAACCTGCGCGCACCGCAACGCCTGTCCCCACTGCTGTTGACGACAGCAGCGACAATGACAACGACAACAACGACGACAGCGGCGATGATGACCGCGACGACAACAGCAATTCGAACGACAACAGTGGCGATGATGACCGCGATGACAACAGCAATTCGAACGACAACAGTGGCGATGATGACCGCGATGACAACAGCAATTCGAATGACAACAGCGGCAGTGGCAGCGGCAATGATAACAATGATGGCGGGGACGACAACAGTGGCAGCGGCAACGATAATAATGATGGCGGGGACGACAACAGCGGGAACGGTGACAACGACAACGATAATGGCGGCGATGACAACGGCGGCGATGACAGCGACAATGACCAAGACAACGACAATGGCAATGACAACAAGGATGACGAGGACAAGGACGACTAATCCTTGACCAACTTGTTTTGCGTACCGATGCGTTGAAAGACGCTTTCTGAACGATTTCGTTGTCCGTGACTCCCAAGAGCATGATGAATGACCCACCGGGAGCAGAATGACATCATGAAAGAGGAACCAGCCGACGCCAAGTCGGCTTTTTTATTGCCCCTGGTTTCTGTACCACCGTTCCATTGCCTGATTGCGAAAATCCGTATATAAATTTTCTGTCATGCCCCTATCTTTTTGTGTCTTTTATCCGTCTGTATTCAAAGGATGTCGCAGCAGTGACAGGACGCCTTCCTGACTCGCACACTCCCAAGCCGATGGAGACGGTCACTGCATTGCTTGGTGCGGAGGAAGCACGCGAATTGGTAAACGCCGCGCGGCGCAACGACGCGCGCGCGTGGGCGCGCCTGTACGCGTTGTACGCAGACCGCGTGTTTCGATACATCTACTATCGCTTGAATGACCGCGCGCGGAGCGAAGAATTGACGGGCGAAGTGTTTTTGCGGCTCGTCGAAAATATCAAAACCTTTCGCGGTGGCGGGAACGATTACGCGACAATTTTTACGGGATGGATTTTTTCCATCGCGCGCAATTTGGTGACGGACGAATATCGTCGTCGCCAAACGCGTGCGGAACAAGAAACAGAAACGGATTGGTCCAATGAATGTGTGCCGTCGCTCGACGCGGATTTTCAGCTGGACCGCGCCGCGCTTCAGCAAGCCATGGCGCAACTGACCGAAGAGCAACAAACTGTACTGCTTTTGCGTTTTGAAGAAGGAATGAGCGCGACGCAAATCGCGCGCGCATTGGGCAAAACGGAAACCGCTGTGAAAGGTCTGCAACTGCGCGGCTTGGCTGCGCTTGCGCGGTTGCTTGGCGCGCCGCGCGCAAGACGGAACGAAGGTGTTTCGCCATGAGTGAACAAGAACGCATAGAACAACTCGATGCGTGGATTGACCAACTGCTCGCCGGCGAACCTGTCGAATCCGACGCAGACGAAAAGCAAATCGCGCGTGCCTGGAGTGAGCTCTCGGCGCAAGAGTCCCCGCGTCTTTCCAACGTGGCGCGGGCGCGTGAATGGAAGCGTTTGGACACGCATCTGCGCGGCAACACACCGCCGCGCAAACACCATGGTTTTGCATGGTGGCTGCGCGTGCCGCGTTGGGCGCAAATTGCGACGATTGCGCTCGTCGTCGTTTTGGTTTTGAACGGCATCAATTCCGTCGCGGCGAATAGTCTGCCCGGTTCTTTTTTGTATCCGTTCAAGCGCTTGGGCGAAAGCGGCGAACTCCTCGCGCGATTGTCGCCCGCCGAACGCGCGCGCTTGCAGATGAATTTTGCGAACCGGCGGCTCGACGAAGTGCAAGCCTTGTTGCAGCGAAACGAGCGCGTGGACCCGGCAATTCTGGACGCGATTGACGAAAGCATTCTCGCGGCACTGTCCGAGACCATCAACACACGCGGAGTCGAACGCGCACAGCTGTTGCAAGCGTTGGCGCAATTGACGCGGCGGCAAGAAGAAATTTTGCGCGCGCTTGCAGCGAACGCGTCGCCCGCCGAACGTGAACGCTTTTTATCGAGCGCGCAATTTTTGCGCGGCATCGCGGACTTTGCCATCAGCGCGGAAGCATCGGGAGATGCGAGTCCGAACGAACTGCCGACGCGTGTTCCATCCGGTTCTCCTTCGCGCACGCCAACGTTTGTTCCTACGGTGACGCCCACGCGCGCGACCACAGTCACGGCAGACCCCACGAGTGGGGCTTTGAACCCGACAGGCGATTCGCAAGCGTCCACGCCGCCGCAATCAGGTCGGACGCGCCAACCATTGAGTCCGTTGGCTGTGACCCGAACGCCAAACGCGACGGGTTCAGCTCAAACGGTGCCCACGTCAAAGGTATTTCCTTCCAGGACGCTGACGTTGCCCCGCGCCTCGCGCCCGTTCGAAACACGCCCCACGCATTGGAACATTCCCAGCCGAACGCGGTATCCCGATAGGACGCCCGGATCTTGGTGGACGCCGCAGCCGAATGAAACACGCGCGCCGCGTGACACGCGCGAGCCGACACGTGTGCATGACCCCAAGCCCACGCGCGAGCCACCCGCGACCCGTGAGCCGCGCTCGACGCGCGAACCGCAAGCAACCCGTCGCCCGACGCGCGAACGCAGGACGCCGCGTCCATAAGAACTTTTTTCATACCCCTAGCTTTTTTCGGGTTTCGTGCGTCTGAATCATTGGCAACACCGTCTATCCATATTCACCCATTTTAGGAGGTTCAATGTTACGCAAAATCATGTTTTTAACTCTGAGTGGAATCGCGCTCTTGCTTGCTGCCAGCGCACTTGTGCCGTCCGCCGAAGCAGGACACAAACGTCCCGCGCACGTTGTCGGCACGGTTGTGGCAGTGGACGTGGATGGCTCGACGCTCACGCTCGCGCCAAAACACCGCGCAGAAGATTTGACGCTCAACGTGACGGACGCGACAAAAATTGTGATTGACGGCGAGGATGGTACGCTCGCCGAAATAGCGATTGGCAATCTCGTTCGAGCCCGCTTTGACCGCAAGACCCAAGATGCCATTTCCCTGCGCGTGCTCACCAATCCTCCGCAGCCCGCCAAAGTTCGCGGCACCGTGACGGCGGTAGACCAAGATGCGGCAACGGTGACGATTACACCGGAAGAAGGCGATGCGGTGACGCTCAACATTACGCAAGACACCAAACTCGTCGTCAATGGTGAACCCGCAGCGCTTGCGGATGTTCAAGTAGGGATGGGCGCGCACGCTCATTACAACGCCGCAACCATGAACGCGCGTCATCTGGTTGCGGGTGACATCGAGTCCAGACCGGCAAAAATTCGCGGAACCGTCACCGCCGTTGACCTGAACGCCGCGACAGTGACAATTACGCCCGCAGAAGGCGACGCGGTGACTCTCAACATTACCGACGAGACGAAAATTTTTATCAATCATCATTCTGCTGCGCTCGCGGACGTAGTGGTGGGCAGCAAGGCGGGCGCCCGATATGACGCGGACACGTTGAATGCGCAAGAACTGGTCATTCATAAAAAAGGCAACCACTAGAGTGGGGCTTGATGTGTTCTTGCAACATCGCGGTAAGCGGTTTTCCCCCAACTTGCTTCTGCGCCGATTGCGGACTTGTCATCAAGTGGCACTTGCTCTAGAAAAAACAAACCCGTTCAGAAAGAACGGGTTTGTTCTTTTTTTCCTATTTGCTCATGCCGAGCCAGATGTGGTTTGGCATGATGGTTGCCTTGGTCGCGATTTGAATTTTCAAGTTCGGTTTCGGTTTGGAAGCTTGCTCCAAATCACGCGGATTCACAAAACAGGTGTCCGGTGCAATCCCGAATTTTTCGCGATAGCGTTTTGCCGCCGCTTCGATTTTGTCGGCAATCGATTTGGATGAGTTGTCATACCACAGCAATCCTGATTTCATTTGTTTTTCCTCCTCTTGATTGTTGCTGCGGAACAGAGTATGTTTTTGTTCCGTGCTATTGATTTTCGACCATCGCTTTAAAGCGTTCCATGTCCGCTTGTGCGCGCTTTACAAAGGAACGTTTCATCAACGGCGCGACGAGTGCAAGCAACCCCGTAAATCTAAAATCGGCGTCGAGCGTCCAGCGCGTTTGCTGCGCGTTCAATTCCACAAAGCGATTGCGCAATTGATTGACGACACCGGCGGTGGTGTACGTTCCCGAGAATTCGTTGGGTTCATCGCGGTCGGTGATGGTTTCGTACATTGTGATTGCGCGTCCATCTTCGCGATAGGTCAGTTTTGAGATCGCGCCGATTTGTCCGGGCGTCCCCGCTTGCGGCTCGAATGCTTCGAGTGTCGGCTGCCAGCGTTGCATATTTTTCGGATTGTCGAATGCTTTCCAGACCAAGCGGCGATTTTTATTGATGGTGAGGTCAACGCTGAATTTCATGACAATCCTCCGCGCTCAGTTCAACTGCACGACCGCCAAGGACCAGATGTTGGTTTTCGCGTTTTGCGTCAGGTCGAACACTCCTTCTTGACAGCGCACTCGAAAACACAATTGCGCGACGCGTCCCATTTTTGTCCACGTACGTTCGACCGCTTGAACGTGATGGGTGTGTCCGCGCCATTGAAACGATTGCGGAAAATAGCCAAACCGTTTTTCCAAAACCAGGACCGCGTCATTGCGCGCCGTGCGCGAACGTTTTGCGATGGACGCGCCGCTGCGGTGGGAACGGGTGCCCGCGCCCACGCGCGGGAGTGAAGAAAAGTTATCGGTGCGTAACATGTGCCTCCTTTGAAATTTTTTCCGGTGTGTCCGGCTTTCGAGCCCGGCAGCCACAACGGGAAACATCAAACCTATTCTTCGCCAATGATGCGCCATTCGCGCGCGTCCACCGCGTGCGCGTGTTCGTGCATGAATGGTGCGGGTTGCGTTTGATTCAACCACTGCGCGGGGATTTGAAACCCTTGGGGAAATTGTCCCTGCGCGAATTGTCCTTGCGGCGGGGCAATCACAATGATTTGTGGCTGCGGCGACGGCTGTTGTGGAACCTGGTGCGGGCTTGATTGTCGGACGACGCGCGCGGGTTCGGGTTCCGGCTCACGCCACTCGACGGCAACCTCACTCTTGTGACGTTGTCGCGTCAATGCGACCAACAGACCGAACGAGATTGGAATGCTCGCGCCGATGCCGCACATAACGCCGAGCGCCACGTTCAACGCATCGGACGGCACGCGTTCGAGAATTTGATAGACGACAGCGGCGAGAACCAATCCGCCAATCAGAAACATGCCAACTTTGGACATAGACCAACTCCTCGCGTGCATTCACACGCGCTATTTCACGCGCTGCAACCGTCTGACAAAACTATGCAAGCCGCTTTCGCGCGGCTGCGGGCGCACGCGCCATTCGCAGAGCTGCGCGTGAAACCATGTCGCATCTTGCGGCGCAAGATACGCCGCCTGAAACCGCACGCGCTCGCCGCCTGCCGCCAAGATAAAATCACCGCGCCCCGTCAACTTGTCCGCACCGTCGTTCGCGCTCGAATGTTTGCCGATGAGCCGCACCGGAAAATTCGCGCGCAACTCCGCAGGCAAATCGGATGCCTGTGCCTTGTTCGTACACACAAGCAGCGAAATTCCGACGCCGCGTCCGCGCTGTGCCAATCGCGTGAGATGGACTTGAAACTCGCGTCCGCCGTTCGTCAAAAATTCAGACCCTTCATCAATCGCAACCACCAAACGCGGACGCGTCACCAGTTCGTTTTCGCGGCGTTCCAATTCGGTTTCGAGCCAGCGTAAATGTTGGAGCGCGTGTTCGGGTGTCGTTGCGATTTCGCCGAGCATACATGGGCTCGCTGTGAGAAATTCATACGCGCTCGCATTTTCGGCAAGCACCAGGAATTGCAGTTCGCGCGGTTTTTGATAAAGCGCGAGGGAACCAAGCACTGTTCGCAGCAACTGCGTTTTACCGCTTGCTTTCGCGCCCGAAATCAGAACGTGCGTAACATCCGGCGAGGCGAGGCGAATGATGAGCGGCACACCATCCGTCGCAACGCCCAACATGGCAGTCCCGGCAATTCGCAATGCTTGCTGCAACTGCATATCACTGTTCAATTCCTGCGCGAGCGTGAGGAATTTGACAGTGCGCGATTGTGCGTGCGCCGGGGAGAGTTGGGGACGCGGTCCCTGTTGAAGGAACCGCGCGCTGTTGGTACTGAATGGCATTGTTTTCTTCACGACAATATTTAATCGGTCCAGCCGACGCAGCGTTCGTAATCAATTGTTTCTTGGTACGCGGTTGCCATCTGCGCGCCGAGGGGGGCATACACAATATCGGATACGCCTTCCGCGTCCGCTTGAACGGCTTGCGGTTTGTACGGGCTGTTGGCGTTCGCGTTTTGTTTTTTCTGCATTTGTCCCGCGAGCCATTCTTTCATTTGAATAATTTTTGGTTTGCCTTCGGGCTGTGCTTGCTGCGCTTGAAATTTTTCTTGTTCCTCGCGCGCAATGCGTTCGAGTTCGCGCTGTTGCTTTTCTTGCGCTTTGCGCTCGGCTGTGGCTTTTGCGCGCGCAATCAGGTCGGCTGCCGCGCCGGCGTCAATTGTGGGAGGCGGCGTCGGCGCGCGTACGGCGGCTGCGGTTTGGGGTTCCGCGACGATTTGGGCTTGGACTTGTGCCGTGGGTTGAGCTATGCGCGGGGTGGTGCGCGTCGCGCGGCGTGCAGCGTTCGCCCGGGCAATGACCTGTTTGTCCTGAGAAACGGCGACGGTCTGTGCGGCTGGCACTGCCGATGGTCTTGAACGACGCGCGACTTGAATCGCGTTTTGCGGCACCACGTTCGGCATCCGAATCGGGCAGCCCACACAATCGCGCGGCGATGTGATGGGCATTGTTTTCGCGGCGCACGCGGCTTGTTTGAATTCAATCGTCGGCGGCGCATCATCCCACACTTCCACGCGTCCGGTCGCAAAACGCACCGTGAGCGGAGTCGAAACTTTTTTCTCCAACCCCGCGCGCAAGTGTTGACAATTAATCTGTGAGACCGGGCACGCACGGCACAGGTTCACAGACACTTCACGGTCGCCCCCTTTGATAACATTGCAAAGGATGCGACCGTGATTGTCCACTTGACGAAAATGGCAGGGTTTGAGTTCGTCCACCGCAAAGTGCAAGTGACGTGTGACGGGCGACAGGGGTTTGCCCGTGTCACAGGTCACATGTCTCTTTTTCTTAGGATTGCCAGAACAGTGCCGCGAATTTCCAGGTCCGTTGGTTTGTAAAATTGTGGCTGCGCGTCGGGATTTGCCGAATGCACGCGCAGATGCCCATTTTCGCGATACACATGGCGCAAAGTCGTGCGCTTGGAAGGTTTCAGGTACACGGCGAGCATGTCGCCATCGTGAAATTTTTCGCTGCGTTTAACCACGACGAGGTCACCATCGTCGAGCATGGCATCGCGCATGGCTTGACCGCGTGCGCGCAAGACAAAGGTGTCTTTTTCGTCCTGGAACAACTCGGCTGCCAAGCGCGACAATTCGTCAACGGGCGCGGCATTGATGCGGCGATTCAAGTAGGGGAGTGGCAGAACGTTTTGACGCGCGCGCGAGTTTGGTGTTTTGAGTAGCACGATACTTTTGCTTACACGCGGTTTGAACGAAATGTAACCGTCGCGAACGAGTCGTCGCAAATCGCGCGAGACGTGGTCGGTCGAGCGAATGCCGACGGCGGCACCGATTTCCCGGTAGGTTGGCGAGCGGCGATGCTGTTGTTGATACCGCTCGAGAAAAGAGAGAATCCGCGCGCCGTGTTCATCTGGCTGTGTCATGGTCAGTTCCTTTCCACAAGTCCGAACGGACTTGAACAATTGAGATGGGGTGACACAGAACGGAAACGTTCTTTAGAACTAGAGTTCTATGCGGAGATTATAATAGAACACCTGTTCCAAGTCAAGAGGTGTACGTGTTTTTTAATGTTGAACAAACAAAAACCCCGTCCTTACGGAACGGGGTTTTTGTTTGTTCAACTTAGCTCGCTTGGGCTGCCTGACGTAAATGTTTGACGAGGCGGCTTTTTTTACGGGCGGCGGCATTTTTGTGAATGATGCCTTTTGCGGCAGCCGAATCGAGTTCGATTTGCGCCTGACGAAGCACGTCATTCACGTTGGCTTCGCCATCGTCAATCGCCGCGCGCGCGTGTTTGACGACCGTGCGCGTCTTGGCTTTGACCAGGCGGTTGCGCTGGCGACGCCGCGCATTTTTGCGAATATCTTTTTGGGCGGCAGATGTGTTTGCCAATTGAATTTCCTCCAAATGTGCTTGACCGGATTACAAAGAGCAATTTTACTTGAAAGCCGGTAAAGCGCAAATTCGCAGCGCGTTTTTTCTGAATTGGAAAACGCGAATCGTGTATAATCATGCGTTGTAATTTGAAAATGGATTCCGCTGTTCACCAAGCCACTACTGCGCGCCATCTTGTCACGTCAACGGGAATTGTGATGGCGTTTTTTGTGTTGAGCCGCGCGCTGGGGCTGGTGCGCGAAATCGTCATCAGTTATCAGTTTGGCACATCGGCGCAATTGGATGCGTACGTTGCCGCGTTTCGGATTCCCGATTTGTTGTTCAATCTCGTCGCGGGCGGCGCGCTGGCGTCCGCGTTCATTCCGCCGTTTACAAAATTGCTCCACGACGGCGATGTGCGCGGGGGTTGGCGTCTGGCGACGCAAGTGATGAATTTGGTGTTCGTCATCGTCGCCGCGTTGTGCGTACTCGCCGCGCTGTTTGCGGAACCGTTGGTGAGAATTTCTGTCGGTGTCGGATTCGACGCGCAGCAACAAGAACTCACCGCGCGTTTGATGCGTTTGATGCTGCTCACGCCTGCGGTGTTTGCGGTGAGCGGTATCGTGATGGGCATTCTGAACGCGCAGCACGAGTTTGTGCTGCCCGCCGCCGCGCCGGTGATGTACAATCTTGCCATCATCGCGGGCGCGTGGCTGCTTGCGCCGACGCTCGGTGTGTACGGTCTGGCGCTCGGTGTGGTCGTCGGCGCGTTTTTGCATTTGTTGGTTCAAGTGCCGTGGCTCTTGAAAAATAAAATTCAGTACACCGCGAATTTGGGAATACGTGATGAACAGGTGCGGCATGTGATTCAACTGGTCATTCCGCGCACGCTGGGCATCGCGGCAGTGCAGTTGAATTTTCTCGTCAATACGATTCTCGCATCAACGCTCGCAGCGGGTTCGCTCGCCGCGCTGAATTACGCGTTTCTGCTGATTCTCTTGCCCATTGGCGTGATTGCGCAATCCATCGCGACAGTTTTGTTCCCAACGTTTTCGCGTTTGTATGCGGCGCATGATGTGGATGGTTTGCGCCGCGCGTTTTCGACGGGATTTCGTGTGACGTTGTTTTTGACCGTTCCCGCGACAATCGGTTTGATGCTGCTCGCGCGTCCCATCGTTCAAATTTTGTTACAGCGCGGCGCGTTCACGGAACAGTCAACCCAAATGACTTTGGTCGCGTTGGAATTGTTTGCGGTGGGCTTGTTCGCGCACGCGGGACTCGAAACCATCACGCGTGCGTTTTTTGCAATGCACGACACGGCGACGCCAGTACGAATTGGCGTTGCATCCGTCGTGTTGAATATCATTCTATCGGTGGTGTTGCTGCAACCGCTCGCGCAAGGGGGACTCGCATTGGCAAATTCCATCGCGACGACATTGGAAATGGTGTTGTTGTTCTTTTTGCTGCGCCCGCGCCTGGGCGGCGTAGATGGAAAAACAATCGCGATAAGCGCGGGGAAAATGTTTGTCGGCGCGATAGTGATGGCAGGCGCGATTGTTTGGTTTGGATTGACGCCGTTCGCGCAAAATTCTGTGATGCTGCTCGTGGGCGGGATTCTCATCGGCGGCGGCGCGTATTTTTTGACAATGTTTGTATTGCGAAGCGACGAGATGCAGTTGGCGTTTAACTTGGCGCGACGAAAATAATCTCACGCAAAGACGCAAAGGCGCAAAGAAAAAACCATAAATCCGTAATCAAAAATCATAAATCAAGAGGTATTCGTGTTTGCCGAAAAATTCGCGGCGTATCAGCGTCGCTATGACGATTTACACAAATTGATGGAAGACCCGGCGGTCTCGATGAACCCGACGCGCCTCCGCGAAATTACGCGCGAGATTAGCGACATCGAACCAAAGGTGGAAAAATATCGCGAATATCTGACGATGACAGAGGCGTTGGAACGCACGAGCGAAATGGCGCGCGACGAAGCGGATTTGGAAATGCGCGCAATGGCGCAAGAGGAAGCGGAGCAACTCAAAACACAGCAAGAAAAATTATTGAGCGAAATGCGCGTGATGCTTTTGCCCCAAGACCCGCGCGATGACAAAGACATTTACGTGGAAATTCGCGCGGGGACGGGCGGCGAAGAAGCTGCGTTGTTCGCCGCGGACTTGTATCGCATGTACACGCGTTACGCGGAACGACAGGGCTGGAAAGTTGCGCTCGTGGATGAGAATCGCACGGGGCTAAAAGGTTTCCGCGAAGTCGTTTTTGAAATCAAGGGCAAAGGCGCGTTCTCCAGATTAAAGTACGAAAGCGGTGTGCATCGCGTTCAACGCGTTCCCTTGACCGAATCGTCGGGACGCATTCACACTTCAACTGCAACCGTTGCGGTGATGGCAGAAGTGGACGACATCGAGGTGGAAGTCAAGCCGGAAGATTTGAAAATTGATATTTACCACGCGTCGGGACACGGCGGACAAAATGTGCAAAAAGTTGCGACGGCGGTCCGCATCACGCACCTGCCGACAGGTCTCGTCGTCGCGGTGCAGGACGAACGTTCGCAGTTGCAAAATAAACTGCGCGCAATGTCATTTCTAAAAGCGCGTTTGTACGAAATGGAATTGGAAAAACAACAGCGCGAAACAGCCGAAGCGCGGCGCTCGCAGGTGGGCAGCGGCGAACGCGCGGAAAAAATTCGCACGTACAATTTTCCCCAGGACCGCCTCACCGACCATCGCATCAATCTCACCGAACACAACTTGCCGGGCATTCTCGACGGCGACATTGACGAAATTATTGACGCGCTGGTGTTGGCAGACCAGACGGAAAAGTTGAAGGCGGCGGGAGTGGAGATGTAGTCGGTAGTAGGTAGCAAGTAGCAGGGTTTTGCAACCTGATACGTGCTACTTGATACTTGTGTTAATCACCCGTCCCGACTCTATCCAAGAAGTTCTCGTTTCCGCCGTGCGCGCGCTTGGCGCGCGAAACGGGTACGCGAGCGCGCGGTTGGAAGCGGAAATTCTTCTCGCGCATACCTTGAAAATTTCGCGCGCGCTGCTTTTGGCAAAATTGGGCGAACCGATTTCGGACAAGGACGCGGCGCAATTCGCGGGGATGGTGGCGCGGCGCGCGCAGCGCGAACCGATTGCATACATTATCGGACATCAAGAATTTTACGGACTCGATTTTTATGTGGACCGCCGCGTATTGATTCCGCGTCCTGAAACGGAACATGTTGTCGAACTCGCGCTGAATGCGTTGAAAAACATTCCGCATCCCGAACCGGCGCTCGTGGATGTCGGCACGGGTTCGGGCGCGATTGCGTTGGCGTTGGCGCACAACACCGCGCGCGCGAAAATCATCGCGACGGACATTTCGCCCGACGCGCTCGCGGTCGCGCAGTTGAACGCGGCGCGTTTGAATTTGCGCGAACGCGTCGAGTTTCGCAAGACTGATTTATTGGACGGCATCGAGATTCCCATTGACATTCTGACCGCGAACTTGCCGTACATTCCGCTCGAACGCCAAGCACAACTCCCGCGCGAAATTCGGCAATACGAACCGCGCATTGCGACGATTGCGGGACTCGACGGCTTGAGTGTGATTGGACGATTGCTCAAGCAAGCGCCGCAGTACATGGCACGCGCGAGTTTTATCTTTTTGGAAATCAGCGAAGAGCAGGGCGACGCCGCGCGGGAATTGGCGCAAGCGCTGCTCCCGCGCGCAGAGGTCGAAATCCATCGCGATCTGGAAGGATTGGACCGCGTGGTGGAAATACAGTTCATACACGAATAACACCAATAACACGAATCGTTTCAATGGATTCGTCGTTACGTACAGCGTAACAAAGATTCGCGTTATTCGTGGATTCTCACTTTGCTTGTGCAAACCAAGATATTGTCTGTTGACGATTTGTCCGCATTCCCCCACACGCTTGAACTTTTGCGGCGTGGCGAGGTCGTCGCGATTCCTACCGATACGGTGTATGGGATCGCGGCGGACGGGTTCAACGCGGACGCGATTGAAAAATTGTTTGCCGCCAAAGATCGTCCGTCGCACAAAGCGATTATGCTGCTGATTGGCGATTACGCGGATTTGGAAAAAATCGCCACGTACATTTCGCCCACCGCGCAGCGGTTGGCGCAAAAGTTTTGGCCCGGGGGCTTGACGCTGGTGGTGAAGGCGCGCGACGAGCTGCCATCCAATTTGACTGCCGCAACAAACACCATCGGCGTGCGTTTGCCTGATTCGGACCTGGTGCGCGAACTCGCGCGCGCGTTGGGGAGACCGCTCGCGGCGACGAGCGCGAATCGTTCGGGCGGCGCGAATCCGCGCACCGCGCAAGATGTGTTGAATGATTTGGATGGACGAATCGCGATGATTCTCGACGGCGGCGCAACGCCGGGGAATGTGCCATCCACCGTTTTGGATTGTACGGTTGAGCCGCCGCGTGTTTTGCGCGCGGGCGCGATTTCGTCAGAGACGCTGGAACAGTTTTTGGGAGTGCGTTTGGAAAATGCCTGACGATTGGTTTGGCGATGCGCGGACGATTGACCAACGCTTGCGGCGTCCATTGACGCGCGGCGAGGTGTTTGCGTTGGTGTTGTGTGTTGCCATCGCGCTATTGTTTCTTTGGGTGCGGATTGATAACGGCGGCGCGTATTACGATTTGAGTTTGTATCTCAATGCCTCACGCGGCGAGTTTTACACTTTTTTTTACGGCAATTGGATTTTGCCGCTTTTCTGGCTCTTGAGTTTCTTGCCGATTGTGCTGAGCCATACGTTGTGGTCGTTGCTCAATATCGCCGCCGTTTTTTTTGCGGCGCGCGTCTTTGGCGGGAACGTGACCTTTGCGTTGGTCTCGTTTCAAATGTTGTATAGTTTGATTTATGGACAAATTACCGGCTTGATTGTTGGAAGTGTTGCCTTGATGTATTGGGCAGCCGCGCACGAGCGCTGGTATCTCGCGGGTTTGGGGTTGATTCTCGCCGTCACGAAATACCAACTCGGGCTTTTTCCTGTGGTGGCGATTTGGCTGTTGGTGGATACGTCGTGGAAGAATCGTTTAAAAATGTTGGTCGTGCCGGTCATGCTCGTCGCAAGCTCTTTTTTGTTTTACGGCAATTGGGTTGCCGATGCGCTGGCGCGGTGGGCGGTCGCGCCGTCCGATGCGCAGGCGAGCGTTGCCTTGTGGCGCTGGCTCGGATTTTTCGCGCTGGGGTTGTGGCTGCCGCCGTTGTTGTCGCGCGTCACGCGTCGCGAGCGCTTTATATGGATTCTCGCGGCGAATGCCCTAGCCGTTCCGTACTTTCAACAAGCAGACTTGGTGTTGTTATGGACGATGCCGATTGGCGCAATTGCCCTGTTGGGAAATTTGGGGTACGTTTTTTTTGTGGGACGATTTCCTGCGCTGCAAATTCTCGCGGTCGTTCCCTTGATTGTGTATGTAAAAATGCTCGCGCCGCGCGCACAAGCCTTGTTCGCGCGCGTGTCGCGCAAACCAATTTCCACAATGGAGGATTCGCATGACCGAACGTGATTTGGAACGAACGCGCGCGTACCGTTTCTACGGGCGAAGCGAGCGAGAAAAAAATTACTTCGCCGGACATTCGATGGTTCGGGCTTGCCGAAAAGCAGGATGCGCTCGATGAAGTTTTCGCGGCGTAGAAACGACGGATGACGAACGACGCATGACGAAAGCATACGGTGGACGCGCGTCGTCCGCCATTCGCTCTCCGTTGGTGCTTGGCATTGACGCGAGCCGCGCGCTCACCGACGCGCCGACAGGGACCGAGTATTATTCGCGTGCGTTGATTGATGCGCTGCTGCGTCTCGATTCTCCTTTCTCGTTTCGCCTGTACACGCGCACAAATCCTCCCGGCAATTTTTTCCCTCCGACAAACAATTACGAAATTCGCGCCATTCCTTTTCCGCGCGTGTGGACGCACCTTCGGTTATCGTACGAAATGGTGATGCGTCCGCCTGACGCGTTGTTTGTTCCCGCGCACGTTCTCCCTCCGATTCGTCCGCACAATTCCATTGTCACCGTTCACGATTTGGGTTACAAGTTGTTTCCTGACGCGCATCCGTTGGCGCAGCGCGCGTATTTGGATTTTTCGACGCGTTGGAATGTGAAACGCGCGCGCGCCATCATTGCGGATTCATTTGCCACGCGCGACGACATAGCGAAATTTTATGGCGCGCCGCGCGAAAAAATTCGCGTGGTGTATCCGTCATACAACGCGCAAATTTTCAAAACAAGCGCCGCAGAAGAAATTGCGCGTGTGCGCGAAAAATACGCGTTGTCGTCGCCATATATCCTCAGCGTCGGCACGATTCAGCCGCGTAAAAATTACGCGCGCCTCATCGAGGCGTCCGCCGCGCTGCCGCGCGAGTATTCAGTGGTGATTGTGGGGAAAAAGGGTTGGCTTTACGAATCCATTTTGGCGCGCGTGCGCGAATTGAATTTGGACGCGCGCGTAAAATTTCTCGATTACGCGCCGATTCAAGATTTGCCCGCGCTGTATGCGGGCGCGCGGCTTGCGGTGTTGCCGTCGCTGTACGAGGGATTCGGTTTTCCCGCGCTGGAAGCGCAGGCGTGCGGAACGCCGTTGGCATGTTCCAACGCGTCATCGCTTCCCGAAGTCGCCGGCGAAGGCGCGCTGTATTTTGAACCGCGCGGGATTGTGGAAATGGCGCGCACGATGGAGCGCGCGTTGAGTGACGAATTGCTCCGTGCTGCGTTGGTGGAACGGGGCCGCGCGAACGTGAAACGCTTTTCGTGGGAACGCGCGGCACGCGAAATTGTGGAAATTGTTACTGCGCTTTAATTCGCGCTTAACGCGTTGCGTATTCACTGTGTTGTATCCTCCGTCCAAAGGTTCATATGCAAAAATTTCTCGGCATTCTCTTTAGCATTACTGCTTTGTTTGTCGCCGCGTGTTCGCCGCAAGTCGCGCCGCCCGTGACCGTTCCGCAACGTGCCGCAACGCCCGCGTTGGTTCAACCGACTGCCGTCGCCGCAAGTTTCTTTGATTCCTCGCGCGCGTTTGAACACAATCGCAAGTTGTCGGTTGACATTGGCAAGCGCGTCGCGGGAACGCAAGGCAGTCAAAACGCGGCAGATTATATTGCGCGTGAATTTGAGAATTATGGATTGGAGGTGTCGCGCCAGCCATTCGCGTTTGAAGGATGGGAGGATAGAGGCACAACAGTGCAGTTGCTTTCACCCAACACACTGCAACTGGAAGCGAACGCGATTCAATACAGCGTCGGCGGAAATGTGGACGGTCAAGTGGTACTCGTGCCCAACATTGGCACACGCGATGATTTTTCCAAAGTGAATGTGCGCGGCAAAATTGCGCTGGTGAAACGCGGGACGCTCCCGTTCTCGGAAAAATCGCGTAACGCGGCAGAAGTGGGCGCGACGGCGATTTTGATTTACAACGATGCGCCGCAGAGCTTTACGGGAACGCTGCGTGAAAAAGTTTCGATTCCGACGCTTGCGTTAAGCGGAACAGCGGGGCAGGAAATTTTGATTGTGTTGAACAGCGGCAACGTGCGCGCGAAAATCGCGAGCGACACGGGCGTTGAACAGCGCACGGGCTATAACGTCATTGGCACGCTCAAAGGGAAAAGCGATGAAGCAATCGTGTTGGGCGGACATTACGATTCGGTAGCGACAGGACCCGGCGCGAGTGATAACGCTTCCGGCACGGCGACGATTTTGGAACTTGCGCGCGTGTTCGCATCCAAGCCGCAGCCGCAGCGCACGATGGTCTTTATCGCCTTTGATGCCGAAGAGTTGGGGCTGCTCGGTTCGCGCGCGTATGTGGACGAATTAAGCCGCGCGCAATTGCAAAACATTCGCGCAATGTTGAATTTTGACATGTTGGGCGCGGGCAACGGTCCGTTGATTTTGATGGGCGATGGAAATGTTGCCTTGCTCGCGCGCTCGAGCGCGCAGCAGTTAAAGATTGACGCGCGCAACGCGCAGATGCCCGCGAATGCGGGGAGTGACCACGAATCGTTCGCGCGACGCGGAGTGGATACCGTGTTCTTTATGCGCGATTACGATTTGCTGCACACGCCGGAAGATACGATAGACCAAATCAAGCAAGAGTATCTTGATGAAGCAGGGCGCGTGGCAGAGCGATTGCTGGAGAGATTGGACGCGACGCCGTTGAAACAAGACTCGTCCATGCGGATGCCGACGGAATGATTCGAAACGCGATTGAGAAACAACTTTCTCAATCGCGTTTCTGTTTGGAACGTTTTACAAACGCGTTGCGTCTCTTTCACAGAATACAAAATTAAACATTTGTTTCGGGCGCGCCAAACAGATGTTTTCCATTGCTTGTGAATCTGGAGGAGGTTCACCATGAATACTCTGCGTCTCTTGGCGCTCACCTTGCTTGCGCTCGGCGCGCTGCTCGTTGTTTCGCTTGCCCATACCCAATCTGTTTCGGCGGATGGTCTCGTCATTATTGATTGCCCCACGGTGACGCATCCGCCGCCGCCGCCGCCATGTCCGCCGAATGCGCGCTGCATTCCGCCCGAAATTCGCGGCAACTGTCCTGCCTATCTCCGCGTCAAAAATCACAACGTTACGGTCACAATTGAAAATCAAATCGCGCGCACGAAAATTGACCAAGTTTTTGTGAACGACAGCGATGACCAACTTGAAGGCACGTACATTTTTCCCTTGCCCGACGATGCCGCGATTTCCGATTTCGCGATGTATGTGGACGGCGTGCGCTTGGAAGGCAAAGTGTTGGACCGCGAGCAGGCGCGCGAAATTTACGAAGGGATTGTGCGCCGTCAACGTGACCCTGCGCTGCTGGAATATATCGGACGCGGCGCGTTTCAAGCGCGCATTTTCCCGATTGCGCCGCACACCGAAAAACGCGTGGACATTTCGTACGCGCAAATTTTGAAAGCGGATAACGGCTTGGTGAAATATGTATATCCGCTTTCGACGGAAAAATTTTCGCCGCAGCCGTTGGGCAGCGTGAGCGTCAACATTGATTTGAAATCGCCTGCCGCGCTCAAAGCCATTTATTCGCCCACGCACAACGTTTCCGTTTCGCGCGAAAACGATTTTCGCGCGCGCATCGGTTATGAGGATGCCAACGTCAAACCGGACCGCGATTTCGTTTTGTATTACAGCGTTTCCGAAGACACAATTGGCGCAACACTGCTCACCTACAAACCCGACGCGGTGAGCGACGGATTCTTTTTGTTGTTGGTGAACCCAAAAGTCCAAGTCGAACAGCAGCAAGTTGTGGCGAAAGATGTGATTCTCGTTCTCGACACATCGGGTTCGATGCAAGGCGAAAAAATCATTCAGGCGCGCAACGCGGCGAAATTTGTGTTGAATCAATTGCAGCCGAATGACCGCTTTAGCGTCATCACGTTCGCGACGGGAATCATTTCGTATGCGCCGGGAAAATTGAGTCCGGCGAGCGAACGCGGCGACGCGATTCGTTTTGTGGACAACATCGCGGCGAGCGGCTCGACGAATATCAATCGTTCGCTGTTGGAAGCGATGGCGATTGCGGACAAGACGCGTCCGACAATTGTAATTTTCTTGACCGATGGTTTGCCGACGGTGGACGAAACGAATACGGAACGAATTATCGAAAACGTCAAACGTGAAACGTCAAGCAATGTACGATTATTCACTTTCGGTGTGGGCGATGATGTGAATACGCTGCTGCTCGATTCGCTCGCGGAACGACATCGCGGCGCGAGCGCGTACGTGCGCCCCGGCGAAAATATCGAGGAGACCGTTTCCGGTTTTTACGCCAAAGTTTCGACGCCCGTGCTTTCCGATTTGCAAATTGATTTCGGCGGCATCGCAACCTACGACACGTATCCGTTTCCGCTGCCCGATTTGTTTGCAGGCACGCAACTCGTGATTGCGGGACGATACAAGAACGGCGGCGCGACGACGATTACACTGCGCGGCAACCTTAACAATCGCGCGCAGTCGTATGCGTTTCAAGATTTGAATTTCAAAACTGCTTTGACTAGCGCTCAGCAGGGTGATGAATTCATCGCGCCGTTGTGGGCGACGCGCAAAATCGGTTACTTGCTCGCGCAGATTCGTTTGCGCGGCGAAAACAAAGAAGCGGTGGATGAAATTGTTGCGCTCGCGATTCGCTACGGCATCGTGACACCGTACACATCGTTCTTGATTCAAGAAGATGCGGATGTACTGAGTCAAGAAGGGCGCACGAGCGCGGGGAGTTCGGTGCAGCAAAATGCGCCTCCGCCATCAGCGGCTCCGACTTCGGGCGCAGACGCGGTACAAAAGAGTCAAGCGAACAAAGCGTTGCAAGATGCGAACGCGGCACCTTCCGCAAGTGACGGCAAAGTGAAACACGCGGGCGACAAAGCATTCATCTTGCGCAACGGTGTGTGGACGGACACGACATTCGTGCCGGAAAAAATGACGACGACGAAAATTGTTTTCGGGAGTACACAGTACTTTGATTTGTTGAGACAACATCCCGAATGGTACAAGTACGTGGCGCTGGGCGAGAAGGTGATTTTTGTGGTGAGTGGGGTGGCGTATGAAGTAACTCTGTAGATTGGAGGACGAGACTTGACCATAAAAGAGCCGCAGAAAAAGCTGCGGCTCTTTATTTTCAATCAGCACAAACTCCCATTCCAACACTTTGCTGTCGAGCTAAACCCTGTTGCGCTCGTGAAGGCGTTTTTCTTTATGCCTGCTGTGCCTGAGGCGCTCTGCCAAACATGACGCGTAGTCTGATAATTGTAATAACAATCGGGCCAAGGCACGAGTGCTTGCGCCGTACTATAGGTATTGAAGGCAGATTTGATGTCGGAATTGAGCAAGTGAACCCCGTCCTGTGTTGAGTATAATTTACTGTACGTTTGCATATAGTAAACATTAGCCGATGCGGATGTGTAGGTCCGCATTGCCCTTGCGTACCAAAAGTATCGCCTGTTCCTGTTATGCCACTCCAGAGTGTTACATTTTTATTTTCCGCAAAAGCGACATGAAACAACGCGAAAGCACTCACAAGTGCCAGAACACCAAATCCGAATCGTTTGATTAAAGATAATCGTGAGGGCATTTGGAAATTCTCCTTTTGGTTATTATTGTTGTCTCAAGCTCTGAATTGATAGTCTTATTGTGGAGATGAATGGTTTGACATTTGCACCGAAATTGTTTGTGCCAGTGCTGATCGCGCCTGCGAACAATCCAGATCGCGCCGATTCCTGCACAGAATATGCATCGGTTGCGGGTTTCTTGCCTGCGTACGAGTAAAACGGCTTCTTGTACCATCCCTCGGTCCAATTGCCATTTGAGAGTTCAGAATCATCCAGATACTGTGCAAGCTCGCGCATTGTGAGGTTGACCGCGACAACAATCACGCCTTTTCGATATTGTTGTTGAACCCATTTCTGATCTATCTGTGCGAGTAGATTCTTGTGCAGGATGATTGCATCTGGCGGTTGTGTGGCGACTTCCTTTTTCAGGGTTGAAAAGTCGGAGGTGGCCTGTACTCCTTCTGCCTGAAGCGACGCGAACGAACCGGGCGTATCCTCATTTGCTTGGAGCTCATTCTTGGGCGGTACAAGATAGAGAATACGATAGTGAGGCTTTGTCGCTTGCGTTGGAAATGCTTGGGCGGGACCGAGCCAACTTCCGATTCCAATTGCAAGCAAAATTACAAATACAAGTAGCACTAAGAAAATCAGTTTGCGATGACCCTGCATATTTTTGTCTCCTCTTGAAAAAATTGGTTTGATCCTTCATCCACATCTAGGTTACAGCAATAGAGAGGGTAAATGCAATAGTGCAGATACTACATTTTAGATCAAATCCACCGTCGAATCTTTGCGCGCCACACGGCTGCATCTCTGTCATTCGCTTGCAATTTCCGCAAGATATTTTGCACATGATTGCGCGCAGTGTTGACACTGATACATAGACTGTCACCAATTTGCCTATCTGTTTTTCCTTTGGCCATTTGTTCCAGAATTTCAATTTCTCGTCTCGTCAGCGGTTCGAGTTGAAACACTCCGGAAAGAATCTTTGGCTCAAATAATTTTGCGCCGTGCGAGACCTGTTCCAATGTGGCTGGCAATTCTTGTAGAGGGATGGATGGAGCGAGACATGCCGATGCCCCAGCAATAAAAGCATCTTCTTGAAATAACGCATTGTCGGCGTTTTGGTTAATGAGGATGATTTTGATTTGAGGGTTTAACGCGCGTAAATCAGAACATAGGTCGAGCGCGGTGCGCGCATCAAAACTATGTCCAATCAACACGAGGTCAAATTGGTTCCCCTTTGCGAGACCTGACTGGGAATTTTGCACCCATTCGATTTGATGAGTTTGATTGGAGCCAAGAGCTTGACAGATTCCTTGATGCAAAAGATAACTGGGGTCAATAAACAAAACGCGCGCGGTTACAGACGCAGCCATGATGCCTCCAAATGAAAAAAGAAAAATGGACCTTGAGGAACTAATAGACAACTCAAATGAAGTTCGCAGTATCGGATTCGAGCATTTATGCGGTTACTGCCAGTCAACCCGCTGAAGCGTAGAGTCCAATCATGCGACTTTAATTTGTGAGCTCTATGAGGTTAGGGGGCGGCGCGCGCTCAATCGACCAAGAAATTACCGAATTGAGAAACTGTGTGTGGGGGGGGGGCAAAAAAACGAAACCATTTCAATTTAAACCTCCGAATAAAGAAATCAAAATGCAAAATCATTATAGGTTCCGTGAGTTCCTTGTCAATCCGTGTGCGGGCACAACAAAAAAATGAGGGGAAAAACCGTTATAGAACACTTGTGCGAATCCTGCTACGCGTTATGTGGGATACATGTGGGATAGTGTGGGATAATTCAAAAATCACATTTTGCTACACGTTGCTCACTCGTTTGTATTTTAGCGTTCTCGCCCTAGGGCAAACGCATTTGAAAAATGTTTTTGGGGCAGGTGCTGAATAATGCGAATTTCCGTTCGATTCGCGGGGTTTCAGCAATTGGAAATTGCCGTCTGAAAAAAGTTTAAATCGCGCAGCGATTGTGAAGGCGGAGCATTTTGTCTTTTTTCAGCCGTGAAATTCTATTTCATGCAGGCGCGGCAATTTCAAATGCGTTTGCCCTATTCGCGCCCTATTGTCGTGCAAGGGTGGGTGTGCTAAGATGAACCAAAGTTTCAGATTTTCTGGCGATGGATATTTTTCCTTGCACAGCCGATTGAGGTACACATGGCGCAGATTCCTCGTCCGAACCTAAGAGCACTGCGCGCGTCTGCCGCGCTCTCCCGTCCTTCGTTCAAGCTGCCCCGCATCTCTGCCACTGCCGCTTCGTTTCTCTTGCCCTTCTTGACGCTCGTTGCGATGGTGATCGGTTACGTCGCCGCGCAATTCTCCAGTCCCCTTGCGCTTGGTGCGGCAGTGGGTGTGGGATTGGTGCTCGCCGCGACGGTGCTGCTCGTTTCGATCATGCTGGTGCGTTCGACGACCGATGCCATTGCGCCGCTGTTTATGACCCGTTACGGCGTCAATGAACGCGAACGCGCGCAAGAGCTGCTCTCCACCATGACGGAGGATTCGAGCATCCCCGCATTTCGCGTGATGGAGGGCACACTGCGCGATGATATGAATGCGGAAGATTCGTTTCGCACGGATGCGTATTTTGCGCGCCGCCGCGAACTTTTTAAAACGGTAGGCGTAGGGCCCGCGCGGCTTTATCTGGACAGGGAAAGCGCGGCTTTGGTCGAACGCGACGGCAAGTTTATCGTATTGCACGCAGGCGCGCACGAATTGACTCTGTTGGACCGCGTGAAAGGATACGCACATTTGCGAACCCAAAGGGAAGTTGCCGAGCTCAAAGGCATGATGACACGCGACATGATTCCTTTGGACGTGAAAGTGAGCGTGACGTTTCAACTCAAACAAGATATGCGGCAACTGGAACAAACGCAAACGCACACGGTTGCCGAGGATGTACTGCGGCGCGCGCTGCTGCCCAGCGATACGTGGCGCACGCGCACCAAAGCACAAATTGCTCTTCAAATCAAAAACGTGATTGGCGAATGCGAACTGTGGCAGTTGTTTGTGTCGCCGCCCAAGCCGCCCGTGACAGAAGCCATGTCGGCGATTTTTGCTTTAGGGCAATCGGCGCTGCCCTCCGCGACGCGCATCGAAGTCGAGAGCCGTCTCAAGACGCGGCTCAACGATTTGTGTTGGAAATGGGGTGTCGAAGTGATGCGCGTTTCCTTTGACGAACTCAAGCCGCCCCAGGACCTCGTCGAATTGGCGCACCGAACATATCAGACGTGGAACCAAATCATGGAGCAAGATTTGGAAACGGACAACCAAGTCGCCAGAAAAAAACGTCTCGCCGAAGCCGAACTGGAACAGGCGCGCATGCAAAAAGAAGCGCAGCTGCTCAATGCCGAAGCGGAAAAGAAACGCGAAATTCTTCATGCGGAAGGCGAAGCCGAAGCGTACGAAATGCGCATGAAAGCGCGCGCCGACGGCGCGTTGGAATTTGCGCGGCGCATCGAAACCTTGCGTCAGGCCATGGGCAACACGCTCGATGAGGGAACGTTCCGCGAACTGTTGCGCGCGCTCGATTTGCTCCGTGAAGACGAACGCGAAGAGTACTCGCGCGATTCACTTTCACGCTTGTTTGTGCGTCCGCGCATGCGGGGAGAATTGCCGAGTGAACGAGAATGACGCGTACGCGCTCGCGTTGGAGCTCTTGGCGCTGGGGCGCGTGTTTTTGCTGCGCGTCGCGTATCAATCCCATCTGGAGCAAGAACTCGTTCCCTATCGCGTCATCTCGATAGAAGTGTCGAATCAGCCGCTGCCGCGTACACTTGTGAACCCCACGCTCGGCCGCAGTTTGACGGAAATGCTGTTGCGTCTCGCGCGGGCGTGCGCACGCCGCGAATGGGAACAAGCCGATGTGTGGGCGCAGGCGGCGTGTGCGATAAAAAATTTGCCCGCAGTCTATCGGGGCCAAATCAATATCGAAGTCGCGGACGCGGTGGCGCGTTTTTACGCGTGCGCGGTGTGCGTGGGCAAAAATCAAAGTGTGCCGGCGGCTCAAATGTTGTCCGAGTGCGCGGAACAACTCGCGTTCACGATGCCCGATTTGTCCGCGCCATATTGGCTGGCGATTGCGCGCGTTCACTTGCGAAGCGGCGACACGCCGAATGCATTGTGGGCATTGGAAAAATGCGCGGGGTTGATGCCCGATTGCAAAAAAAGTGTGAGCGGTGTGCTGCGCCCGCTGCTCGAGGCGAGTTATGCGCAAGTGGCGATGCGGTAAACCAAAGGCGCATCGTTTTTCTTATTTCAAAATATAGTACGTTCCCCTGCGGTCTCCCATTTTTAGCAATAGCCCCGCGTCGACCAGGTCCGCCAAATCACGGCGAATCGTTTCGTCACTCACATCGGGATACAATTCTTTCAAGTCGCGATTGCCGATGCGCCCCGTTTTGTGCAACACCTGAAGCGCGGCGTTTTGACGTTCGTTCAGCGGCAAGTCCCGATAGCGAGTCCGGTCAAATTCGCTCGATACAAACTGGTCGCCCGCGCCGCGCAGAGTTACGCGAAACCCGTTCGCCGTTTCCTCAAATTTTGGTTTCGGCAGTCCCGCTTCTTTCATCTGGCGCAAGATGCGGTCAATCCCATACCCGAGCCGTTCCACAAACCCCAAATCGGTCAACACTTGAACAATGACTTCATTGCGCGCGAAACGTTCTTCGACGATATTTTCCAGCGTAATGTGTCCGGGCAAACGTCCGGGCGAATAGACATCAATGCGGTCGGTGAACATGAGCACGCGAATTTCTTCGCCGCGAATTTGGTAATCGCGATGCGCGACCGCATTGACAATCACTTCACGCACGGCGGGCATTGGATATTCCGGCTTTTCTTCGCGTCGGAACCCGGCGGTGAACGCCTGGTTCGCGAAACGCACCGACGAACCATCCGACATGCGCGCGCCTTTGCGCATGTTTGCGACGAGAAATGTTTCTGCCGCGCGAATTTGTTCGGGCAAGGAACCGCGCGCTGTTTCGCGAATGAACGTGTCGGACATTTCGGTCCCCGAATAGCGTACGAGAACAATTTCCGCGCTCGGCAACAATCGCTGCGGCTCGCGTCCAAAGAGCAACAGTCCCGCAATCGTCGGACGATACGTACTGGATTCTTTGGTGAGACAGCCGCGACGGAACAACAAATCGAGGGTGCCTTCATCCCAACGGCTGCGCGAACTCACATCGGTCAAGAATAATTTTGCGTACGCGTCCACGTGTTCGCGGTCCAATTCGTCGAGCGTTGCGCCCTGCAGCACTTGCGCTTCAAAATTGCCTTCGCCGCGCTGCCGCAACAAATCGCGCAGTTGACGCGGACCGAGCGCGCGATTTTTTTTGCCGTCGCGTGCCATATATTTTCCGCGCAGGGCGTAGGCATGCGGCAGACCGGACGGGACGGTGACGAGCAGTAGCGGTTTTCCTTCCAGCATCACCATCGCGGGACGCGGCAGCACCAGCGGCGGCTCACAGCGCAATCCGGCGGCGAGCGCTTTTTCGCGCGTCGTTTCCATTTCGCGCAGTCCTTTGACGGCGTCCGTTGTCGGGTCAATGCCGATGAGTACGATGCCGCCCTGTGTGTTGGCGAGCGCGGAAAAGGTTTCCGCGAACCGAAGCACCGGTGTACTTTCAAGTTCGAACGCGAGAGTTTCGGATTGTCCCTGCGCGTACAGCGCGTCGAGGTCAAGTGGTTCCATACCTAAAAAATGCAAAACCCGTTTGCGGCGACAAGACGGGTTTTGAAAATGTTCACGTGTTTTGCGGATAGATGAGACGCCATTCGAATTGTTCCGGAGGCGTCGGCTCTTCCGTCGGCTGTTCATTGCCGGAGGAATTGTTTTGGTTTTGCGACGAAGGCGTCGCAAGCCAGCCGGGCAGTTCGATTCCAAAAACAGTGCCTGCCAAAAATGCACAGCAGCTGCAAAACAAAACAATCGCGACGACGGCGACGATGGGCAAATAGCGAGGACCTTGCCGCCCCGGCAGCCACGGCACGTAATCGGCGTTCGGGTCATAGCCCTGATAGGGATTGTACGGATTGTAGCCGGGTTGCTGCGGGGGGGGGAGTTGCGGTGGATAGCTGTTCAAAAATTTTCTCCAATTTTGCATGACACGAATTTCTATTTTGCGGAGCGAACGAGTCTAACGCGCGATGGCCCTGTCGCGCGAACCATGCGATGCGCGCGAAACCTGTGCGGCACGCGCCCCATTTCCGGCGCGCGGCGCGCTCTTGGCGCGACGCGCGGCGGCGCGTTTTGGTTCGTGCTGCATCAACGCGACGGGCAGCACTTCGTCCATCGAATCCACGAGTATCAAATTAAGATTACGTTGGACGCGGCGCGGCAAATCTACCAAATCTTTTTTATTCTTTTTGGGAATCACCAACGTTTTCAATCCGGCGCGATGCGCGGCGATGACTTTTTCGCGCAAGCCGCCGATGGGGAGCACGCGCCCGCGCAGCGTGATTTCGCCGGTAAAGCCAATGTCTTTGTGGACCGCGCGCTGGGATAACGCGGAAACGAGCGCGGTGGCAATGGTGATTCCGGCAGAGGGTCCGTCTTTCGGAATCGCGCCTTCGGGAACGTGAATGTGAATGTCGAGTTTGTCGAAATCGGAACGCAGACCGAGTTGTTTTGCGTTCGTGCGCGCGTACGAGAGCGCGGCTTGCGCGGACTCTTGCATTACGTCGCCGAGCTGTCCCGTGAGCAAGAGGCCGCCTTTGCCCGGCATCAGCGTCACTTCAATCGCCATCGTGTCGCCGCCCGCGTTTGTGACGGCGAGACCGGTGGCAACGCCGATCTGGTCGTTCTCTTCCTTCATGCCATAGGAAAATTTCGCGGGACCGAGATACTTGTTGAGCGATTCTTTCGTGATGGTGTTTGGCACGGGTTTCCCTTCCGCGACCTGGCGGGCGATTTTACGGCACACTTGCGCGGTCTCGCGTTCCAAATTGCGGACGCCCGCTTCGTAACTGTAATCGCGAATCAGTCCGCGAATCGCTTCGTCCGAAAATTTTGGCTTGCCGACGAGGCCGTGTTGTTCGAGTTGGCGCGGAATGATAAATTGTTTTGCAATCGCGAGTTTTTCTTCTTCGATGTAGCCGGGAAATTCAATCACTTCCATTCGGTCCAACAACGCGGGCGGAATCGGGTCGAGTAAATTCGCGGTGGTGATGAAAATGACTTTGGACAAATCGTACGGCACTTCTAAATAATGGTCGCTGAACGAATTGTTTTGTTCGGGGTCGAGAACTTCTAACAGCGCCGCGCTGGGGTCGCCGCGAAAATCGGCGCCCACTTTGTCAATTTCGTCGAGCATGAAGACGGGGTTGACCGTTTTTGCGCGGCGCATGGTTTGAATCACGCGTCCGGGCAGCGCACCAATGTAGGTGCGGCGATGTCCGCGAATTTCGGCTTCGTCGCGCACGCCGCCCAGCGACACACGCACAAAACTTCTGCCGAGCGCCTGCGCGATGCTGCGCCCCATCGAAGTTTTTCCCGTACCGGGCGGACCGACGAAACACAAAACGGGCGTGGACATTTTTTCCGCCGCGAGTTTGCGAACGGCGATGTATTCCAAAATTCGTTCTTTGGCGCGTTTGAGTCCGTAATGATGTTCGTCCAATAATTTCGCGGCGGCGGGAATGTCGAGATTGTCCTGCGTCGCGTTTCTCCACGGCAGGGTGATGAGCCAATCGAGATAGGTACGAATGATGCCGAGTTCGGGCGAACCGAACGGCATTTGTTGAATGCGTTCGAGTTCGTGTTCCGCTTTCAAGCGCGCTTCTTCGGGCATTTCCGCCGCCGCGATTTTTTCGCGCATCTCGGACACTTCGCGCCCTTGCGCGTCCATTTCGCCGAGCTCGTGTTGAATCACGCGCATCTGTTCGCGCAGATAATATTCGCGCTGATTCTTGTCCACCTCTTCTTGCACTTGGGTATGAATCTTGCTTTGCAGTTCGAGGACCTGGAGTTCGTTTTCGAGAATGCGCGAAATTTTGGTGAGCCGCTCCGCCGCGTCCAGCGTTTCGAGCAAATCCTGGCGCTGCAACATGTCGAGATTGAGTGACGAGCCGATGAGGTCGGCGAGTGCGCCCGCGCCTTCCGCGTTCATTGCCGCGACGTACATTTCTTCGGGCAAATTGGAATTGAGCCGCACAATTTTTTCAAATTGCGCCAACACCGCGCGGCTCAACGCTTGTGTTTCGACGGAATTGTCGCGGGGTTCGGGAATTTCGACGACGCGGACTTTGATGAACGGGTCGGTCTGGACAATTTCCAAAAGACGCGCGCGGGCTTCGCCTTGTCCCAACACGCTCGTCGTGCCGTCGGGCATTCGCAGCATTCGCCCAATCGAAAGCACGGTGCCGACGAGATACAAATCGTCAATGCCAACCTCTTGGAGTTCCGGGTCTTTTTGCGCGAACACGACAACTTTTTGGTCGCGCAGCATTGCATCTTCAATCGCGCGCACGGAACGTTCGCGTCCTGCCGTAATCGGCGAAATGAGACGCGGAAAAACGACCGTGTCACGCGCGGGGACAAGCGGATAGGTACGAATCGGGTTCGATTGTTCGACAAGAGTTTCGAGAGGTTGCGCTATCGGCGCGCGGCGTCGAGACATGTGTGGCAAATGGCAGATGGCAGATAGCGGATAGCAAATAGCGAATAGCCACATGCCATTCGCTATCTGCCATTTGCTAAACGATATTAGCATAGCGAGGGGGAAATGGCAAAAGAAAATTGAGTACTCTTTATAACGTGGCTCAAGTACGTTCCGTACCAAAAAAGTTACGCGAACGATTTCTGCTATAATCTTTGTAGATTCAATTTGGGGGATGCATGCTAGCGCTGGATTTGCGCATCGTTCTCACTTTTATTCTGTTGGTACTTGCGTTCGCTGCGCTGGCTGCCATTTGGCTTGACCGCCGCTTCTGGCGCAATCGTTTTCCCCTTTCCACTTTATCCTCCCCCGACGGCTCCGAATCTCAATTGCGTCCCTTTCTAACAGACCTCGCGCACGAGCTGCGTACTCCACTCGCCGTTCTGCTGACCCACCTCGAAATCCAACGCAGTTCGACAGTTCCAAACGAAACCAAACAAGAATCCATTCGCTTGCTGCAAGCCGAAGCGC
This sequence comes from uncultured Chloroflexota bacterium, assembly GCA_937870825.1. Lineage (GTDB taxonomy): Bacteria > Chloroflexota > Anaerolineae > UBA4142 > SHND01 > SHND01. The sequence continues at coordinate 6,297 of CALMZO010000238.1, read as the reverse complement.
GACGCATGTCGCAAATGGTGAACAATATCTTGGAATTGGGTGAGTTGGAAACGCATGGCGTTTCCATGCGTCGTCCGGTGAACCTGTACGCGCTGGCAGGCGATGTGGTGGCAGAATCAAGCCCGCGCGCGGCAGAACGGCGGATGACGCTAACGCTTCAAGCCGACTCAAATCAAATGTGGGTCAAGGGAGATGAATTTCGACTTAAACAGGTTTTGCTGAATTTGCTCGACAACGCGCTCAAATACTCTCGTCCGCAAGACCGCGTGACGATTTCGCTGGAACGCGATAAGGCGCAACAACAAATCATTTGTGTTGTGCGTGATACAGGTCCGGGAATTGCGGCTGAACATTTGCCCCAGCTCAAGCGTCGTTTTTATCGAGCCACCCGCGAACAAACGGTCGGCAGTGGTTTGGGCTTGACATTGGTGGATACCATTTTGCGCTTGCATGAGAGCCAGTTGGAAATCGAGAGCAAGACGGACGGCGCAGACCTGGGAACGCGGATGCGCTTTGTGTTAGCGATGGCGGTTGAGATGGAGCATCAAGCGTGAGCTATCGTCGCCTTTTCTTGTTTCTTTTGCTGTGTGTTTTTTTGATTGCTGCATTTGCGCTCTTGCCGGCGCGCGGGCAAGTGATTCTTGCGCCGCTCGGCGCGACGGATAGTTTTGTCTTTCCCCAAGTCCGTGTTCAAGCCAACGCGCAAGCGACGGAATTGTATATAACGGATAATCACGCGTGGTCGAATGTGGGTGTTGCGAGCCATGGGCTTTTGCAAGAGCCAACGGACTGGCGAGAAAACGCAGGCGGAACGGTTACGTGGCGTTGGGTGCTTGCGCCGGACGCGCTTCGAGGGACAATCTTGTTTTACTATGATTGTCACATTGGTTGCAGGGAGCGCGCGCGTTTTAGCTTTGGAGCAAATGAAACAATCCAAGACACGCAGCCACTCCCCACAAAACTCTGTGCCGTCGCTGCGAATCCTGCGCGCAATTGGCGCGGCAAAAGCGGCTGGAATGTTTTGGTTACACATGCGACGTTGGCGGAGGACAGAGCGCGCGGCATTGATGAATTGGCACAACAAGTTCATGACGCAACGCGTCAAAATTTGCGGACCTTGGTGCGTGTGGATTATGCCCCGGACAAACCCTGCCTCCTGTGAATGATAATGTCGCGCTGAATCAATATCTGAATTATGCGCGGCGCCTGGCACGGGATGAACGTTTGCAAACTGTTTATGGCTACATCATCGGCAGCGGCTTTAATGACAATGCAAGTAATTCTCTCGCGCCAAATTTGCCACCGCTTTCGCCGCAATGGTATGCGCGCGTGTTTAATGGGTATGGTGAAACTCTGAGTCGAACGGACAATGTCATTCAAGTGGTGCGCCAAGAAAATTCGCGCATGCGCGTTTTGGTCGGACCGGTGCGTCCTTTCAAAACGGAACAGGATGGCGCAAGAACATACCAAATTGACGCTCCGTGGTTGAATTACATGAACACGTTGGTTGCGCTGCTCGATGAAACCGCGCGCGCGAAAACAGAAGGGGGTTTTGCGCTGACTGCGCCCGATGGTTTTGCGGTGAACGCGTTTGGGCGTCCGAACGCGCCGGAATTGAACGGACGCGCGGCGGCTGATGAGCCGCGTTTCGATTTGCCGCGCGCGGAATGGAATGGCGCGCAAGCGGGCTTTCGCATTTATCGCGACTGGCTCGACATTATCAACGCGTATCCTACGACGCGCGGGCTGCCTGTGTACATCAATGCGACAAATACATTTACGCCAGATGAAGGAATTCCACCGGCACAAAATTATCCACGCGGCTGGCTCGCGAACGCGTACCAAGTCATCAATGCGGAGCCACAAGTGCAAGCGTTATGCTGGTTCTTGGATTTTGATGAATCGCCTGATGGACGGTGGGACGGGTACATTTTGACCAAAGGGGTTGGGCGTGTGTACGACGCGGCGGAGGAGTTTGAGGAGCTGTTGAAAAAATGATTCGCGTTTTCCTCGCCGATGACCATCCGCCGCTCCGTTTCGGTTTGCGCGTGTTGCTGGAGCAAGCATCGGATATTCGCGTGGTTGGCGAAAGCGGCGATGGCAAGGACGCGCTCGCGCAAATTGAGATGCTGCGTCCCGATGTTGCGGTGATTGATTGTCAATTGCCAACGTTAGTTGGAGTTCAAGTTGCAGCCGAAATAAAAGAGCGTGGAATACCGACGCGGGTGCTGGCATTGAGTTCGTATGCGGAGGAACGCTATGTACGCGGAATGTTGGAAGCCGATGCGGTTGGCTATTTGTTGAAAGAGGAAGCGCCGGAACGGATTGTTGAAGCCGTGCGCGCAGCGGCGCGCGGGGAAGCACATTTCAGTCTGAAGGTTTCCCGTCAAATTGCAAAACTATATCCCATATCAGAAATGAAGCGGAACGCGCTCACGGAACGCGAAAAACAAATTGTGCAACGCATTGCGCGAGGGATGACAAACAAAGAGATTGCCAACGAGCTCGCGATAAGCGACAAGACAGTCGAAAAGCATATCTCGAGTGTCTTTGAAAAGTGGGAGGTGAAATCACGCGCAGAGATAGCCGCGCGGGTGGTGAGGGAGGGGTGGGGGTAGGGAAAAGCCTATGGAAAGTGTGGGGAGTTCCCCATTGGCATTGCGTTACGAATTCGCTATCTTGATTGTCGTACGAAGCAAAGTCAAGGGGGATTCCAAATGTATCAGAAAATAATAGTGGTGACAGGGTTGCTTCTCGTGTTTACGCTTGCCCTTGTGTCGGATGCAAGTGCAGCAAGTCCAAATTGCGAAAAACAGTCGACGTCAAGAAGAATTAAGACGATTGCGACAATGATCCTTTCCCAAGAGAAAGAGAAATTCATTCGCTCCTGTTATAAAACTCTTTCGGACAAAGATAAAGCGCAGGTCTTTGAAGAACTAGCTGCCCAAAGGGGGTTGCTCGAAAAGTTACGCGAAGAAACAGAAAACAACCAACACCTATCACATGGCGAATCCATGGGAGCTGCCCTCGCGTCATGGAAGCAACTCATCGAGCGTGTGCCTTTCTCCGCAATTGGTAAGACGCTGCGGTCCGTGACGAATGCATTTCAAGATAAATATTGCGATGGAACCGATCCAGATATCGATTACACTTTCGTCGTCCTGTTTCCCTATTCAATAACAAATCCTGACAGTCTGCGTAGTTTTGCAGGAGTTACGGCCGTTGATGCCATGCTGACATGGTATCAAATAAATTATGGCGGGATCAGCGGTAAGGGCACCACAACGAGTGGTTACGTCTATCTTTGCATTGGCGATACAGGTGTGTCAACAGCGGGCGGCGTCCAAGCGGTTCGAAACGCATTGAAACTGCACGACAACAACTAACATCATGAAAGGATGCGGTGTAGGCAAACCAAGTTTGCCTACACCGCATTCCAACATCCCAAATGCAGCTCTCAGCAATTAGGAATCCTCGCTATCTTACGATCTTCTTTTCGTTTGTCGCACTTGTTGCCGAATTTTCCATCATCCCTCTCGTAAGAATTTTCCCTGCAGCTACAAGCTTTTGGATCCTCTGGATTCTGTTGGCAGTAACGATTGTCTCTGCATTGATTGGTACTTTGATCGGCGCACAAGCTTTTCGCGCGGAACGATCAAAGACGGCGCTGGCAGGGTTTCTGCTTGGTGAGCTTGCTCTTGGATTGATCGTTTTGTATGGAATCGTGCAGTGGTTGATTTACTTGTGATATAGCGTCCGAAGGGTATCAACAATTACTAAAAGATCCGCGCGTTTTTCGCGTTGATGTAATGGCAACGCTCGTGTATGAACAGCACAAGGAAAAGGGAATTAGGTGGGAAGAATTCATCACAATGCCTAACCTTGGAGACTATGACCCGTTTTGGAGTATGGAAACGATAGGATTACGCAAATTCAAATAAGTCGCATGAAAAAATTTTCCATTTTTGCAGGAATAAGTGTTTTTATCCTCGTCCTCGCATTGGCGTCAAATACAGCGTTTGCGCGCAGACCAAGCACGACGCAGAGAGGACTCGTCACTCAAACCGCAACCGTGACGACGACTCTCGCTCTACCTACAACCGCGCCTTCACCGACTCTCCCGCCTACTACACGTCCACCTGTCCCAACTCCGCATCCGTGCGAAGGACAAGTTCCCGCCGTGCCAAAGTTGAAAGCTCCTGCCGATGGTGCGATGGTACACTCGGATGATATTGCACTGCGTTGGTCAAAAGCGAATTGTGCGTTGCGTTTTCGGATACGAATTCGCCAAGATATGCCGAGTCGGAAAATAGTTCATGCGTGGGATGATTGGATAGGCAACAAGCTAGAGCTCACGTATCTGAAACCCGGCAAATACAGATGGCGCGTGACGGGCTGCTTTCGTAAGGTTTGTGGACCGCGCAGTGCCGTTCGACATTTCACGGTTCTTCCATAAAGTTTCAAACAATCGGTTCATCTCGATAACAGATGAACCAATTTTCTTTTTACAGGGATGTTCCTTTCCGTTATAATGCTCTCCGCGTGTACCGTTACGCGCGCCGCAGTACGCTATCGGCTATCTGCCATCTGTGATTGACGTTTCACGTTTGACGGTGCGCGATTTGCCCTCGCCATGTCCATGCTGACATCCCTCAGTTCCCGCGTTTCCCTCAACACGACTTTGATTGCCGTCGTCGCGCGTTCCTTTATTAGCGGCATTGAGCAAAGCATGATTGGCGTCGTGTTTCAACCGTTCGTGCTGTCGCTCGGCGCGAGTGTTTCGACGTTGGGCTTGTTGAATTCATTGAGTGGGTTCGGCGGCTTGATTCCAACGCTCGCATATCCGTGGGGCGGATGGATTGCCGACCAACGCGGGCGCAAAATCGTTTTGCTCGGCGCGTCGTTGTGCGCGATGGGCGCGTTTGGAATGTACGCCGTCGCGGGTTGGTTCGGCGCGTTTCTTGCGGTGCTGCCCGGAATTTTACTGCTCGGCATTTCGCAAGTGTATCAGCCGGTGAACGCCGCGCTCGTCGGCGAAGCAGTGGGCGCGCGCCAACGCGGCAGCGCGTATTCATTGATGATGATTGTGATGATTGCGCCGGGAATTGTTGTGCCGATTCTCGCGGGGCGCGTGGCAGACCAATTCGGCTTTACCTTCATTTTTCCCGCCGCCATCCTCTTTGAACTCATCGCGTTTTTTTTGATTTGGAAATACCTGCGCGAAAATCGAACCCGCGTCACCGCGCAAACGGGCTCTGTTGCTGCACGCGCCGTTGATTTTTTGAAACACGCGTGGGTTCCGCCGCGCGACATGCGCTGGTTTTTTGTCGCGATGGGGATGGACACGTTCGCGTGGGGCATGGGCTTTGGACTTTTGTACGGACTCGTTTCGCGCGCATACGGTTTCACGGGCGAGCAGCTCGGCATCCTGTCGTCGGTCAGTTCGATTACGTGGGCGTTGACTTCGTTTCCGATTGGGCGCTGGGTGGACCGCGTGGGCGCGCGCCCGATTTTGATTTTGTCCGAAGCGCTCTCGCCGCCGTTGATGCTCTTGTGGATGACGCAGACGCGTTTTGAAATTTTCGCCGCGTCCATGAGCATTTTCGCGTTGACTGCCGCGACGTGGGTTCCTGCGCGCAATGTGTACGTGACGCAAACGGTGGAACCCGCGCGGCGCGGCGAAATTTTTGGCAAGCTGGCGGGATTCACCGGGCTGATTGGTTTTCCCGGTGCGTTGATTGGCGGACAGTTGTACGACCTCTTTGGTTTTTACGCGCCGTTTCTCGGCAATTTGATTTTTGCAATGGTCACGTTAGCAATTTTGCTCTTTCTCGTACCAACACCGCGCGCCGAAGCGCACGCAATCGCAGAACCTGCGGAATAAGCATTCGACAGGATTTACAGGATTCACAAGATTTTCTCTTTCCTGCGAATCCTGTAAATCCTGTCCAAAATTTTATGTCCAAACGAGACACCTACACCGTTCGCATTGAAGGCGTGACGCGACATTTGCCTTTGTTCGCGGTCAGCCCGCAATTACGCATCGCCGTTTTTAATTTGTTGGGCGATACCGAAATTACTTCTGCCGCCGCGCGGGGGCTCGCCAAAAAATTGGCAAAAGTGGATGCCGATGTTTTGGTGACGGCAGAAGCCAAAAGTATTCCGCTCGCGTACCACCTTTCGATTGAATTGAGCAAACCGTATGTGGTGCTGCGGAAAGATTACAAACCGTACATGGGCAATGTGTTGAGCGCGGAAACACTTTCCATCACCACGGGCAAACCGCAAACGTTGTAC
>CALMZO010000237.1 GCA_937870825.1 uncultured Chloroflexota bacterium | reverse complement strand
CAAATTTCAAGTAAAGTGCGCTTGTCGAGTTCAGTTGACGCGGAAATGCACGATGCAATCGGCGTCGGTTTCCGTGTCCTGCGCCAATAGATTACGGCGCCTCAGTGGTGAAGGAACATACCGCGAAATCTTTAATCGTGGATGCCGCACCCGCGCACCAGTTCGCGCGCAGAAGGTTCCGTTAGGAGGATAGAGTAAGTGGCAGATAAAAAGTTGTACGTCGGGAACTTGTCGTATAGTATGACGGAACAAGACCTGCGCGACCTGTTCAAGGAAGCAGGCGAGATTCAGGACGTCATGCTGATTGTGGACCGCGATACGCGTCGTTCCAAAGGTTTCGGTTTCGTCGAATTCGTGACCGAAGCCGACGCGCAAAAAGCAATCGAGCTGTTCCACGACCAAGAATATCAGGGGCGACGCCTCACGGTGAATATCGCGCGTCCGCGTGAAGAACGCGGCGGCGGTGGCGGTGGTGGCGGCGGCTATCGTGGCGGTGGTGGTGGTGGCGGCGGCTACGGCGGCGGCGGTGGCGGTCGCGGTGGCGGCGGACGCGGCGGCGGGCGTGGTGGTCGCGGCGGTGGTCGCGGCGACCGCGGCGGCGGCAGTCGTTATTGATTCCGACAAAATAAAAATCCTTCGAGGTCTGGTGCCTCGAAGGATTTTTTTGTGCCTAACGTTTGATGACCGCTTCACGTTCCGGTCCCGTCCCCACATACCGCACAGGGACTCCCGAAATTTTTTCAATCGCTTGAATATATTTCTGCGCGGTCTTGGGCAAGTCCGTAAATTTCCGAACGCCGCGCAAATTTTCCTTCCAGCCGCGCATTGAGCGATAGACAGGTTCGACGCGTGACATGCCCGCGCCTTCTAATTCAGAAAATTCAACGCGCTTGCCGTCGAGTTTGTAGCCCACACAAATTTTTAATTCATCAATTCCGCTCAAGGTGTCCAGTTTCGTCACAAACAACGCGTCCGTGCCGTTGAGTTGCGCGGTGAATTTCACAGGCACGAGGTCGAGCCAACCTGCGCGGCGTTTGCGTCCCGTCGTCGCGGCAGTTTCCGCGAGTTGTTCGCGCGCGGGATGGTCGTCGGGCAATTCGGTTGGCATCGGACCCGCGCCGACGCGCGTGCTGTACGCTTTGGTGACGCCGATGATGCGCGAAATTTTGCGCGGGGGAATTCCAAGCCCTGTCGTCGCGGCGGACGCGAGCGTGGTGGACGCGGTGACAAAGGGATACACGCCCCAATCGGTGTCGAGGAGTGAACCCATCGCTTGTTCGAGGAGAAATTTTTTGTTGTGTTCCAAACCTTTGTGAACAATCGGCGCGAGTTCCGTAATGTACGGTTTCAATTGTTCGTAATAATTCCAATACTGTTCGCGCACGTCTTCATAATCGAGCGCCTCGCCGCCGAGCGCGGTGATAATTTTATTTTTCAAACCGAGTTGGACATGCAAACGTTCGTCGAATGTGCCGCCTACAAAATCCGCCCAGCGCAAACCATTGTATGAAATTTTGTCGGCGAACGCGGGACCGATGCCGCGCCGCGTGGTGCCTGTCGCGCCCGCGCCTTTGGCTTCTTCGTACAAACCGTCGAGCATTTTGTGATACGGCATGATGAGATGCGCGCGCTGTGCGATGAACAAACGTTTTTCAAAATCAATCCCCGCTTCCCGTATTTCCCTCATCTCCTTTAGCAGTACTTCGGGGTCAATCACCATGCCGTTGCCCATCAAACATTGGGTATGCGGATAAAAAATTCCCGACGGGACGAGATGAATTTTGAACGTGCCATGTTCATTGATAACAGTATGTCCCGCGTTGTTGCCGCCGTTGTACCGCGCAACAAAATCCGCGTCACGCGCAAAATAATCTATTGCCTTGCCTTTTCCTTCGTCGCCCCACTGCGAACCGACGATGACTGTGACTGACATGAATGCTCCGTGTGGTGAGAGATTAGAGATTGGAGTCATCAGTCATCAGTAATCAGTTTTCAGTTTCACTGAATACTGTCCATTGATGACTGATGACTGATTACTACTCGCCCAACGCATTGCGCGTGAGTTGTTCCGCGAGTCCGATATATTTTTGCGGTGACAGTTCGAGCAGTTTTGTTTTGAGTTGCGTGTTGCCGTTCAAACTGTACACCCATTGTTCGTACCCTTCGCGCGTGAGTGGTTTGCCGCGCGTGAGGGTTTTCAATTGTTCGTACGCGTCGCTCACCCCTGCCGCGCGCAACATTGTCTGCGCGCCTTCCGCGACGATTTCCCAATGCGCTTCGAGTTCTTGCGCGATGTGTTCGAGGTTCGGTTCGATTTTGTCGAGACCGCGCACGATGTTTTGCCAGGCGACGAGCGTGTGTCCGAGCGCGACGCCGAATGTGCGGCGGACTGTCGAATCCGACAAATCGCGCTGCAAACGCGAGACGGGCAATTTGCGCGCGTAAAATTCCAACAGCGCGTTTGCGATGCCGATGTTGCCTTCCGCGTTTTCAAAATCAATCGGGTTCACTTTTTGCGGCATCGTCGAAGAGCCGACTTCGGCCTCTTTGGTTTTTTGTTTCAAAACATCGTCGCTGATGTAACGCCAAACGTCTTGGGCGAAATCCAACAGAATCGAATTCGTCAAACGCAGCGCGTCAAAGTATTCGAGCCAGTTGTCGTACGGCATGAGCTGGGTGTTGTAGAGCGCGGGTTCGAGTCCGAGCGCGTGCAAAAAGCGCGTGCTGAATTCTATCCAATCTACGTTCGCGTTCGCCGCCGCGAGCGCGTTAAAATTTCCCACCGCGCCCGTGAGTTTCGCGGAAAATTTGTGTTCACGAATTCTGGAATACTGCTCCAGAATTCGCACATAAAAATTTGCAAACTCTTTGCCGAGCGTTGTGGGAACGGCGGGCTGTCCGTGCGTTTTGGCGAGCATCGGCGTCGCAGCGTACTGTTTCGCAAAATTTTTGATGCGCCCCAACACCTCATCCAATTTCGGCAGCAGCACTTCGTCGCGCGATTCCAAAAGGGAAAACGCAATCGCGGTCTGATTCACATCTTCGCTGGTCAAACCGAAATGCAAAAAGGGAATGACATCCTGCAACGAGGAACCTTGCAATTTTTCGCGCAGATAGTATTCCACCGCTTTGACATCATGCCGCGTTTCATTTTCCAATTCCTGCACGCGTTTGGCATCGTTCGTTGCAAAGAGTTCGAGAATCGTCAAAAGAAATTGGTCTTCGGCTTCGGTAAAACGCCGCACAACCGATGTGTTTTGCGACAGCGCGCGCAAGTACGCAATTTCGACGCCGATGCGGTCACGAAAGAGCGCGTATTCGGACATGAAATCGCGCAGTGGGTCAACTGCGCGCGCATAGCGTCCGTCGAGAGGAGAGATGGCGAAAAGAGGGTCAGAGAACATGGGTGAGTATTCGCATTATAAAGCGTGTTGGTGGAAAGTACTAAGCCGCGTATAATCGCGCGCGTTCAATCTTGAGAAAGCGAGCTGCCATGAATCCTGCACTGTTAGTGTTGGAAGACGGCACGCAATGGCGCGGAGTCGCATTGGGCGCGCAAGGAACGCGCGCCGCCGAAGTTGTTTTCAATACCTCGCTGACGGGTTACGAGGAAGTCCTCACCGACCCGTCGTATTACGGACAAATCGTCGTCATGACGGCGGCGCATATCGGCAATACGGGCATCAATCGCGCGGACATGGAATCGGCGCGTGTGTGGTTGTCCGGCTTTGTCGTCCGTGACGCATCTCCCCTTTACAGCAATTGGCGCGCGGAGCAATCGCTCGACGAATTTTTGCGCGAACAAAATACCGTTGGCATTTCAGAACTCGATACGCGCGGACTCGTGCGCCACTTGCGTTCGCGCGGCGTGATGCGCGGCGTCCTCTCTTCCGAAATTCTCGACGCGGAAAAATTGCATCCACGCGCGCTCGACACGCCTGATATGAACGGCGCGGATTTGGTACAGTACGTGACGTGCGCGGAACCGTATCATTGGGAAGAGAATGTAGATGCTGTGTGGTACGAATATGCGGGGGATAGGGGACAGGGAATAGGGAACAGTTCACCCCGTCCCCCAACCCCCAGCCCCCGATTCCACGTTGTCGCCTACGATTACGGCATCAAACACAACATTTTGCGATTGCTCACCGCGCGCGGTTGTCGCGTGACGATTGTTCCCGCGCATTTTTCCGCCGCTGAGGTCCTCGCGTTGAATCCCGACGGAATTTTTTTGTCAAATGGACCGGGCGACCCCGCTGCCGTGACGTACGCGATTGAAAATATGCGCGCGCTGTTGGGACGCAAACCAATTTTTGGAATTTGTCTCGGGCATCAAATTTTGGGACTCGCGCTAGGGGCTGAAACGTACAAATTAAAATTCGGACATCGCGGCACGAATCAACCGGTCAAAAATTTTGTCACAAACCAAGTCGAAATTTCTACGCACAATCACGGATTCGCCGTGCGCGCGTCGTCCTTGCCTTCGAACGTCCAAATCACACACCTCAACCTCAACGACGATTGCGTCGAAGGTCTGCGCGTTCCCGACCTGAGAATTCTCGCCGCGCAATTTCATCCCGAAAGCGCGGGCGGCACGCATGACGCGCTCGGGTTGTTTGATGAATTTATCCAAATGATGCAAGCACCAAGCTAAAAGTTAAAAGCTAAAAGTTTCGCCTTCGGCTTGTCACTTTTAGCTTTTAACTTTTTACTTTTAACTTTTCTCTGTGCCTAAACGTTCTGACATTCATTCCATCCTCATCATCGGTTCGGGCGCGATTGTGATTGGGCAGGCGTGCGAATTTGATTACGCGGGCGCGCAGGCGTGCCAAGTCTTACGCCGTGAAGGATTTCGCGTCATTCTCGTCAACAGCAATCCCGCGACGATAATGACCGACCCGGAATTCGCGGACGCGACGTACATTGAACCACTCACTGTCGAAATTTTGGAAAAAATTATCGCGCGTGAAAAACCTGACGCGCTGCTACCCACCGTCGGCGCGCAAACTGCGTTGAATCTCGCGGTGGAATTATCGAAACGCGGGGTGTTGGAAAAATACGGCGTGCAACTTTTGGGCGCGCAAGTTCATTCGATTGAACTGGCAGAAGACAGGCAATTGTTCAAAGCGGCAATGCGCGAGGTGGGACTCGATGTTCCAATTTCCGATACGGTGACGAATGTTGATGAGGCATTGAAACTCGCGGACGAAATTGGCTATCCCGTTTTGATTCGTCCGTCGTTCACGCTCGGCGGGGCGGGCGCGGGGATTGCGTACAACGCGGACGAGTTGCGCGAGCGCGCCGCGCGCGGATTGCGCGCGTCGCCCGTCACTCAAGTGTTGATTGAACAATCGGTGTTGGGTTGGAAAGAGTACGAACTCGAAGTGATGCGCGACGCGGCAGACCAATTTGTCGTGATTTGTTCGATTGAAAACCTCGACGCGATGGGTGTACACACCGGCGACAGCATCACCGTCGCGCCCGCGATGACGCTCACCGACCGCGAATATCAACGTTTGCGCGACGCGGCGAAACAAGTTTTGTCCGCAGTCGGCGTCGCGACAGGCGGCAGCAATGTGCAGTTCGCCGTGAATCCGCGCGACGGCAAAATGGTGGTGATTGAAATGAATCCGCGCGTCTCGCGTTCCTCCGCGCTCGCGTCCAAGGCGACGGGTTTTCCGATTGCGAAAATTGCAGCTCTCCTCGCTGTCGGTTACACGCTCGACGAAATCAAAAACGATATTACGCGCGTGACGCCCGCGAGTTTTGAACCGAGCATTGATTATGTTGTCGTGAAAATTCCGCGTTGGGCGTTTGAAAAATTTCCGAACGCGGACGCGGTGTTGGGTCCGCAAATGAAATCGGTGGGCGAAGTGATGGCGTTGGGCGGGACGTTTCGTGAGGCGCTGCAAAAGGCGGTGCGGGGATTGGAAATTGGAAGTTGGAAGTTGGAAGTTGGAGATCGGAAATCGGAAATCGGAAATTTGCGCGTTCCAACTGCCGATAGATTGTTTCGCGTGGTGGAAGCGTTGCGCCAGAATTGGAATCTCGCGCATGTGTCGAATGAATCGGGCTACGATGTTTGGTTTGTGGAACAGTTGCGCGAGATTGTGGAAACCGAACGCGCGTTATCGCACCAATCGCTTGGTTCATTGAACGCGGATTTATTGCGCCGCGCGAAACGCGATGGATTCAGCGACCGCGCGATTGGCGATTTGGTGGGCGCAAGTGAAATGCAAGTAAGAGTGAAACGTCAAACAGAAAACGTCAAAGCGGTGTATCAGCGCGTGGATACGTGCGCGGCAGAGTTTGAAGCACTCACGCCGTATTTGTATTCGACGTACTGCGGGACGTTCGATGAAGCAGAACCGACAAAACGCCTCAAGGCGTTGATACTTGGCGGCGGACCGAATCGCATCGGACAGGGCATCGAGTTTGATTATTGCTGCGTTCATGCTTGTTATGCGCTGAAAGAGTTGGGTTTCGAAACGATTATGCACAATTGCAATCCCGAAACGGTCAGCACCGATTACGACACCGCCGACCGTTTGTATTTTGAACCTGTCACGTTTGAAAATGTGCTTGATGTGATTGAACATGAAAAGCCCGACGGCGTGTTGATTCAGTTCGGCGGACAAACGCCGTTGAATCTTGCGCGCGCATTGGAACGCGCGGGCGTACACATTTTCGGCACATCGCCGGAAGCGATAGAGATTGCCGAAGACCGCGGACGCTTTGGCGCGCTGCTGCGCGAGTTGGACATTCCCGCGCCGGAACATGGCACCGCGCGTTCATTGATTGAAGCGCGTCGCGTCGCATCACAAATCGGTTATCCCGTGATGGTGCGTCCGTCGTTTGTGTTGGGCGGACGCGCGATGGCGATTGTGTACGACGAAGCCGACCTCGCGCATTTCATCGAACAAGCTGCAAGTGTCATGTCTGACCGTCCCGTACTCGTTGACCGCTATTTGGAAGATGCCTTTGAAGTGGATGTAGATTGCGTGTGCGATGGAACGGATGTTGTCATCGGCGGCATCATGCAGCACATTGAAGAAGCGGGGATTCATTCGGGCGACAGCGCGTGCGTCTTGCCGCCGTTCAAAATTTCGCAATACCATCTCGACATTATGCGCGACTATACAACGCGCATCGCGCTCGCACTCGGCGTACGCGGTCTGATGAACGCGCAGTTCGCCATCAAAGATGAAGTGGTGTACGTGTTGGAAGTGAATCCGCGCGCGAGCCGCACCGTTCCCTTTGTCGCGAAAGCAACGGGCGTTCCGCTCGCGCGCATCGCCGCGCAAATCGCCGTCGGAAAAAATTTGCGCGAAATTGGGTTCGTCGAGGAACCGCGCATTGACGGATTTTTTGTCAAAGAAGTCGTTTTGCCGTTCGACAAATTCGACGGCACGCCCGTGCGTCTGGGACCCGAAATGCGTTCGACGGGCGAAGTGATGGGACACGCGTCGTCGTTCGGTCACGCGTTCGCGAAAGCGGAAATGGCAGCGGGCATGACGCTTCCGCCGCGCGGGCGCGCGCTATTGACGGTCAACGATTTCGACAAAGGGGCGGTGGTGAAACTTGCGCGCGATTTTGTGCGATTGGGCTGGGAGATTTCCGCGACGCGCGGAACTGCCGAATGGTTGCGCCGCGTAGGATTGCAAGTGGAAACGCTCAACAAAGTTTCGGCAGGTTCGCCGCATTTGCTGGAAGCGATTGCGCGCGGCGAAATTTCGCTAATCGTCAACACACCGCTCGGACGCCAAGCGCACAGCGACGG
>CALMZO010000236.1 GCA_937870825.1 uncultured Chloroflexota bacterium | reverse complement strand
AGCGGCGGCTAGCTGAACTTCTTGGTCAGCATCCTGACGCGACAGATCCGGAACTGGCGCAGATGCTCCATAAGTCGGCGCGAACCGTCGAAGGTCAGTTGCAGAGAATATATCCCATCATGACCGGTTATCTGGATCATGGTGAGCAAATCAGGCACAAACGGCAAGCGTTGATTGAGCTTTTATCGGGTAACGACCATATCCCGTAAATGGTAGAATGAGAGACACCAATAATGAAGACCTTTTTCAAAGCCATAGCCATTGTGATCAGCATGATCGCTGTATTGAGTGTGGTTTTAACGTTATCTGCACAAGCACCAACCGAGACGCCGGTGCTGCGTCCAACCCCTGATCCGGCGATGGAGACGCTACAGGCACAGGTACAGACGCTTTCGACGCAAGCGGCAGAGCTAAGTGCCAATAACGAAAATTTGGAAGACCTGCGAAGTCAACTGGACACTCTGCAACAGCAACTCGATATCGTAAAGGATAGCGTCGAAATCACGCAACAATCCACCCAATTTGAGATTTTGCGATGGGGCGGGATGGCAGGACTTATTGCCCTTGCTGCAGCGATCTTTGGGGTTGGTAGTGTCATAGATTTGAAAAAGAAGGTATTTAGCAGAATAGATCAACTTCGATACAAATGGGACGCCACGATGACCAAACTTTATGTCCCAGAAGGGCAAGAATACGAGCAACTGCGGCAGGCATTCAAACGCCAGGGTTTTGACCCTCGTGCCTATGATCCCAAGAATCGAGACTGGATTGCTGACGCGAAAGGAGTTGTCGTCTATCCGCTTCCGTCCGAGAACGACCTTACTCCACTTAGGCAACTCATCAGGCTGCGTCAGGAAAGCAACAAGCCTATCAAGGATGATTTGGGCTTTGTTCTCCATACCTTTGGTCAGCGTTATGACAGTGTAGACGTCTTTATACTTGACTTCATCTATGCGATACCTGCAAACACGCTTGGAACTTGCATTTCGCAGACATATGCAGTTGCGCGTATGCTGAAAGGCTAGTGCAACAACTGCTAGTCTCACAACTTATCCTGGCATATCACGGATACATCATCATGTATGCGTCGCGGACGTGTGTACAATATGTGCCGTGTATGTAGTGTTCTTACCCATCCCCATTCGCAATTGTCGACATTTCATACCTGTGCATCATGACCAGCGCCGAACCTTTTTGTGAGAGTGTGCAAGTAGACATCCTTTTCCAGCCGCTCCGGTTCGCCCGGTCATAGCCGAACTCCGTCCGCCGTACCGTTGTTGCCCCATCCTTCTCTGTCATGCTCAGGCGGTTGCCCAGCCGGTCATACGAGAAGAAAACATCCGGCGTGTTCTTCGGGCTTTCGTTCAGGTATTGCACGCTCGCCACCCCGCCCAGGCGGTTGACGTCCGTCTGCGTCGCGTTACTCAACGGGTCGGTCATCACCATCCGCAGCGTGCCATCGCGCAGCGGCGTGTAAGCGGTCGTCCAGGTGCTGCCGCGCGGGTCGGTCAGCCGCGTGCGACGGTCGAGCGCGTCGTAGGCATAGGTCGTCCGCTTGCCGCGCGGGTCGCGCATCGCGCTGCGCCGCCCGGACTTGTCCCATTCGATCTGCGTGATGATGTTCTGGTCGTTGTTGATCGTGAAGCGTGTTGTTTTCTTTTGGGTGGATTTGCGCCCCAGGCAGCGCGACGCTTGAGGCTTTGCGAGAGGATCGATGATGCGGGGTTCTCTTCGTTCGTTGACGATTCAAAGCGATTGTCACCCATCGCGCCCCAAACGCCAACGTCTACGCCGAACGATGGGTGCGTTCCGCGCGCGAAAAATGCCTGAACAAGCTGCTCATCGTAAACGAACCGCACCTGCGCGGCGTGATGCGGACATATGTGGACTACCACAACACGGCGCGCCCGCACCAAGGGTTGGCGCAGTTAACACCGATCCCGCGCTCGCCTACAAGTCCAACGGGCAACGTTCGTCGGCGTGAGGTTTTGGTCGGAATCATTGGTGATTACTACAAAGACACCGCATGAATCTGCAAGCGGATGATATTTTTGCACCCTACGGGTATTCAACTTCTCCCAACCACAAACCATCTGTAGTGCCAATTAGTACATAATTTCCATCATGAGACCAATTACTAGACTGCGTAATACAGTTTACATCTGATGATGATACGGATTGAAATTGTACCGCATAGTTATCAGAAGCTTCTGCTATCAATACGCTACAGTTGCTATAAACTCCAAACAACAACCGTTGATCAACGCTCCATTGAAGCTGCTCTGCGGCATAGTCATAAATAACTACTCCCGATACTGTCCCATCGCTTCCCAAGCTACAGACGGTAACGGGTCCCGCGCTAATAGCAATCGTCTCTCCATCAGGGGCCCAAGCAAGATCATTCCCAATAGACCTTGCAAAGCCTTGAAATAGTTCATCGCCGCGTGGTAAGCATTCATCGCTCTGATTGACGTTGGACGTCTCACTGTAATTCGCCTGAAGTCCTTGTTCATCCCAAAATCCCATCACGATCCTGGGTGGAGTCCTTGTCCGATCATTTACATCGTAACGAAATGCAGCAAAGTTGCTGTTAATCTCGCTCCAATCAAACCAAGAGAGATAGTTGTGTAAATCGTTATTTTGTATCATAACCAAATCGACAACTTGTGTGATTTGTTTCACGGAAAAGTCATACACGACAATATAACCATGAACCATTGCAGCTAGTTTCTGAGAGTTGGCACTCCAATGCAAATCTGTGTACTCAAGTTCTGGTATCTGATTCAAGAAGCCTAATGCCATTCCAACATCTTCAAAAGTCTTTTCAATTTCCGTTGTCCGTACACCTGTAGAAGCTTCATAGAGTGCAACATTTCCTTGGAGTGTAGCGATCCATTGCCCATCAGGACTCCACTCTGATTGGGACCAACTGCCCACTGACTGCCAAAGAGTTTCGTTAGTATTCAAGTCGAGAACCTGTGTTATACCATCATCGAGGGAGCTATAGGCAATTAACGACCCGTTTGGACTCAAGACGACCCCTTTCGCTGTCTCGTCCGACAATCGCACCCAACTTATGGTTGGTTGTGCGAAGACAACATTGAATTGCGAAACCAGCATTACAGCACTAATAAGGAACATCCGAATCGCAGAGTAGTGACGATCCATAGGTTGTCCTCCAAATATGTTAGAGATGCTCTAAGTCTTGTAAAGGCTTAGAGCATCAGTCTATATTATAAGCTTACCACGTCCTATTGCCAGTTTTTTGAAATGAAAGGATTCTTTCTATTGACCCCCATAGCACAGCCTCAGTTTGACTTTGTCGCGTAATTTGTGCAGGATCTGTTGTTGAAAAATTACCAGTCTGTACGTTGGCTAAAGCATCTGTAAAGTACTCATTTCTTGCTTCCTCCCAACCATACTCGCACGGTCGGTCAGTGGGGCATGATCGAGCTCCAATGGACGGTATTGATTGTGACATGAGTTCATCTCCTCCAACCGCTCTACTATAATTTAAGCCACTTTTGACAGGAAGACTTGGGTCTTC
>CALMZO010000235.1 GCA_937870825.1 uncultured Chloroflexota bacterium | reverse complement strand
GCAATCGCGCCTTTGTCATGTTCGACGTATTCGTTCGACACCACGCTCGCGCCCAATTCCTCGACGCGGCTTGCAATCGCGGGCGTAAATGTTTTTTCCACGCGTCCGCGCGCTTCTTCGCTCCCGGTCAAAATTATCGCGACACGCGCCGCGCGCAATTCACGCACGTCAATCACGTTTGACGCATTACGCTTGACGTTCTCAACCTCTTGCAATATCTCTGTACGAATCGCCAGCCCAATCGTCTTGACGGTCGCCACCATTTTTTTTGGTTCAACGACTTGATTCGACGCAATCGTCGCGACGGTGATGCCGTCGAGCGAATTGATACGCGCCAACGCGTCATCGTCAACCTTGAGAATTCCGCGCGTCGTCGCAAAGAGATTGATGCGCCCGCCGCTCACTGCCGACAGAGAAACATTTTCCCCGCACACCGCGTTCGCGATGCGAGTCGCGGCTTCGTTTTCGTTCACATCGCCATCCTCAAACATTCCCACAAACACGGTTGCCTTGCCCAATGCGCGCAGTTTCTCGACATCGTTTTCGGTGAGCCGATGTCCCTTTGCGAACGCCTTGTGCCCTTGTGCGTCCGCGATGTTGTGAATGAGAATGCCGCCGATTGCTTGTTCGCTGGCAAGTGTCTTTAGTTCCATACGCGTTGGTCGTCCGTCATCCCTTTATCACTGCCATCGGCTCCAACTTTGCCACCATTTTTCCAATCCCCGCCGCGTCGACCACTTGCACCACGCGCGAAACGTCTTTGTACGCTTGCGGCGCTTCTTCCGCGAGTCCACTCAACGAACCCGCGCGAACTTCAATGCCTCTGTCCTGCATTTCCGCGCGCAACTTTTCGCCGCGAATTTCCTTTTTCGCGCGATGGCGGCTCCACACGCGTCCAGCGCCGTGACAGGAAGAACCAAAGGTCTGCGCCATCGAACCCGCTGTCCCGCACAAAATAAATGACATCGTTCCCATCGAACCCGGAATCAAAACAGGTTGTCCGATTTCTTTAAGGTCATCGGGCAATACCGGCGAATTTGGACCGAACGCGCGTGTCGCGCCTTTGCGATGGACGAGAACTTGAGTCAATGTGCCGTCAACGTCATGGTCTTCGACTTTGGCCATGTTGTGCGCGATGTCGTACACTTGATGCAAATCGAAATCGTGAACATGCCCTTTCAATGCTTCGGCGAACGAACGGCGAATGTGAAACGCGAGGACTTGGCGATTCGCGAATGCGAAATTTGCCGCTGCGCCCATCGCGCCGACGTACGCTTGTCCTTCGGGCGAAGTGAACGGCGCGGCGACGAGTTCGCGGTCGGGCAAAACGATATTGTATTCTTTTACCACGCGTTGAAATTTGTCCACGTAATCTTGACAAACCTGATGTCCGAGTCCGCGCGAGCCGCAGTGAATTTGGACGACGACTTGATTTTCAAACAGTCCCAACACGCGCGCCGCGTCCTCATCATAAATCGCGGATATTCTATCCACCTCAATAAAATGATTGCCCGCGCCGAGCGTGCCGAGTTGGTCGCGCCCGCGTTCCTTTGCCTTGTCCGAAACTTGGTTTGCATCTGCGTACGGAATGCGCCCGTACTCTTCCGTGTGCGGCAAGTCTTCCATACGCGCATAACCGCGTTCGAGTGTCCAATCCGCGCCGCGATTCAAAATCTCATCGAGGTCTTGCCAACCCAAATTCACCGAACCACTCACGCCGACGCCGCTCGGACAATTGCGATATAACGTCGTCGCCAAATTTTTGAGCTGCGGTTGAATTTCTTCGGCGTGTACATGCGACGCGAGAACGCGGACGCCGCAATTGGAAACCACGAATCCGTTCGCAATGAAATTGTGATCGCGGTGCGCGACGGTGAAATCGTAAACTGGTTCATTCCACTCGATTGACTCAATCGTCGCAAGCGTGTCCCAAACCATTCCACTATTGCCGAGACCATTTGTTGCGCTGGATCCATATTCCTCAAACTTGGGAAAGTCACGTCCGATAATCGCATGTGTTGCGGCATTTGTATAGACCGAACGCTCAACAAAGCGAAAGTTTACAACACCGTCAAGCTGCTTTGTAATCTCTGAGGGTCGCATACCTTCCCCGTACATTGTAACAGCGCGGTCACGTGCATGCTCGCGGACTTGGAGCGCTTGACTTTTGAGTTTGAGAAACTGTACCGCCGTATAGGCAAGCCGCTTGTGTTCCGTATTGTATTCAATACCGACTCGGGACCAGAGATTAATCAAGTTGTGGTCAGCGGATGAAATCCGGAGACGGAGTGTGCGCGCTGTTTTGCCATCGGTCAAAACAGTTCTGCCTGCTTCTTCGGAGATTCCATTGCACTGGACATCAAATTCGGAGAGCAGGCGCTGGATTCCTTGCAAGAAATGGTAGCCACTCTCAACGAATCCTTCATGCTTGCTCAATGGCAACGCAGGAAGCCGGAATCCATGAGAACCCGCTTCGCTGACGGACGGCAACGAAAGCTCTGCGCCAAAGAGAGCGGCGAGCCATAAGCGTTTCTGCCACAAAGGAAGGTCGAAAAGCCAAGTTGGAATTTCAAAGTTCTGGTTCGCCCTACGACCCAAAGGGATGCCGAGCGCAGCAAAAAGGGCAACTAATCCCGTACTTGCAACTTGAAACTCGGCAGTTTTACTCTGAAAGGTGTACTCGTGGTTGCCTCCAACGATAGTCGAGGTCCGTTGGCGAATTTTGATCGCAGTCGGTCCAAACCCCAGAGCAATCATGTCCGCGCGAACGTGCTCAAGGTTTTGAGGCGTGCCATAAAAAAAGAGATTGCCTTGATTTCTTTCGCCGTGAAAATTAAGAACGCCATCGCCTAGAACAAAGCCCATAACCTTGAGCAGTCGTGGAAACTGGATAGAATCGCAACGCAACGGTACAAGTCCCCGCTCATACAAACCATTGATTGTTTTCTGAATGCCGCCATGGGAACCTGTTTTGCTGTTTGCATGAAGAATCGGAAGGAGCTCTTGTTCGGTAACGAGTGTTCGCGCAGATGGTTCTTGGTACGGGACGCCTTGAAACGGAAAGATGGCGACTTGATCATCGTGCCGCAATTGCCCAAGTTCAATCATTCCACGCGGTGTCCAAAACGGATGATCGGCTGTGGCGATGATTTCATCTCCTGCCGCTGTGCAAACGCGATAGACCTGCGACTTGGGCAATTGCTTGAGATAGCGAGTAATCTGTGTGTTTGTCGCGCGCTGGTTTGAAAAATCTTGGCAAATGATTTGCGCTTCGCGCCATGATTTCGCCATCTCCACAATCGGGTGGGTATATCCGTATTCATGCAGGATGCGCGAATTCCCTGCGATGCAGTTGATATCATATCCAACTGCGCCAGGAGAGATAACTCCATCTTGGGCATTGGTCGCAAACACCCCTCCGACAGGCGCGCCATAGCCGGCATGAATGTCCGGCATGGCAATCGCATACTTGACGATTCCCGGCAGCGTTGCAGTATTCATCAATTGTTCAACGGATTTGTCTTGCAGCGCGTCGTCCAACAATTCCTCGTCCGCGTACATCCGCGCGGGGACGCGCATATCCGCGCGATATTCGCGCGGCACTTGCCAGACAAATTCAGAAATCCGTTGTAAATCGTTTTTAGAAATCATGTTTCCTGACACCTCCCAGCAAGTCAAACTACTGCGGTTGGAGCATCGGAGTGCCGACCTCTGATTCACACCGCGCTACGATGGCGTACAGTTCTGGTGTTTCTTCTAAAGGCTGCCCGCCCTCTTGCACAAGAGCTACGGCGCGGCGCGCCCAATTGAATGCCTGTGTGGGCTGAGCAAGCAAGTGATACGCCTGCGCCAAGCGCATCGCTGCGCGCACGCGGTAGCGCCATAAATTTTGGGTTGCGGCGATGGATTCGAGCTGCTCTGCCCATTCGCGCGCGTGAACGGCATCGTGTTGTTCAATATACACCGCAGCCAAAATCGCTACTAATTCTGCCATGCGTTGGGGTGCGGGAATCCGCTGCGCGCGCAAATAATAATGATGCGCCAAGACCAGCGCGCGGTCCCGCTCACCGCGCCGCTGATAAAGCCGCGCCAAACAGGCGGCGACCCAACATTCCCGTTCGCGTTCGCCGAGTCGCTTGAACTACTCGAGTGCTTGTTTCAACTCGCGCTGTGCCGCGTCGAACTGCTCCAGTTTCGTCCACAGATTTCCCAAATTGGCTCGGAGCGTGAGCTTTATTTGCAGCGGCGTTTGCGGCAAGAGCAAAGAGCGCGCGCGCTCGAATTCCCGCCGTGCTGCCGCATAGTCGCCCATCGTTTGGAGGACGCAGCCGATGTTATTCAAATCGGTCGGCAGGTGTTCGGGACTGCCCGACGTTTCATCAATCGCCAGCGCGGCGCGATAGTGTGCCAATGCCGCGCGAAAATCGCCCAACTGGTCGTATGCGACTCCAAGCAGCCGCTGCGCCCACGCCGCTCGGGACCAGTCTTGGTGCTGCGTACTGATACGCAGCGCGTTTTTGGCGTGAGCAATGGCTTCGGCGTGTCGGCTCTGACCAATCTTGACCCATGCCCAGCGCGCGTGGACTTCGGCTTGGTGTGTGGGTGTGCCGAACGTGTCTGCCAAGCGTGCCAGCGCGTTGAGATTCTCCAACGCCGCCTTCCAATTTGCATCCCGATCGTACAGTTCATCGCACGCGACGCGCAGCGACCATTCTTGTTCGCGCCGCCAAGGAGAATCGGGCAGCGCGGCGAGTGCGGCGAGCGCGCGCATCAAATAGCGCGCGGCTTTGCCCGGTGTCCCGCGCTTTTTGAACGCCAAGCCGAGCTCTTGTGCTTGCTGCGCGATTTGGCGATTGAGTTCTTCAACGGTGCGTTGTCGTTCCTGTGTAGCCGCCTTGCGCTTGTCCAATTGCCTGTGCGCTTCAAGCGTATCTTCAAGTTGGGTCAGACGTGCTGCGGCATTCTGAATCAAAGTTGGCGGCGCAACCAGCTGGTATTGATCAGCGAGGGCGAGGATACGCGCCGAAGGTTCAACCCGCAGTTCGTTCCGCCAAATCGTTTGATAATGCTGAAACTGTGCGCGGGCTTGATTCAGGCGGTTGGACTGCGCGTACAGTCGAATGAGGTGGTAATGCGCGGCTTCGCAAAAGGAATCTTCCTGCATCCATTGTCTCGCCGCGCGAATTGCCGCGTCGAAATCCTCTTGCGCGCGATACGTTTCGACGAGGCGGTTCAACGTCAGAAGGTAACGTTCATGCAGCCGCTCGCGGTGCGGCAGTACCCAATCGTCAAAGATGCCTTCGAGAAATTCGCCGCGATACAGCGCAGCTGCCTCTTCCAGCGCGCGCGTGTCGGTGGGATTGGAGAGTGGCGCAGCAGAAGAGGAAACAAGCTGGGCAGTGCGCGATTCAAAATCGAGGACGTCGAGCCAGAACGCCGCGTGCGGATCAAACTGAATCGTCTCACGCTCGCTGCACAGAAACTCCGCTGAACCGAGCAGCATCCGCAGGCGGTAAAGATGGCTGTTCAAATTGCGCCGCGCCTGCGCTTCGGTACTCTCGGGCCAAAACGCGGCGGCGACGAACGAGCGCGCGAGCGGGCGTTCGCGGTGCATGACCAAATATGCCAAGAGACTCAGCAAGATAGGTGAAGCCGTCAACGTGCGCAACGGTTGGTTATCCAAAAGTACCAAAGGCGCGGAGAAAAAATTCAAAATTAGCATCGTAGAGGACCTTATTTGATAGACGTTTGATAGAGGGATGCTACACT
>CALMZO010000234.1 GCA_937870825.1 uncultured Chloroflexota bacterium | reverse complement strand
GCGCACAATGAAATCGTTTAGAAAGCGTCTTTCAATGCATCGGTACGCAAAACAAGTTGGTTAATGATGCACTAGAGTGGATTTTCGACCCGCCTCTCTTTCAAGCGCTTTCCAGTCTTCGCGTGCGAGGCGACTGCGATGACCGGTCCGATCCAACACTCGTTACCCTGCTAGCCGGATGACCACTTTGTGTCCATCTTCCCATCGAATAGGATTGCCTTCCACCTTGACGGTACCTATCCGGCGGCGCGCAAGAAAAGAGGATCGTCAATCAGCCGTGGTTCAAGTTCCAAGGGTTGGCGCTGTGCCTCGATACGTTCCCAAGATTCAAAGAATGTATCAATCGGCAGTGTGCCATCCCACTCTGCCAAATGCTCATTTCGTGCCAAACCGTAGTTTGGCGAACGAAACAATAACGCGGTTGATGAGTTGTTCAAATTCTTGAGCGGTTATTTCGTCAAAACGTGTCATGCGTGTCCCTGCTCTTCACTCTGATACAATGTCATCTTATGCGGGCGAGTTGTTTCATGAGTCGATTCCAAGATTACGGTGTGATTCTGAAAACCATAACAGAGAAATTACTCCAAATCGGCGCATAAAAGGTGAGAACGTTCGCGCTTGTGAAGAAAAAAAATGGTCATCATTTTTCGGCGATCATTTGTCGCACGGTCTCTAAATTCTGCCGCATCTGGCGCGGCGTCAGGTCGAATTCTTGTGCGCGCGGAATCGCGGCTTGTACGATTTTGTCCAATTCGGTTAGGTTGATAAGATTCCGATGAATCAAAAATACAACGTCTTCCAAATCGGTGGGAAAACCGCGATCAAGTTTGCCCAACGCCATTGCATACGGGTCAATCACGACCACTTGAACGTTGCCATACATTCCGACGGGAATCTGGCGTGCGATGGAATCGGGGAGCGGCGGAATCATTTCATCATACGGCACTGCTTCGATTTTGATTTCCATTTCGTTGGCAAGTTCCGCAATCGTTCGCTGCAACTCCGTCCAAAGCCCGGGAATATCAATCCCGACGTAATCTACATCGAGTGTATTGCGACTGCTCCCCAGAAGAATCAGCACCCCGCCGCCGAGCAACTAGAGCGTCGCGGGTTTGGAATACCGTTCCCCTAATTTTTGAAGGAACGCTTCCAGTTTTGCCGCGCTTAAGTGGTCTGCCATAAACGTTGTCTTGGTAATGCGGCACGCCATTCCAAATAATCGAGCCATGTGCGTGCCGCGTGTTCGTATCCGCCTGCGTAATTCATTTTTAACCCCGTGAGTTCTGCGTGGCACTCGCCCACGCGCGCAAGGGATTCTTGAATTTCATCGCACAATTCAATCTCAAGGGCTTTACTATACAAATCGGGCAGTCGTCTCTGCGCTCCAAACAAGCGCGTGAGGCGTTCGACATATTTTTCTTGCAGCAGCCGCGCGGCAGTGTAAAACAATTGCAGTGTGTATTGCGCTTGTCCTTCCAAACGCGATGCGGCAACGCGCGCCGCGTCCGCGAATTCGGGATGACGCAAGAGGAGTGGGATAATTGCCGAGCGCATCCGAGCGTCTGATGACTGCGCTAACCCTTGAAGCAATTGAACAGGAGAGATGTCCTGCGCGCTTTCGTCCTAAACGCCGCCCATCAAAAAGGGAACGTCCAGCGCGTCGAGCGCGCCGACGAGTGCATCGTCCGAAAACCTGCCCTGAATGCTGGTGAAGGGTTGCGCAAGAAGCTTGTTTGAGTATAAAGCGGACACCCGTGCCTATCAAGTTCCTTCTTGTACATCAAATCACCTTTGGCATGTTTGCCCGATTCCATCTTGTGGTCCCCGGCAACATCGTGCTGACGTGCTTTTTAGAACGACACAGGAGCAGAGTTCATTTCTCTTGAGATACGAGCCGCGCCTTTTGCAATTCCTCGCGCAGTGCGCGGCTTTCTGCATCCAGTTTTTGAATGTATGCGTGCCATGCCTGTGCTTCACCAATCGAGCGAAATCACTTCTGGCACATTGTCCCCCAAACCGATGCCGCCAAATTCCACATCGAATTGATAAACATCAAAGAGTGCGCGCAGCGTTTCCGCGCGTAACATCGCCTCGTTTACGCTTTCGGAAAAACATTCCGCCAAACCATTCACGCCGCGCTCGACGAGCATTCGCAGCGCGCCGCTTTCATCGTGGAATTGATAAAACTGTTCCAGCACTTGATCCACAACCGTGTGATACACCGTCGTCGCGTTGCGCCAATCGCGATTCGCCACATAATCATCGCCCAAATCGAGAATCGAATCCATCGCGCTCGCAATCAATCCTTCGGTGCCCCAACGATAACCCGATTGCTTAAAATGTCCGCGCACTTGTTTGCGAATGGTTTCGGCATTCAGAACGCGCGTGGATTTATTTTTCGCGAGCGGAATTTCCAATAACGCTTCCAGTTCGGGCGCTTGTTTCAACATTTGCTTGATAAGCGCAACGAGTTCCTCTTTGCCGCGCCGTTCCAGCGCCACATCTAAATCCTCGAAATCTCGGAACAGTTCGGGTTGTTCGAGAAACGTGAGCAACAACGCGACAACATGCGCGCAAACAGTAGTTTGCGAACAGTCTCCATCCATTCCCACAGGACATGAACAATCGGCATCCACAATTTCGCCGTCACGCACGGTTACTTGCACACGATACACATTTTCGCCTGAACCGAAACAATCGGCTTTGAGCGTATCGCCTGCGTGCCGCGCGTGAGCAATGTGTTTGGCGTATGCGTATTCGCGCCCGCGTCCAAAGGTGAGCGCATCAACGTGACGGCGAATCATTTCGAGCGTGAGATTGGATTTGTGCTTGGGCATCGTTCTGAACGCGACTCGAATTCAAAATAGGATGATACGGGAAAGACAAAGGAGAATCACAAGAACTCTGAACGTTGACTCGATTGTATCATCAGCCGTGTATGGCTTCAATCGCGAATTTCGAAATGAAAAAGTCGAGCGCTGGAATTCCTGCGGCTCGACTCTTTGCTCAAATGACTCTCATCGGCATGGCGCGATAAAAATCGCGCGAAAAATAGTTTGTTTTTAGGCAAATCTCTCCTGCGTTAGAGGATCTCGCGGACGACACGTACAGATAGGTTTTGATTTCACATTTTTTCAAGTGGTTGCCGGGCTTATAGGAAGTTTCATTCCCGGTGCTACAAGGCTTGATTCCACTGACCTCGCGCTTGTACAGGCAGAATCGTGTCAAGGAATTGGCTGACTACGTTGCTCAACATTGTAAATCTGCCAGTGTATTTGCTCTGATTTAGGGTGATTTTGCGACGTCTCTTTTCGAGAGCTGTGTGCCGGATCTTTCGCGTGGTGCGCTAATCTCGACTGCGGAACTCATTCGAGTCGCTCACAGAGCAGTGCCGCTGAGAGTATCGCCCAGTGCAAGCGCGGGCGCAGTGCGGGGTCATTTTCAAAATGGGTGAGGCGCGTCACATTCAACGTCGCCATCAACAAACTTATCCCCAATTCGCGCTCTGCTTCTTGCCGTGCCGCTGGACGCGTCGAGCCAATCAGTTTCCAGACTTGACGCCGAATCGCCAATAGCATCCTCACAATTTTTTCCAATCTCGGCGACAG
>CALMZO010000233.1 GCA_937870825.1 uncultured Chloroflexota bacterium | reverse complement strand
AAATCCGAGGAATAAGCATTCATGGTGCGCAATTTACCACATTCGTCCCTTGAGTTAAATAGGAATCCGTTCTAATGCACTTGTCTTTGTAAAGATAATTTCGCTTACAAAATTATGAGAATTGAAAACTTCATCCATTAACAGTCTTACCCGGTGGACATTCTCATCCGAAATCTGCACAAAGATGCTGCCCGAATCGGTGAGCATTTCACGCGCGAGAATCAAACGGTCGCGCAAATACGCGAGGTAGGAATGCACACCGAGCGTCCACGTATCACGATACGCTTTTACCATTTCGGGTTCGCGCGTCAAATCACTTTCCTTGTCCTTGACATCGCGTTTGCCGATTTCGGGCTGGAAGTTGGACGCGAATTTGATGCCATACGGCGGGTCCATGTAAATCATTTGCACTTTGCCCGCGAGATTTTCGCGCTGCTTGAGCGACGCCATCACCTGAAGCGAATCGCCCAAAATCATCCGATTCGTCCATTCAATATCGTGTTGATAAAACTGAATCTCTTGGCGGTAGCCCAATTCGGGGTCGCCAAACAACGAACGCTGCACATTTTCGCGCGCGGCGGCGTGCAAGATGGCGCGCGCCGAAACGCGTTCGTGCATGTGGAGCGCGACGGGGTCAACTTCAAAGGTTTTCTTTTCGCGCTTGCCCGCCCATTCCAGCCACGGTTCGCGCACACGGAGCGCGGCGGCGAGTTCTTGGACTTCGTCCTTGCTCAATTTTTCGCGCAATGCTTTTTGTAAAAGCGGCGGCAGGTCGTCGGATTTGCCCGTGTCGTCAAAACGAAGCGTCGGCGGCAGATGCGGATTGTATGCGTACTGGATTTTTTTCGCCTCGCGCACTTTGCCTTGCGCGGCGAGACCGGCAGGCGGAATGTTTTTGCGCCGCTCTTTTTTGTGTTGATACGTTTGGATGTTGGCGAGAGGGATAGATTTTTGTTTTGCTTTTGAGGAATTGGATTTGGGGTGAGCCATAGAAGTGACTCCAAAATAAAATGGCGACGCGTTAGAATTTTTACCGTAAGCGTCGCAAAGATGGGCAAATTGTAACATGTCACCGCGTCGTGCGTCAAAGCCGATTTGAAAAAGAGACAACCCATTCTTGCGAGTGGGCTGTCGGTCCAAAGATACTATCTCTGGAGGGGTACATTCATTTTACTCTGTTTTTTTGTCCTCTTGCTTTCCTTCGTTTGCCGCAGTTTTCCAAACTGCGGTCTTCAAATTACGGCATCAAATTCTCCACAAACTCCCGTATCGCCTTGTATCCGAGCAACCGCGCGCGGAAAAAGTCATTTACGATTTCGGCGCAGCGTTTTCTCACCGCTTGCAAAATTTCGTCCCAATCGGAACCGGGCGGCTCGCGCAGCACATCCAATTTTATGCGTGATAGTTCCGCGAGAATGCGCGCTTCGTCGCGTCCTTCCGTCGCGTTCTTGACGTGTTCCATCACCGCGTCAATTTGTTTCAACACCGTCGCGCGGTCAATTTCCGCGCGCGGGTCGCGCAGCGCGATTTCTGCCGCTTCGAGCAAACCGGGCACCTGGTACAAACACGCGACAGGTTCGTCGAACAATTCGCGCACATACGCGGCGGCTTCGAGTTGGTCGGTGAGGCGAAATAAATTATAGAGACGCTTGCACGCTTTACCGAAATTCGGTTCCGCGTGTGTGTAATGCGTGACTTGGGAACGCATCATCCTTGTGTACGCGTTCAACGCGTCGGGCGTCACCTCGCGCGCGAGTTTTGTAAATATCGGCTGCTCGTCCGCAAACAAATACACTTCTTGAAAAAACGGGTCAACCGAACCGTCGAGCGACGTAATCGTGCCGTCGGGCGCTTGCCATGTCACATCGAGCATGTTGCTCGCCAAGGCGATGCGTCCGCGTTCGCGGTCTGCCACAATCCAGCCGAGATACGTCCACCCCTGCCCCGCCTCCACTTTGTCCCAATGCAAGAATAACGAATTACCGTTCGCGTCCTCGACGAGCATTAGCCCATTGAACACATCATTGGGCGTCCACGTAATCGGGTCGCCTGCCGCGCGCGGTTGTCCGCGTTCGCGCACCGCTTGCGTGTACACACCGAAATTCGCTTCAATCAAAACAATGTCGGGTTGCAACAACGCGCGCACCGCCGTCGCGCGCATCACCTCGCGCAAAATCGTTTTCGCCGTTTCCGCATCGGGCGCGTGAATGTGCACGCGTTCAAAAAAATCACAATCGCCGGGAAAGAGCTGCACGCGTCCTTGCGCCGCGCTGCCCGAAATCGCGATTGCCGATTCGACGTTCGGATGCGGCATGGTGCGAATGTGTTTGGCGAGCCGCCGAAAATAATTCAAATCGTCCGCGTCAAAATCCAACAGCGCGATGTGATGTCCAAAAATGCCCTGTTGCGCATCGTGCACGATGGCATCGGCGCGTTCCGCGTTCGACATGGCGACGAGCCACTGCGCGGTCTCTTGCGCGTTCACTTCGACGCCGCTTTGTTTTGCGGCGGCGGCAATTTCATTTGCCTGTGCGTCAGCGTTTCGTTCGGGTATGGTGTTCATTCGCAAATGCAAACAGTTCGGTCAACAAATGCGCCTGCGCGATGGCATCCTCACGCGCGTTGTGCGTTAAATCCTGCGCAATGTTGAACCGCTGTTTGGGTGAAAAGGTGCTCGCGTGTTTCCACGTCTGCCCCGTGACGCCCATATAAAAGGATTTGAAATCAAAACCACTGTAACCGAACGGATTGCGTCCGACAAAACGATGAAAATAGTACGCCACAAACATCCAATCGAACGCGAGCGGGTACGCGCAAAAAATCGGCGTGCGGTCGAATGGCACCACCTCGGCGAGCCACGCGTCAAAATCGCGCATCGCTTGCGCGGGCTCCCTTCCCGTGCGCGCCAATGTGTTCAAATCAAAACCCGCGACGTTCAATGCTTCCGCGTCAAATTTTTTTGTGAGGGGTTTCAATTCCGCGTAAAAATTTTTTTCCGTCGCGCCGACGACGCACGCGCCGAGCGACAACATGCTGTATTCGCCCGGCACGGGACCTGATGCTTCAATGTCAACCGAAATGTAGATTTCCATTTGCGTGAATTTGTCATTGCGAGGTGTTCACGCGAAGCGTGAACGTCCGAAGCAATCTTACTGTCCAGAGCGTCGAGATTGCTTCGTTGCCAAGACCGCGCCTCGCAATGACAGAGAACATTTACCACCAATCTTTTTTCGAACGCGGGTCCATGAACGAACCGTTGTCGCGGATGACGACGCCGATTGTATTGTCGCGCGCGCGCCCGAATGCTTGCCCTTGTTTCAGCCCGGGCAATTGTCCGCGCCCGTTTTGATTCCATGAGCGATACAAGTCCAAGAGCGCGGGCGCGACGCAAACATTTTCAATGTGCAGCGTGTATCCAAGAATCACATTGTCTTCGCGCGTATATTTCAAGGTGATGCGTTCATGCGATGCGTACAATACGAGGACTTCGAATTTTGTCGAATCGTCTTTTGTCGCGTCAATGAAAAAGCCGCGCGGCGGACGCAGTGTGCGCGTGCCGATGTTATATTCCGATTTTGGCACGCGCAAAATTTCGTCCGGCGTGACGCGCATCCCCACGAGCGTCACGGGTGGATTCGCAATCGGTTCACCGCGCGAATTCGTAAGCCAATCCCACGCGTACATTTGCGACACGCTCGAAAATTCGGGAACGCGATTGTCGGCGAACAGCGAAAATAATTTTGGCGCGCGTGAATCGGTTGCGCCGCCGTAATCTACCAGCCCGAGCGTATGCGTCGTCGCAACATAACCGCGCAGCGCCAGATTCAAGTCGGCGTGTTGTGCGGCGGGGCGGTCTGTCGGCAGCGAGACCGGCACAAGCGTTTGATAAGTTTCGCCTGCAATGTCTTGACACGCGGAACTTGTGACCAGCGGCAAAAAGACGCGCGGCGTCAATTCGGTTTGCGCGTTTTGTTTTGCGCCAAGCGCGGAGGGAATGAATATCGCAATGAGAGTGGCAAGTGTGAACAAACAAACAGCGCGAAAATGTTTCATGCAAAAATTGTACGAGCCGGCGCGGCGCAGAGCAATAGAACTGTGGGGTATAATTCTACCATGAGGACTCGAACCGTTGCTGGGAAAAAAGTTCAAGTGCCGGTGCAAATGTGTAAAGGCAGCCATCAGCGTATCATCATCAACGGGCGCGAGCACACTCCGAATTATCCGCGATGGAATTTTGCCTTTAGACAGGCACCTGGAAAAAGATACCAGGCGTAAATCCCGTATCGCCAAGAGCAAGTAACAATCTTCGATTTTTTGCGACTCACTGTGAGACCGCGAGACATGGAGAATCTTGACCGAATCGAAATCCGCGATGTACTGCTGCGCTGCATTGTCGGCATCAACGAAGCCGAACGAAAAAACAAACAGGATGTTTTAATCAATATCGTCATGTGGGCAGACACGCGCGCCGCCGCGCAAAGTGACGACATCGCCGATGCGGTGAATTATCGCACGGTCACAAAACAAATCATCGAGCATGTCGAAGCATCGGAATATTTTTTGGTGGAGCGTTTGGTGGAACGCATCGCCCAAATCTGTTTGCGCCACGAACGCGTGCAGCAAGTACAGGTCAGCGTTGAAAAACCCGGCGCGCTGCGTTTTGCGCGTTCCGTTGGGGTGACGATTACGCGCACGCGCGCCGACCTTGAGCGTGCGTAGGAAAATTCCTACAAACACATTTTCGCGAATTTTCGTTTTACTACAAAAGAGCATCGAACATGAACGACGCATACATTTTTATTGGCTCGAATGTCGAGCGCGAAAAAAATTTTCTCGGCGCGTTTTCGTATTTGCGCGCGTTAGGCGACATCGTCGCGGCGTCGCCCGTGTACGACACTCTTGCGCTGGGTTCGGACGACGCGCCGCGTTTTTATAACGGCGCGGTGTGGCTCAAAACAAAATTGTCCCCGCACGCGCTGCGGAACGAACTGCGCGCGACGGAACACGCAATGGGACGCGTGCGAACCGCCGACAAAAACGCGCCGCGCCCGATTGATTTGGATTTGGTGTTGTACGGCGAGGCGACGTTGGATGACGGCGAATTGATTTTGCCCGCGCCCGAAATTTTTGAACGCCCGTTCATGGCGCGCGCGTTGGCGCATCTGAATCCCGATTACGTGATTCCGCCCGACGGTCCCACGCTGGCGGAATTGGCGTGTCGCCTGCGCGGGAAACCGGGTGAGATGATTGAAATTTTGGAAATGAGCGAGCGGGTACATAAAGAAATCGAACTACCTGTCGAGGAGCGAGCTGTCATGTCCGAGCAACGAACTTTTACCGCGCGCGGTTTTGGCGACGAGGAATGGGGCAATCCGATGCCCGGCTTGGAAACCCCGCGCCTTTTGGAAGCGCTGCGCGTCGCGCCGGAAAAAGAACTGGCGCCTCAAGCCATTGCGGACGCGGTGCGTACGATTTTGGTGAATGTGGGGGAAGACCCGACGCGCGAAGGTCTCCTCAAAACGCCCGAACGCGTCGCGAAAGCGTACAAAGAGTTGCTCGCGGGCTATACCGTTGACCCGGTGGCGCTCATCAACGACGCGTTTTTTGACACGGAATATCATGACATGGTGGTTGTCAAAGACATTGAATTTTTCAGCATGTGTGAACATCACATGTTGCCCTTTTTTGGCAAGGCGCATGTCGCATACATTCCCGAAGGACAGGTGTTGGGACTTTCAAAAATTCCGCGCATCGTGGACATGTACGCGCGGCGTTTGCAATTGCAAGAAAAGATGACCCACCAAATCGCGGACTTTGTGCAAGAGCTTCTGCACCCGCGCGGCGTGGCAGTCATTGTCACAGGGCAGCATATGTGTTCGATGATGCGCGGCGTGAACAAACCCGACGCGAAAATGGTGACGCAGGTGATGTACGGGGCGTTCCAGGACCCTCAAGTGCGCGAACAATTGAATGAACGTCTGCGCGCGGAAGATTAAATCGAACCTGCGCGCCTCTACGCAAACAAGAAACGGCGTCCGGTTGCGGGACGCCGTTTTGTGTTAGAATGCAGCGAAAATCATTCCGCTTCAAGGAGGCAAAGTGTATGATGCCCTTTACGCCGATGCATGAGAATGTCGAGCGCGTGGTGAAAAATGTCGAGCAAGGCTTGCCGGAAGACGATGCACCCGCGATGAGCGGCGGCATCGGCGCGGATGAGCCGGACCTGAGTCAAGGCGCTGAAGCGCTCAAGCAAGAAGACACTCTCGACGAACAACAAGCCGAGCAAAACAAAGCCTGAAAAAATCGCGTTCCGATGGGAACGCGATTTTTTTTGGGGGTCGGATGCACAAGTGAGCAAAAAATGAGCAGGGATTGGTCTGGCACAACGCCGGGTAATCTCCTAAAATTCTCGCATCAAATCAAGCCGCACGCGTTGCCATTTGTAAATGTGCGGCGCGTGGTTTTGCGTAGTAACAACTGTTTCAATCAATCCCTTCGCCAAAATGAAAAACGGGCAAGAACCAAACCCGTTTTCTTGAACAAACTACGGCTTACGCGAAAAGGGGTTTGGTTCTTGCTGTTGGCGAACACATTGACCCGTGAAAGGAGGTAAGCGATTTCCGAGTCTTTTTTTCTCGCTCCGCGACCACCGGAAATTCATGTGTCATACACCGGCTGGTGCCTGGACCTACTCGCACCAATGAATTTCCAAATCTATCGTCCGTGCAACCCAATCTTTTGAAGGAGAAACCTTATGCGCAAGTTCATAGTACTTGGCGTGGTATTGGCTGTCGCGCTCCTGCTCGGCGCCGCTTCTCAATTTATCACGCATGATGCGGGCGCTTCCAGTCACCGCGAAGCCCCGTTGATTAGTCAAGACCCCGCTGCGGATAACACCGACGTCTACATGTTTCGCAGCCCCGAAGATGACAGCACCGTTACCCTCATTGCAAATTACTATCCCTACTCCGGTCCCGCCGGCGGTCCGAATTTCTATCGCTTTGGCGACGATGTGCGCTATGGCTTTAACATTGACAACGACGGCGACGCGAAAGCGGACATTCAATACTTTTTCAAGTTTCAGACGCAAATCCTGAAAAACGACACGTTCCTCTATAACGTCGGACCGGTCAGCGGTTTGCAAGACCCCAATTTGACCGTGCGCCAAACGTACGCGGTGTATAAAAAAGTAGGCAAGACGACGACGAAACTGTACGGCGGTTACATCGTTCCGCCATCGAACGCCGGTTGCCACTCGTTCGCGCAAAACTGGGCAATTTCGATTCCCGCGCAAGCGTGTGCCGCCAACAACGGCATCGCAAATTATGAAGCCGTCGCGCAAACGGCAGTGTACGATTTGCCGAATGGTGAAGGCAAAGTGTTTGCGGGTCAACGCCGCGATTCGTTCTTTGCCGATGTCGGCGCGATTTTCGATTTGCTTTCGATTCGCGGCACGTTCAGCACCGGCGGCTACAATCTGTTTGACGAGTTCAGCGTGCAAACGATTGCGCTTCAGGTGCCGATCAATAAACTCACAAACGGCGATGATGTCATCGGATTCTGGGCTACCAATTCGCGCAAAGCGACTCGCGTGTTGCCGAGCGAACGCCAAACCACAGAAGCAGCGGACGCCACCGACGCCCACATCAATTCCAAAGATTGGAAGCAGGTTTCGCGTCTCGGGCTCGCGCTCGTGAACGAAGCAGTGATTCCGATGGCAATGAAAGACAAATTCAACGCGTCGAAACCGGTAAATGATGTCGCGAATTTTGCAGGTCCGGTGGTTGACCCCGAACTCGCAAAATTGCTGAACGCAATTTACGGCGTTTCGATTCCATCTACGCCGCGTCAAGATTTGGTGGACGCGCTCTTGCTGGGCATTCCCGGTCTCAATCGCCCCGCAGGCAGTCCCGTCGCATCGGACATGCTGCGTTTGAACACCACGACGCCCGTTTGCACTTCCGGTTGTTCCACGATGGGCGTTATCGGCGGCGACAATCAGGGTTATCCGAATGGTCGTCGTTTGACGGATGACGTGGTGGATATTTCCGAACGCGTCATTGCCGGGGTGTTGGTGAGCGGCTACAACATTTCACCCAACAATGCCTTGGGGGATGGAGTGAATGCGGCCGCCGGAACCTTTAGCGGCACGTTCCCCTACCTCGCTACGCCGGTGGATGGTTTCAGTTACGGGAATTAAGGTATGATGCAGGGGCGGATAGAAATATCCGCCCCTCACTCACAATGCGCCTCGTAAAAATTTTTTTGCTCAGCTCTTTGGTACTCGGCGGACTCGCCGTCGGCGCGTTGGCGACGCGTTGGTATCTGGATGAAAACGCGGATGTTACATCCGCGGCATCGCAGTACGACCCTACCGCCAAAGAGGGACGCGCGTCACGCGCCCAAACCACCGAACGCGTCATTCGCAATCTTCAAACCTCTCTCGAAAAAAATCCACACAACTCGCAGCAATGGGCGCTCCTCGGCGCGGCGTTTTTACAACGCGTGCGCGAGAACGGCGACCCGTCGAACTATTCGCGCGCGGAACAAGCCTTTCAAAAAGCTCTCGAACTCGACCAAAATAATTTTCTCGCAGTCGGCGGCATGGGCGGTCTGAAACTCGCGCAGCATCAATTTCGTGAGGCAATTGTTTGGGGCGAACGCGCCGCGCAACTCAATCCCGACAACGCCGGGCTTTACGGCGTGCTCGGCGACGCGCAGCTGGAATTGGGCGAATACGATGCGGCGTTCAAACATTTTCAAACGATGGTGGACACGCGTCCCGATTTGTCCTCGTACGCGCGGGTCTCGTATGCGCGCGAACTGGTGGGCGACCGCGCGGGCGCGTTGGAAAATATGGAACGCGCCGTGAACGCGGGCGCGGCGAACAGCGAAGCGCGCAGTTGGGCGTTGGTGCAACTCGGCAACTTGTATTTCGGGCAAGGCGATTTGGAAAACGCGCGCAGCGCCTATCAAGCCGCCCTGCAAAACTGGAATGATTATCCGTACGCGCGCGGCGGACTCGCGCAAGTGTATGCCGCGCAAGGCGATTACGCACAAGCCATTCAAACGTACACGCGCTTGCTCGAAACGATTCCACTCCCCGAATTTGTGATTGGCTTGGGCGACGTGTACCAAGTGAGCGGGGACAACGCCAACGCGCAGAAACAATACGCGCTCGTTGCCGCAATGCAACAGCTTGCCTCTGCGAACGGTGTGGACACCGACGCGGAACTTGCATTGTTTAACGCAGACCATAAAATGGATTTGAACCACACCCTGGAACTTGCAAAACGCGCGTACGAAAAACGTCCCGGCATCTTTGTTGCAGACACGTTGGCGTGGACGTACTATCAACGCGGTGACTATGAAAACGCGGCGCGGTACATCGAAAAAGCATTGTCGCTCGGCACCCAAAACGCGCTGCTCTTTTATCACGCGGGCATGATCTATGTCGCGTCGGGCGATAACTTGCGCGGACGCGAATCGCTCGAACGCGCGCTGGAACTGAATCCACATTTTTCGCTGCGGTATGCGCCCGGCGCGCGTTTGATGCTGGAGGAGCTCCGCGCGCAGCACAACGCGAATCCTTGAAAGGAACAACATTTTGAAACGCATTCTGTTATTCGCCGCAATTTTTATCTTTGCCGCGTGCGGCGCGCAAGTGGAAACGCGCACGAGTCCCACCGACGGCAAAACGCTCGTGCGCGTTCCGGCGGGGGAATTCAAAATGGGCATCACCGCCGAACAAGAGAAAAGGTTGATTGAAAAACAACGCGCGGCGGCGGGCGGTTTCGAGTTTGAAAAACCGGAACATGTTAGCAACGTCGCCGCGTTTTGGCTTGACCGCGATTTGGTGACGAATCAGCAGTACAAAAAATTTCTGGATGCGAACCCTTCGCGTTCTGTTCCCGACATCGAATTGGAACAATTGAAAGCGTGGAGTTGGGACGCGGCGACGCGCAATTTTCCGGCGGGCCGCGAAACGTATCCTGTCGTTCTCGTGACGTGGGATGACGCGCGCGCCTATTGCGAATGGGCAGGCAAACGTTTGCCCACCGAAGCGGAATGGGAAAAAGCCGCGCGCGGGACAGATGGACGGCTGTATCCGTGGGGCAATGACTGGAGCAGTGACAAGTCCGCGTTTGGCGAACGCGGCGCGCAAGATGCTGCCCCCGTTGGAAAATTTCCCGCAGGCGCAAGTCCGTACACTGTCAACGACATGGTGGGCAATGTGTGGCAGTGGACAAGTTCGCTGTTTGAAAAATATCCGTACAACGCGAACGATGGGCGCGAAAATTTGCAAGCGCAGGGCGAACGCGTCACACGGGGCGGGATGTTTGCGTTCGGCGCGGCGGTGTCGCGCGCGAATGCGCGCAACAAACTTGCCCCAACAGACAGGGCGATTAGTGTAGGATTTCGCTGCGCGGCAGATTAACGCACGCTATGCACATGTAACTCTTGTCGCAAGTGCTTTTTCACAGCAGAATATCGGTGATTAAAAAGACCTCAAGGAAAATTCCCTGAGGTTTTTTTTTGCCGGTATCTTTTTCGCGCGCGTGTGCGTTCCTATTAACAAGGAGGCAGGGAAACTCATGCAAAACCTACTTGTACGCACACTCGCAGTCGGTTTTACCGCGATTGCCACGTGTACCATCATCATTGCCGGTATTCTCACCTTTACCGCGCAAGCAGCCACCGAAATTCCCCCGAGCACAAATTTGGCTCGCTTCACCGCACCCGATGCGCGCAAAGATGCAGACCGGGACGGCTTGACCAAGCGTCAAGAAAAAAAGTGCGCGACCAATCCGCGCGATGCGGATTCGGATAATGACGGCATTCTCGACGGCGCAGAAGATGCAGACGGCGATACCTTGTTGAACGCGCAGGAATTTGTTTCCAAGACCAAATGCCGCCGCGCCGATTCCAACAACAACGGGACCCCAGACAGTGCCGAAGATTTTGACCGCGACGGCTTGACGCACGTACAGGAATTCATTGTCCAGACACATCCGCGCCGCGCGGATACAGACAAAGATGGCGTGAACGACGGACAAGAAGATTCTGATGATGACGGCGTTCCCAACGACGACGAGTTCGACGACGACGACGACAACGCCAACGACAATGATGACAACGCCAACGACAATGACGACAACGCCAATGACAATGATGACGACAACGCCAACGACAATGACGACAACGCCAATGACAATGATGACGACAATGTGAATGACAACGACGATAACAGCAATGACAATGATGACGACAACGCCAACGACAATGACGACAACGCCAATGACAATGACGACGACAATGTGAATGACAACGACGATAACAGCAATGATAACGACGATGACAGCAATGATAACGACGATGACAACGCCAACGACAATGATGACAATGACAATGTGAATGACAACGACGATAACAGCAATGATAACGATGATGACAACGGGAACGACAATGATGACGATGATGACAACGGGAACGACAACGACGACGATGATGACAACGGGAACGACAACGACGATGACGACGATGACAATGACAATGGCAATATCGGCTAATTGCCTCGCCCGGCTCGGCTGCTTGTCCGGAGACAGTGGTCTTGCCGGAATGGAAAAACGCCAGGTTCAATACTTGGCGAATTGAAATACCGCTGTCCAAAAAACCCGCTTTCGCGTTTGAAAACAACCAGGTGAGTTGACCGATACGAAAACGGGTTTTTGGCGCAGGTGTTGATTCAGAAGAAATCTTGTTTATCCCGGCGAGGAGGCAGCTCTCTTCTCACATAATTTCACATCCCTTTTCCTCTCTACCACCACAACCCAACATGCTCGATATTTCCAGGAGGATTCTCATGCAACGTTCCCACCTTTTATTCAAGGTCA
>CALMZO010000232.1 GCA_937870825.1 uncultured Chloroflexota bacterium | reverse complement strand
CGCTGGTATCTTAAATTCCCTGGTGTCATCCTCGCGGGACTGTTCACACTTGTATTCGCGTTGCTCACATTCGTGATGGCGAAAGGTTTGTACGACCTCACGCGCCCGTATCCTGTCGCGTCAGTGAGTGTAACCATCGCGGGGACGCCCGAACAAATCGCGCGCGGTGAACATCTCGCAACGGTCTTGTGCGCGGGCTGTCATTCGCAAAATGGACAATTGCCCTTGACGGGTGGCAACAATTTGAGCGATGATTCCGGTCTGCCGCTCGGCGATCTATATGCCCCGAACATCACGCCTGCGGGAAAAATCAAAGATTTTAGTGATAACGACCTCTATCGCATTTTGCGAACGGGCATTGAGCCGAATGGACGTGCTTCGTTCATGGCGGGCGTGACGGCGCGTTTCATGAGCGACGAGGATGCGCAAGCCGTCATCGCATATTTACGCCAATCGCCGCCCGTTGAAAGGCAAACGCCGCCCATTTCCTATTCGCCCTTGCTCACACTTTTGGGAGGCGTGGGCTTGTTGGGAATCAACGTCCCCGACCCATTGCTCCCCATTACGGCACCGCCAAAAGCTGTGACAAAAGAGTACGGCGAATATGTTGTGCGATTTTTGGATTGTCGCGGCTGTCATGGTCCCACGTTATCGGGCGATGCGCTGCCGCCCGCGCCGCCGGGCGCGTCGAACCTGACTGTCATTGTGCCAAATTGGAGCAAGCAAGATTTCTTTCAAGCGATGCGAACGGGTGTAGATGTGACGGGACACCAAATTCAACCGCCGATGCCGTGGAAACAAATCGGGCTGTTGGACGATGTAGAACTCGAAGCGTTGTACGAATATCTCCACGCGCTGTCGCCGATTGTGGCGAAAAAATAACAGGAGGCATGGATGAAGATTCAAACATTTTTCGAGCGGTACGCCTGGGTCGTCTTCCTTGTCTTGAGTATCATCATCGCGCTCTTTGGCTTGGGTGATATGCTCACAGGCGGCACAACCTTCGAGAGCGGAGAAGGTCCCACGCTGCAAGGAATTTCCGGGATGACATGGGCGCAATTGCAAAGCGCCAGCCCAAACGCAGCAACCATGATTGATTATCTTGTTCGCGCGGGAGGCTCGCATCTTTTCGTGCTTGGACTTTTGAGCATGATAGTTACCGCAACGGCATTCCGACGCGGTGAGCGATCGGCATGGTACGCGATGTGGCTGTGGCCCCTCTGGTTGGCATTGGTCATTTTGGTCTTGCTCAGCGCCTACAAGCAAACGGGTCCCGGAATCCCACCGCCGCTCGTCTCGGGTTCCATCTTTTTCATCCTCTCGGTGCTGACACTGCTGCTGTCGTATCGTAAATTTTTTCCAAAGCAGCAGCCGCGAGCCCGCGGCGCGAGCGAGCCAGCAGCATAATTTCGGCAAGGTCACGGAAATGAAAAATCAACTCGCCCGCAACGCAGGTTGGGACGCGTGCTTCAAGGCGAGTCCCAGGACAACGCCTTGCCAAAACCGTCATAGTTGAATGTAAACAGGCGCGGCAAATATGAAACAGAGGCGCTCACACTGGGTCAGTCGGGTTTATAATTCGTGCGATGAGATTTTCTCGCACCGCGCCTCGAATCACATTCCTTCTCGCGTTGTTGCTATTCAGCGTCATGACACTTTTCGTTGCTCTGCGCGTCAGCGCACCGTCGGATGGCGTGCGTGTCGAATTTGGCGACCTCTCTTCCATCTATCAACCCGATGGGCTTGTCGTCGTACCGTATGCGCCGAGTTCGCCCTTTCGCCGCAATGACATCGTAATCGCGGTTGCGGGACGTTCGATGCAGGACTGGGCGAA
Source organism: uncultured Chloroflexota bacterium (assembly GCA_937870825.1). GTDB lineage: Bacteria > Chloroflexota > Anaerolineae > UBA4142 > SHND01 > SHND01. Next base: position 12,637 of record CALMZO010000232.1, on the reverse strand, counting down.
CCTTATGGGCGATGCGAGTGCGGCGCGCCCCTTGTGGCGCGAGCGAGACACGCTTGAATACATTGTGCGACGCGGCGAGGCGCAAATCACATTGCCGATAACGCTTGGTGATTTTCCCATCGGCGCGTGGTTCGCAGAGTATTGGGGCAACGTTCTGCCCGCGCTGCTGATTTTTGGAATTGGCGCGTATGTGTTTGCGCGGCGTCCGCACGAACGCGCGGCGCAACTTTTGTTTTTGACGACAACGGGACTCCTCACGCTCGTCGTCATCCAGTGGCTCTCCCTTTCGATTCAAGAATTTGTGGATGGAACGTATGCGGGGCTGCGGAGTATCCTCTTTATTCTCTATCATTGCATGTGGAGTACGCTGCTCTGGTTTCTCTTGATTTTTCCAAAACCCCAGCCATGGCTCATACGCGCGCGCTGGCTTGTTCCTTTGCTGTATCTCTTGCCATTGCCCATTTTTATTTTTTATCTGGGGATTACGTTCTATCTCGAACCGAATCGAATTCTGTGGCAAGGCGATTGGGTCACGGTGAGCGACCGCATCGCGTTGGGGTACGGGCTTGCTTGTGTCGCCGCGTTATTTTCGAGTTATCGTTACGCGCGCCGTGAGCCCATTGCGCGTTTGCAAGCGCGTTGGGCGGTTTCAGGATTTGTTCTGTCGCTCCTCTTGATTGTCACTTTAAATATGTTGCCGAAAAATTTTTGGGGCGCGCCCATTTTGGACCGACGCGCGTTTGGTTTTTTACTCCTTCCCATTCCGCTCGGGCTTGGTGTTGCCATCTTGCGCTATCGCTTGTTTGAAATTGACCGTCTTATCAATCGCGCGATTGTTTATGGCGCACTTTCCGTCTTTGTGGCAAGCGTCTATGTTCTTGTCGTCGGCTATTTGGGTTCTCTGCTTCATACCACCGAAAATATCCATACGCGCACCGATTTGTTCTTTTCGCTTTTGGCAACGGGCGTAATCGCGTTGTTGTTTCAACCATTGCGCGAACGTATCCAACGCGTTGTGAATCGTTTGATGTACGGCGAACGCGCAGAGCCCTACCGAGTTCTCACGCAATTGGGACAGCGTCTGGAAGCCACTCTCGCGCCGAACGACGTTCTGCCAACCATTGTTGAAACCATTGCGACGGCATTGAGGTTGCCGTACGCGGCAATCGTTCTCAAGGAGAAAGGCAGAGAGTTGAACGGTGAGGCAGGTGTGACTGCCTCCTATGGGAAGTTGTCGAGTCCCGCCCTGCTCGAGCGTTTCCCACTTTTCTATCAGCATGCAACCATTGGGGAATTGATGGTCGGGCTCCGTGATGGCGAAGACACACTCGCAAGCGCTGACCAGAACTTGTTGGAAACTATTGCAGAGCAAGCGGCAGTTGCCGCACACGCCGCGCGCGTTACGGTGGAATTGCAGACTTCGCGCGAACGGCTTGTCACGGCGCGCGAAGAAGAACGACGGCGCATTCGCCGCGATCTGCATGATGGTTTGGGTCCCGCGCTCGCAAGTATCACGCTCAAGCTGGATGCCACGCGCAATCTGCTTCCCCCCGATGCAGAACAAAGCGCGCAACTGTTGAAAGAATTAAAAAACCAAACTCAAAGCGCCATCGCCGACATTCGCCGTTTGGTGTACGATTTGCGTCCGCCCGCATTGGACGAACTGGGACTCGTTGGCGCGCTGCGTGAATACGCTACGCGCGCGCGTTCGGACGAATTGGAAATTTTGATGGAGGCGCCCGAACCATTGCCGCCCTTGTCCGCGGCGGCTGAAGTTGCCGCATATCGCATCATCACCGAAGCGGTCACGAATGCGCAGCGACACGCGCACGCGCGGCATTGTCGCGTCTCGCTCGTTGTGAATGGCGCGCTGCAATTGGAAATTCAAGACGACGGCGCGGGTTTTCCCGAAACCTATCGCGCGGGGGTTGGCTTGACTTCGATGCGCGAACGCGCCGCAGAATTGGGCGGAACGCTCGTCATTGAAAATCTAGTCGGTGGCGGAACGCGTGTGACGGCGCGCTTGCCGATAGCAAAGGATGAAGGATGATGATTTCACAAAGTGAAATCGAGATGAGAGATGAATCGAAAATCTGAAATCTGAAATCTCCAACTTTCAACTTTCAACTTCCAACTTCCAACTTTCAACTTTCAACTTCCAACTTCCAACTTTCAACTTTCAACTTTCAACTTTCAACTTCCAACTTTCAACTTTCAACTTCCAACTTCCAACTTCCAACTTTCAACTTCCAATCTCTATGGATTCCATTCGCATTCTCATCGCCGATGACCACACGCTCTTTCGTGATGGTGTGCGCGCGCTCTTGCACTCCATTCCCGAATTTCAAGTTGTCGGAGAAGCGGCGACGGGCGAACAAGTCATCCAACAAGCGCACGCGCTGCAACCCGATGTGATTTTGATGGATTTGCAAATGCCAAGTGTGAATGGGATTGAAGCCACACGGCGGATTGTCCAAACGAGTCCGCACATTGGCATCATCGTCGTCACCATGTTTCAAGATGATGATTCCGTTTTCGCGGCGATGCGCGCGGGCGCGCGCGGATACATTCTAAAGGGCGCAGACCAAGAGGAAATGCTGCGCGCGATTCGCGCGGCGGCAAATGGCGAAGCATTGTTCGGACCTGAAATTGCGAAACGACTGATGAATTTTTTCTCTGGGATAAAACCCCCTCAAATTTTCCCCGAACTTACCGAACGCGAACGCGAACTGCTCCAGCTCATCGCGCAGGGTTTCAATAACGCGGAAATCGCCGACAAACTTTTTCTCGCGCCAAAAACGGTACGCAATCATATCTCGAATATTTTTTCCAAACTCCAAGTCGCCGACCGCGCGCAAGCGATTATCAAGGCGCGCGACGCGGGGTTAGCATAGTGCGCGCGAGCCCATGGGAATTCTTGAACAGCTTGAGTGAATCGGGATTCGCGCGGGTTTTATCTTGAAGAGGAGGTTCGTATGCCAAACCGAATTTTACGCCGACGCTTTCTAGAACTTGCGCTGTTGTCTCTCAACGCCACTTTTTTCCGCTGTACGTCGCCCGCGCGCGCCGCAACCCCTCCGCTTACGGTAAGCGTTCCTCCCGTTTCGCTCGCCGCGCAAAAAGCGATTGTGCGCGATGCCAACGGCGCGCCGCTTGCCAACGCGCGCGTCACCCTCGTAGGCGCAGACGGTGAATTTTTCCGCGAAACCCGTACGAACGCGCGGGGTGAGTACGCCTTTGATGCGCTGCCCAAGAGCAATTACATTATCGGCGCGTCGGCGGAAGATTTCGAGTATCGCGAAATTTCTGTCACGACAGGCGCGCCGCCCCTGGCGGAATTTTCACTCGCGCCGGAAGCAAATCAAGGACGCTGGATGACCATCGGCAACACGGACCCTGAACGCTTTGGCGGCACCAATTCGGGTGTGCTGATGCCTAACGGCAAAATTATTTATTGTCACGATACCGTTCGCCCAATTTGTTTTCGACCCTGTAACGGGACAAAAAGAAATCCCGCCGAGTTCGCCATTCATTCAAGGATGTCATGTGGTGACGTTAACGACAGATGGGCGCGTCCTGTATTTTGGCGGCGGTAATGTGGACGCCGACGGCAATTTCGACGGTGTGTCGTCCTACGATTTTGTCAAAGCATTCGCTCCCGCGTCGAAGGAATGGCAGGTGTACGCGCCGATGTTGGAGCGGCGTTGGTACGCGGGACTCGCGCGTCTGGCAGACGAACGCATGTTGCTGTATGGCGGCGGACAGCAACCGAATGTCGTTCGCACCGCGACGAGCGAAATCTATATTCCCAAAACTCAAACCACAATGGCAACGGGCTCGCTCACAGAGCCGGGCGGTTTCGGTAATGCAATGCTGTTGAAAAATGGCGAAGTGTTTTTGAGTTGGTATCCGCCGCAAATCTGGAATCCGCAAACGGGACAATGGCGCACTGCCGCGAATTTTTTACAGCCGCTGCGCGCGACGAGTGGGCGCGCCATTCCGCCGATTGGCGACCATCCCGACCACACCGCGATTTATTTGAGCGATGGGCGCATTGCCGCGATTGGCATTCGGCGGACGGCATTGGAGAATCCCGGTTCGATGGTCGAGTTGTATGACCCCGCGACCAATCAATGGACGTTCGGCGCGAGTCCGCGCGTGCGGCGTTCAATGTGTGAGGTAGTGTATTTGCCCGACGGAACTATCTTGTGCGCGGGCGGAAAAAAAGAAGACGACAGCGCGACGTTCACGAACGCGTGGGGGCAAACGCGCGCGGTGGATTTGTACAATCCGCGCCAGAACAAATGGCGCGCGCTGAATGACATGGCGAACGCGCGCGAGTATCACGCCATCACGCTCTTGCTCCCCGATGGGCGCGTGGTCACCACCGCGGGCACCGCGCAGCCCGGACTTGCGCCGCCGCATTCCGCCAATAACGACGTCGAAGCGTTTGAGCCGCCGTACTTGTTTCGCGGACCCCGCCCGCGCATCAAACGCCTTGCTACAAATACATTTGTGAATGGACAATCGTTCACTTTTAACGTAGAGCGCACGAATCAAATTTCAGCCGTCATCTTGCTCGGCATGAATGCGCTTACACATTGGATGGACGGTGGCGTGCCGCGTCGTTTGAAATTGTCGTTCACGCAAAAGGAACGCCGGGTCAGAGCAAAAATTCCGTCGAACATGCTGACCGCGCCGCTCGGTTATTACTTGCTCTTGGCAATGGTGGACGGAATTCCGTCGGAAGGCAAAATCGTGCGCATCGTCGCGGCGTGAGGGAGCGACGTGGCAGTTTTCTTTGTCGCGCGCGGCAAGCTCTCACCCACCCGCCAGAAACAATGTGACTGCCAATCTTACTCGTAGTAAGAAATTAGAAGGAGGAGTTGACAATGGCAGTTCGCCCCACAATGCAAAAACCGAAACGCTCGTTATTCAGCTGGATGTACATCGCGCTCGGCGTCGTACTCGCACTTGGTATTGCGTATGTTCTGATTTTCGGACAAATCTCTCTCGACCCTTCCGCGCCGAATCGCACACCGTTGAGTGAGGCGGGCATTAATTTTATTCAACGTACATTGCAATCCTCCGCGACGAATCCGTTATTCGCAATCCTCGCATTGGGTGCGGCGTTTCTTGTCGGCGCGCTACACGCGTTGACGCCGGGACACAACAAGACGTTGACGGGCAGTTATCTCGTCGGTTCACGCGCGCGGCTGCGCGATGCCGTTCTGTTGGGCGCGACAACGGCGCTCTCGCACACGGCAAGCGCGCTGGTGGTTGGGATTCTCGCCGTTTCGACGATTGGGCAACTCGTGAGTACACAATATCTTCGGTGGGTGGGAATTCCGTCGGGATTGTTGACGATGATGCTTGGACTGTATCTTGTGTGGAAGAATGCGCGGGGAGGACACGACCATTCGCATGACCACTCACATGCCCACGACGCCACGCACGACCAGGATGAAACACATTCGCACGAACACCCGCATCCGCATCCGCATCGTTCTCACCCGGCACCAGATTCGATTACGCTGGGCGGACTGTTTGTGATGGGATTGATGCACGGCATTGTGCCGACCATTGATGCCCTCGCAATTATTCTGGTCGCGTTGAGTGTGAGTCAAATTGCGTTGGGTGTGGGTCTGGTCGTCGCGTACAGCGTGGGAATTGCGGGCGTGTTGATTGCCGTTGGCGCGTTGTTCTTGCGCGCACAGCGCGTCATTGTGGACAATCCGCGTTTTGAACAGCTGGCAGACCGCGCTACGTTAATTGCAGCAATCATAGTTTTTCTTTTTGGTCTATCTCTGTTCATTCGGACACTGCCGCCAATTGGTTTGCAGGATTAGAGCGAATTCCTAGTGCATCATTAACCAACTTGTTTTGCGTACCGATGCGTTGAAAGACGCTTTCTAAACGGTTTCATTGTGCGCGACTCACAAGAGCTTGGTTAATGCTGCACTAGTTGCTGTGTGTTGCTGGATTCGACGCTTTGGCGGGAGCGACTCGCAATTGCCATCAACCGCCTGAAGGTTAAATTCCATCTCCCCCAAACCAAAGTGGAATTCGCTCTCGTGTGGCATGAGCGGCGGTGGGAGGTTCAACATTCGCGTGCCCCCCGCGAACATAGCCCGGACAGTGCGCCTCCTTGATGTTGGTATAGGCAACCGCTATCTTGGAGAAAATCCTTATGAACGTCAACTAGCAATCAAGGTATACTTTAATTCGTGTTCTTTGTGTGATTGGTGGATTCAAATTTCAGTGAACAAACAACACACCCTTTTATTGAACCGCTTGCAAGACAGCGCGCAGCAAGTTGCCGACGCAGTGAAAAAATTATCGGCGGAACAATTGAACCGCATTCCTCAAGAAGGCGAATGGTCCCTGCACCACGCGCTCGCGCATGTACGCGACACCGACGTCCATGTGTTTTTGTACCGCACCGCGCGCATCCTGAAAGAAAAAACGCCGCCTGCCGTCGCGAGCTTTCATCAAGAGGAATACAGCAAGCAGCATTATTCGGCGGACGAACCGCTCGAAAACATTGTCAAAGAATTTGTCAGCGCGCGCCGCAAACTCGTAAAACTTTTGCGCGGCACAACGGACCGAGACTGGAACCGTTATGCAGTTCACCCCGAATACGGCAACATTTCCATCGAATACATTGCGCTGCACACATACAATCACACCCTTGAACATTTACAGCAACTGCTCGACGCGCAAGAAGCAAACGAGTTGAATGCGGCGAATGCGCGATAGCGAATTGCCTTTGTACGCTCCACGAGCCAAAGGAAACTTCCTCTAACCCTCCCACTCCATCCACCGCCCGAGATGGTCACACACTGCGAGTTGTTTATCAGAAACTTTGCCGTCCTTGTACGTGGTCAAGACCAACGGCGCAGGCCATTCTTTCGGTTCGAGCGACAAATCATAAACCAAGCGTCCCGCGCTGTGTTCGGCGAGCAGCGCGGCGTAGCGCTCGCGGGCTTGATTCGAAAACTGATTCAGCACAAAACTGTGAAATAACACGATTGGTGTTTCGCGGGCAATGGCATCTACCGCGCGTGGGACGACATCCAGTGCATCGCCTTGAATCAAAAGCGGCGGATGTGTGCGTGCGAGCGCAATCGCTTTCTCCAAACGTTTCGCGCGTTCAAGCTGTTCGGGCCACACCAGCGCGCGCAGCCACAACATGGCATCCTCGTCCAACACATCGTTCGGATGCAAATCAATTCCGAAACGAACGGTGACTTCCGGGAATTCCGCGTACAGGCGCGGACGTTTTTCGCCGCGCAAGCGACAGTGCAATTTTATGTCGGCATCGCGCGCGCCGTACATCATCTCTTCCCCGTAATCGTACGCGTACTCATCCCAAAATAAATTCAAGCCCGCGCTCGAACCGACTTCGATGAGCGCGAACGGTTCGCCGCTGACGCGCTGCGCGACGTATTGAAACGCGGGCAAAAAATACGCGCAGCGTCCGATTTCATTCACCTGCACCCGGCGCGTTTCCAACAGTTTGCGAATATCAGACGCGTGCGTCAGGCAAAATTCGCGGAACGCGGGGTACGGGTCCGAGTACGTGTCGGGTAACGTAGTGAGGTCGGGGAAAAAATCACGGAGGGGCGACGGCTTGTTCCGGTCCTCGCGCATCAACAAGTAATGCACTGCCGAAAAAAATAGATTCGGTGCGGGTTGATGCGGTGGCACATTGGATGCCAACACGAGTAATTTGCCGTCGCCAATGAGCTCTCGGGAGAGCCGGAAATATAACGCCGTCGGGTCTTCAATCACATGGCGCGCATTCCATTCAAAACGTTGAATCAGTTTGTGCGTGTCCGGCGCATTGAGAGGATTGCTGAGCGAGTTGCTGAGCGAGTTGCTGAGCGAGTTGCTGAGCGAGTTGCTGAGCGAGTTGCTGAGCGAGTTGCTGAGCGAGTTACTGTGCGAGTTGCTGTCAGCCATGCGCGTTACCGAATCAATTCGGCGTCTCAAAAGGCGAAAATCCGTTGAAACGGATTCCAGTCCCAAACCCAATTTATTGGGTTTTCACCTTATTAGCCGTGAAATTCATTTCACTGTCTATCCGCGCAATTTGAAGCGTTGAATTTTGCCCGTCGCCGTTTTGGGCAACTCGCTGACAAATTCAATCCCGCGCGGACGCTTGTATTCTGCCATCTTTTCTTTGCAATACGCAATCAGCGCGTCCTGCAAATTTGCGTCCGCATTATATCCTTGTTTCAATACCACAAATGCTTTCGGTTTGATTAAATTTGCGGCATCGGGCGCGCCAACGACCGCGCATTCCAGCACGGCGGGATGACTCATCAGCGTACTTTCCACTTCGACAGGCGAAACAAAAATCCCGCCGACTTTGAGCATGTCATCCGAACGGCCCGCGTGCCAATAATAACCATCCGCGTCCACAAAATACTTGTCGCCCGTCATTAACCATTCGCCCAAAAACGTGCGCCGCGATTTTTCCGCCTGATGCAAATAAAACAGCGCGGTCGTTTCGCTTTTCACCAAAAGGTTTCCAACCTCGCCCTGTTTCACATCATTGAAATTTTCATCCACGATGCGAACCTCCATGCCCGGCACAGGTTTCCCGCTGCTGCCCGGACGAATGTCGTTCGGTGAATTCGAAATGAAAATATGCCAAATTTCCGTGCAGCCGATGCCGTCAATAATGTCCACACCCGTTTTTTCTTTCCACTGCTGCCACACCGGCGCGGGCAGTGATTCACCTGCGGAAACGCACAAACGCAGCGACGACAAATCGTACTGCTGCGCGAAATTTTCCATGCCCAACATCGCCGCGTACCCTGTCGGCGCGTTAAAATGAATCGTCGGCTGAAATTTTTGAATCGTCTCCAAAACATTCGTCGCAATGCGCGGCGGCGCAGACATGAGGACACAGCTCGCGCCGACGTACCACGGGAAAACCAAATTGCCGCCCGTGCCAAAGGTGAAAAATAATTTCGCCGTCGCGAACGTTCTATCCCTCTCGCGCATTCCCAACACGTTGACCGCCCACAACTGCGCGGTCAATGGCAAATCTTGATGCGCGTGAACGATGCCCTTCGGTTCGCCCGTCGTCCCACTCGAATAATTCAGCGCGCAAAAATCATCCCGATGCGTCGGCGCGGTTTCCAATTCCGTTGATTCGTTCGCTATCCATTCTTCATAACTCACCATATCGTTCTGAGCGGAACGCAGTGGAGTCGAAGAACCAATGACAACAACGTTTTTCAAAAACAACAATTGCTCGCGCACCGCATCAATTGCAGGCAACAACGACGCATGAACGAGCAGCACGCGCGCGCGTGAATCATTCAAAATATACGCGTGTTCGTGTGGCTTGAGCAGCGTGTTCATGCCGACGGCAACCGCGCCGATTTTCAGACACGCGAAATAGCTAATCGCCCATTCCGCGTTGTCGAGATTCAAAATCGCGACAGTCTCGCCGAAATGCACGCCGAGTTTTTGCAGCGCGTTGCCGACGCGATTCACTTGGTCGCTCACTTGTTGAAACGTGAGATTGCGTTCGTTCGAATACAACGCGATTTTTTCCGCGCGTGTTGCAAGATTGTGTTCGAGGATGTGTACGGCGTTGTACTGTAGAGGTAAATCGGATGCTCTCAGCATTGAGACTCCCGAATTGGAGATTGACCGTCGGAAAAGCAGTGATACAATCTATTTGGCTCCGATCGAGCAATAACGATGCCCACCATCTCGCGCTTTCGTGGCATTTCGATTCTCATGTTTATCAATGACCATCCGCCACCGCACTTTCATGCTGAATATGGTGAGTATGAGGCAAAGGTTCGGATTGCCGGGTGACATGTTTGAAGGTGAGATACCAACCCCAGCATATCGTCTGGTGAGACAATGGCATTCGATGAGGCGTGCGGAATTGGATGAAAACTGGAAGCGCATCGAACGCGGTGAATTGCCGCACAAGATTGCGCCGTTGTGAAAGCAAAGAACTATGCCAAAACAATCGAAACCCTTTGTGCGCGTTCGCGCAGTCAAAGCCCTCTCAGGATACATTGTGCATGTAACATTTACGGATGGGAGCGCGCGCGACATCAATCTCGAAAAATATCTGCACGGACCTGCATTCGAGCGTATTCGCAATGATGCCGAGTATTTCAAACAGGTCTTTGTCGGTGATGGGAAAACGCTCGCGTGGCCCAACGGGGCGGACATCGACCCCGACGTTTTGTATCATGACCTTACGCCCGCGTGGATGTTGATTGAACAAGCACCTGCAATTTGATTCGCACAGAACGTGACGGTGAACGTCTCCTACGCGCTCCACTCTGCCGCATCGTACTTGGGCAACTCACATCGCAACTCCCCATCGGTGCGATAGCCCAGCGCGTAGCCCGCTTGCATGAGCTGATGAATTTCGCTCGTGCCTTCGTAAATGATGGCGCCGCGCGAATTTCGTAAATAGCGTTCGACATCATACTCGTCGCTGTAGCCGTACGCGCCGTGAATTTGAATCGCTTCGTTCGCCGCTTCAAACGACGCGTCGGCGGCAAACCATTTCAAGAGCGATGTTTCGCGCGTGTTGCGAATGCCCTGATTTTTCATCCAGCCGACTTTGAGGTACATCAATTTTCCGTACTCGTAATCGCGCACCATCCGCGCGATTTTTTGTTGCACGAGTTGATGCTTGCCGATTTCGCGCCCGAATGTTTTGCGCGTGTTCGCATAACTCACGCTCGCTTCCAACGCCGCGCGAATGAGTCCCACCGCGCCCGAACCCACCGTGTAACGTCCATTGTCCAAACAGGACATGGCAATTTTGAAACCTTCGCCTTCTTCCCCCAAACGATTCGCAACAGGCACGCGCACGTCACTGCAATTCACCCAGCCCGTCGAACCCGCGCGCACGCCGAGTTTGCCGTGAATGTCGCCGCGCGTAATTCCATCGCGGTCGGTTTCGACGATGAACGCGGAAAGTTGGTCGTGGGGGTCAGGACGTTCGGGATTCGTGCGCGCCACCCACAAAATATGATGCGCCTTGGACGCGAGCGAAATCCACATTTTTTCGCCGTTGACGATGTAGGCATCGCCGTCGCGTTTTGCGGTGGATGCCATGTTCGCCACATCGCTGCCGACGCCCGGCTCCGTGAGTCCAAACATCGCGTATTTTTTTCCTTGCGCTTGCGGCACAAGAAATTTTTGTTTCTGTTCTTCGGTACCCCACTGCAGCAGCGCGAGCGAATTGAGTCCCATGTGAACGCTCATCACCACGCGCAGGGAGGTATCCATTGCTTCGAGTTCTTCACACACGAGACCGAGCGTGATGTAGTCGAATCCTTGCCCGCCATATTTTTGCGGAATGCAAATGCCCAAAATGCCGAGTTCGCCCATACGCGGCAAAATGTGCGGATTCATTTCCTGCTTGCGGTCTGCCTCTTTGATAATCGGCGCGACCTCTTTTTTGCAAAACTCGCGCACCATGTTTTGCGCGTTGAGGTGTTCTTCGGTGAGAGTAAAGTCCATGCGAGTAGTAGGTAGCAAGTAGCAGGTAGCAAGTTACACATTCCCTGCTACCTACTACCTGCTACTTTTCCTTCCCTAAAATATCGCGCGCAATCACAATCCTTTGAATATGCGACGTGCCTTCGTAGATTTGCAGACCTTTGATGTCGCGGTAATAACGTTCGACGGGATATTCGTTCGAGTACCCGCGCCCGCCGTGCAACAGCACCGCTTCGGATGCCGCGCGCACTGCGGCTTCGGTGGCGAATAATTTTGCAATCGAAGTTTCGCGCGTTGCGCGCTGCCCTTGGTCTTGGAGCCACGCCGCGCGATACACGAGCATTCGCGCCGCGTCAACATCTGCCGCCATGTTTGCAATCACACTTTGAATCATTTCAAAATCGCCGATGCGCTGACCGAACTGACGCCGCGTGCGCGCAAACTCGACGCTCGCGTCCAAACACGCCTGCCCCACGCCCAACGCGCCCGCCGCGACGCCGAGCCGCCCGTGGTCGAGCGCGGACATTGCGACGCGAAAACCTTCGCCAACATTTCCGAGCAGCGCGGATTTTGGCACGCGCATATTTTCAAAACGAATGTGCGCGTGGTCCGACGCGCGATGCCCCAATTCCTTGCCGCGCATTTTTTCGCGCGTCAATCCTTTAAGGTTCGTTTCAAGCAAGAACGCGCAGATGCCTTTGTGCTTTAAAGTTTTCGCGCGCGTCGCAAACACAATTGCCACATCGGCAATGTTGCCGTTCGTAATCCAAATTTTTTCGCCGTTCAAAATAAATTCGTTTTCGTACTCGTCCGCCGTCGTTTCCATGCTCGCCGCGTCGGACCCCGCGTTCGGCTCGGTGAGCGCGTAACAGCCGAGCCATTCGCCGCGCGCGAGTTTCGGCAAAACTTTTTTCTTTTGCTCCTCTGTGCCCCATTGCAAAATGCACTTGGACACGAGCGATGTATGCACCGTCATCAAGCCGCGCACCGAAGAATCTACGCGCCCGAATTCTTCATAACACAACGCGAGCGAAACATTGTCCCAGCCCTCACCGCCGTACTCTTTCGGCAGTGCGCCGCCGAGCCAACCATGCGCGCCCAATTCGTGTACGAGTTCGCGCGGCATCGCGCCGCGTTC
>CALMZO010000231.1 GCA_937870825.1 uncultured Chloroflexota bacterium | reverse complement strand
AATGGAACTACACCATTTCTCCGCGTTTACAGTCAACCCTCAATTGACGCGGGAAGTTATACTTTTATGAACCCTTTTCTTTCACAAGGAACTATGCCGAACATAGAGTTTGAGACTGTCGGAGAAACAACAACTCATCAAGTCCATATAAAAAAACGGCGCATTGATTCGTTCTTGTTGGCAAATGTTTGCGACGGCGTACTGACGGCAATTGCTCTGCAGCTGCCCGGGTTTAGCGAGAAAGGATTTGTCGCCGGCGAAATGCTCTCACAAGCAATGGTCGTCGAACTCGTCATTTTCAAAATTGCGATTACTGCGTTCATGATTGGCATTTACGCCTTGGCGGTACAACACAAGGGACGATGGTCCTTTCCGGTTGAAACGGCGTTGCGCATCGGGACCGGCATCGTTTGGACAATCGTTGCATGGAACGAACTCAATATCGTGTTCGCGCTGGACCAATGGGTACAAAAGTCGTTTTGAGGCATTCGAACAAGCCGGGATGAAAACTGTTCCGGGACTGTTGCAAAGGGGATTGACGAGGCGCGGTCATTTCGAACAGAGCGAACGCGAGTGAGAAATCTCGCTTGATGTCGCGCCTTGAGATTTGGGCGCCGAGTACAGCGCATCTTTCTCCGCTGGTCTCTTTCGAGTTTTGATTACATCCTGAACGTTGACGTTGTATAATGACATCATGGTTGCGCCAATTCTTGCGACCAAGCTTTATATCCCGCCCACGCGCCAAAAGAGCGTACCCCGCCCTCACTTGCTTGAGCGGCTGAATGATGGCATTTCATCGGGTCGCAAGCTCATCCTCATCTCCGCTCCTGCGGGATTTGGAAAAACCACCCTGTTGAGTGAATGGACACAAGCTCTTCGATTGGATGTTGCTCAAGCACACGAATACGAAAATCGAAAATCCAAGGCCGTGAATCAAGTTGCCTGGCTGTCACTCGACCAAGCCGATAATGACCTCATTCGATTTCTAATGTACCTCGTCGCGGCATTGCAGACGATTGCGCCGAACATTGGCGCGGGCGCGCTGGCTGCGCTCCAATCGCCCCAGCCGCCCCCTGCTCATGCGCTCATCACCGCGTTGCTGAATGAAATCGCCGCGCTGCCCCATCACTTGATTCTTGTCCTCGATGACTATCATGTGATTGATGCACAAGCGATTGACGACGCACTTGGCTTTTTGCTTGAACATCTGCCGCAACAAATGCATCTGGTCATCGCCACGCGTGAAGACCCGGACATTCCGCTCGCCTTGCTCCGCGCCCGCGACCAACTCGTGGAACTGCGCGCGGTGGACTTGCGATTTACCCGGACCGAAGCGGCAGATTTTATCAATCGGGTCATGGGGCTGAATCTCTCGGCACATGACATCGGTGCATTGGAAACGCGAACGGAGGGATGGGCTGCCGGACTCCAACTCGCCGCGCTGGCTTTGCAGGGGCATCTCGTTCAAGCTCAACCCGATGTAATTCAGGGGGAGCAGTCTCGGCGCGAACGACAAGACATTTCCACTTTTATCAACAATTTCGCGGGCAGTCATCGCTACGTGCTGGACTATTTGGTAGGCGAGGTTATTGAGCGCCAGACGGAAAGCGAGCGCAGTTTTTTGCTGCAAACATCCATTCTCGATCGCCTGTGTGGTCCGCTGTGTGATGCGGTCACGGGAGAGGTGAACGGGAGTGAGACGCTCGAGACCTTCGAACGCAGCAACTTGTTTGTGATTCCGCTCGACGACCGGCGACGATGGTATCGCTATCATCACCTTTTTGCGGAAGTGCTGCAAGCGCGTTTGGCGGAACAACAGCCGGAAAAAGTATCGCAGCTGCATCGGCGCGCCGCCGCGTGGTACGAACGAAACGGTCTGCCGTCCGATGCCATTCGCCACGCGCTTGCCGCGACGGATTTTGAACATGCAGCCGACTTGATTGAATTGCAAGTACGGGCAATGTACCTCGGCGGCATGGAGGCGACTTGGCTGGATTGGGTCAAGCAACTGCCGGATGAAATTGTGCGCGCCCGGCCCGTGCTGAATGTGTATTATGCCTTTGGGCTGCTTCCCACCGCTCCCAACGCCGCCGGGGTGCGTCTCGACCAAGCCGAACAATTATTAAACAACGAGTCGTTCAACAATTCGGCGCAGGAAATAGAACAATCGCAAATCGGGACAACCAAGCGAACTGTCACGAATAAAGACGAATTCCGGTCTCTGCCGGGCACCATCTGCATCGCCCGCGCGTATCGTGCCGGGGCGCTCGGTGATGTGGACGGCATCGTACAGTATGCGCGGCGCACGCTCGACCTTTTGCCCGAGACCGACCATTTATGGCGCGGCGCAGCGGCGGCTCTCTTGGGCATCGCGTATTGGAACAGCGGAGACCCGGAAGCGGCACATCAAACGATAACGGCTGGCGTGCGCAACTTGCACATGGCAGGCGGGTTAAATTTTTCTATCAGCGGGAAATACCTTTTGGCGGACATTCGGCTTTTGCAAGGGCGACTCAAGGATGCCAAACGCACAGCCGAACAAGCGCTGCAGCAAGTGACGGAACAAGGCGCGCCTGTACCACAAGGAACGGCAGATTTGTACGTCGTATTGAGTGAGGTGCTTTTGGAATGCAATGAACTACAACCTGCCGCACAGCACCTTCAAACTTACAAAGAGCTGGGTCCGATTGCGGCGCTCGTCGAGCCGCAGCATCGTTGGTATTGCGCGATGGCGCGGCTTCAAACCGTACGCGGCGATTTAGATGGCGCGCTTGCTTTGCTTCAAGAGGGTGAACGGCATTATGTTGGCGGTCCAACCCTCGATACGCGTCCCATCTCGGCATTGAGAGCGCAGGTCTGGCTAAAACAGGGCAGATTGCGTGACGCGTTGGATTGGGTCCGCGAACGCGGGTTTCATGTGGACGATGAACTCGATTTCGCGCACGAGTTTGAACACATTACGCTCGCCCGTATTCTCATCGCGCAGTACGAAACCGAACGGGCAAATGGTTCACTCGACGCGGCGCTCACGTTGTTGGAACACTTGCTGCAAGCGGCAAACAAAAAAGCGCGGTTGAAAAGCAGCATCGAGATTCTCGTGCTGCGCGCGCTCGCGTCGCGCGCGCGGAATGAAATGTCCGCCGCGCTTGCCGCACTGGAACGCGCCGTGTCCCTCGCCGAACCGGAGGGCTATGTGCGAATCTTTGCGGACGAAGGAGCGTCAATGGCAGAGCTGCTGCGCATGCTTCGCGCGCGCGACGTCCCCCCCCGCCTCAAAGAATATGTCCACAGCTTACTCGAAGCATATGAAAATCCGCATCAAGACAAAAAACAAACGCAGGAACCTGGCACCCTTTCCTCGATGCTCGAACCTCTCAGCGAACGCGAACTCGACGTTCTTGGACTCCTCCGCACCGAATTGAGCGGACCCGAAATTGCGCGCGAGCTTTCGGTCTCGCTCAACACCGTGCGCACTCACACCCAAAACATTTACAGCAAACTCGACGTCAACAATCGTCGCGCCGCCATTCGACGCGCGCAAGAACTCGGTTTGTTGTAACGAACGCCCTCGCCTTCTTTTTCGTAACTCACCACCTCAATCACCACAACTGGTGATGACAGCTCACCACATTTCTTGTTATCCTCCCAACGAAACAGTTACCAAGGAGGATACGAATGAACAATACGAATCATAGATTCGAACAAAAAGCGGGCGGCATTGCCGCGTTGGTACATGCTGCTGCCTTTGCGGTCAGTATGGCAATCGGTGTCACATTGATGTTCCCACTTCTCGACGCCGAACCTGTCAGGTATTTGGCTTTTCTCACCGAGAACCAGACCCTCGTCTATTTATGGAACTTGATTGCCTATTGGGTGTCTGCCATCGCGCTCGTCCTCATTGTGCTGGCACTCTACGAACGGTTAAAATCCGGCGCACCGGCATTGATGCAGACCGCAAGCGTTTTCGGATTTATTTGGGCGGGACTGATTATCGCGAGCGGCAACCTCATGCTTTCCAATATCGGCGTGGTCGCGGGGCTTTTTGCCAAAGACCCAATGCAAGCAGTAACAGTCTGGTCGGCGCTTGATGCGGTGGAAAATGGGATAACGAGTGGAAATGAATTGGTCGGCAGCATTTGGCTTTTACTGACAAGTGTTGCGGTGTTGCGGACAGGCGCGCTTGGAAAAGGACTCGGTTATTTCGGGATTGCCCTTGGCATCGCAGGTCTGGTGACGCTCGTTCCATCGCTGGCATTACCAATGGCAATGACTTTTGGTCTCGGCTTGATTGTTTGGTGTATTTGGCTGGGGGTCGTCTTGCTGCGTCGGCGCGAAATGCGCGGCAATATCAAAACGCAACCTGTTCCGGCTGCGCTGTAGAAGAATAATTTCGAGGCACGATAGTGATTGGCGAGGCAAGCAAATGTCAACCGCACTCAACCAAAATGCAAGTCCACCCATCGTCTATGAAATCAGGATTGCAGGTCACCTCAATCCTCGCTGGACGGGTTGGTTTGGAGGCATGTCCATCACCTTGCTGGCGGAAGGGGATACGCTTCTAACCGGCTCCGTCCGCGACCAGGCGGCGTTGT
Source organism: uncultured Chloroflexota bacterium (assembly GCA_937870825.1). GTDB lineage: Bacteria > Chloroflexota > Anaerolineae > UBA4142 > SHND01 > SHND01. The sequence continues at coordinate 9,910 of CALMZO010000231.1, read as the reverse complement.
ACGGCTTGCTCAAAAAAGTGCGGAATTTAGGAATGTCTTTGCTCTCGGTCAATCGCGTTGAGCAAACTCTAAATCAGAAAAGGAGCGAACAATGAATACCAACACACACACCACAATTCAAGAAACGAGAGCGAGACTCTCCAGCTTGTGGATTTTTGTCATGTTCAACATGCTGTTTGCGGATATTTTTTCCTTTATGCAACCGGGCGCGCTTGAGCAGATAATGTCCGGTTCTGCAGAGCAGATTCAAATCACGCCCGAGTTTCTGCTGGCAGCTGCGATGTTGACAGAGATTCCGATTGCGATGGTTCTCTTGTCCCGTGTGCTCGCGCCCAAACCCAACCGCATCGCCAACATCCTCGCCGCACTCTTTACAATGGTCTATGTCGTTGGCGCTGGCTCCATGACAACGACATACATTTTTTTCGCCACAATCGAAATCGTGGGTGCGCTGTGCATCATCTGGTTTGCGTGGCGATGGCGCGTTTCCCAAACGAGCGCGCTTGGCGTTGCGCTCAAAACGCGCGAACTTGGAGGTGAATCGTGAAAGCAATTGTGGCAACTCGATATGGTCCTCCCGATGTCCTTCAAGTGAAAGAGGTCGAAAAACCAACGCCTCAAGCTAATGAGGTGCTTGTCAAGATTCATGCGTCGGCGGTTGTCGCCACCGACCCCGGTTTTCGCCAAGGTGATATTGTCACACGATTGTTCAACGGCATGACAAAACCCAAACATGCGATTCCCGGCGATGTGCTTGCCGGCCAAATTGAAACAGTGGGCAAGGATGTAACCAAGTTCAAAACAGGCGACCGCGTGTATGCTGCCTGTGCCGCGACACAGGGCGGGCAAGCCGAATATATTTGCCTGCCGCAAGACGGACCGCTGGCAATTATGCCTGCCAACATGAGTTTCATACAAGCAGTGGGCGTGCCGGATGGTGCGCTGGGCGCGTTGAATTTCTTGCGCGACGCCGGCAAGATTCAACGCGGACAAAATGTCCTCATCAACGGCGCGTCCGGCTCGGTCGGGACATATGCCGTTCAACTCGCCAAATACTTTGGCGCGCATGTGACCGCCGTTTGCAGCGCCGGCAATGTCGAATTGGTAAAGTCGCTCGGCGCTGATCAAGTCATTGACTATACCAAACAAGATTTCACCAAACGGAGCGAGACGTATGACCTTGTCTTTGATGCCGTCGGCAAGAGTTCGTTTTCCCGCTGCAAAAAGTTGCTGAATGAAACAGGTACGTATGTGACATCCGTACCCGCGCCGGATTTTTTGATTCAGTTATTTCTAACGCGAAACAGTCGCGGCAAGAAGGCGCGGTTTGTCGCGCCGGGGTTGCGCGCGTCCGCTCAAAAAGCACAAGACCTTGCTTTTCTCACCGAACTCATCGAAGCGGGACATCTGAAATCGGTCATTGACCGCAGCTATTCGATGGAACAAATCCGTGACGCCCACCGGTATGTGGAGACGGGACACAAAAAGGGCAATGTCGTCATCATTCCGACATAACCTGTCCTTGCCGCGCCATTGGACGCTTGCTTGGGACACTGACCTGCATTATCATGGCGAACCATGACGCCCGTCCGTCAACAATATCTCTCCATCAAAAAACAATTTCCCGAGACGCTCGTTTTTTTTCGTCTCGGCGATTTTTATGAGACGTTCGACGACGACGCGAAAATTGTCAGCGACGTTTGCCAAATCGTTCTCACCGGACGCGAGATGGGCGACGGTGAACGCGTGCCGCTCGCGGGCGTGCCATATCACGCGGTTGAAAATCATCTCGCGCGTTTGATTCAGGCAGGACACAAAGTTGCCATCGTCGAGCAGACGACGACAGAACCCGTCAAAGGTTTAATGGAAAGACAGGTGCAGCGTGTTGTCACGCCCGGCACCATCGTCGAACCGAATCTGCTCCAAGATAAGGCAAACAACTATCTCGCGTCCGTTTTCATTCAGGAAGGACGCGCGGGCGTCGCGCACGCGGATATTACGACGGGCGAATTTGCGGCGACGGAAGTTGACGCGCGCGAATTGTTGATGGAATTGGACCGCTTGCAGCCCGCCGAAATTTTGTTCCTCACGAAAAATCTTCAAGAGAAATTCTCGTACCCAACAACACACGTCCCCCCACTCGACGAACAAGCTGCGATGCGCGTGCTGTGCGAACAGTTTCGCGTCGCGTCGCTCGACGGTTTTGGTCTGCAAAACATGGCACTCGCGACACGCGCGGCGGCGGGCATTGTGCGCTATCTCCAAGAAAATCAACGCGGCGCGCTCGGACAATTGCGCGCGTTACGCGTGTACGCCACCGACGCGTTCATGACGCTCGACCCGCCGACACGACGCAATTTAGAATTGGTGTCCGCGATGCGCGGCGGTGGCGGAAAATTTTCACTGCTCGGTGTTCTCGACGAGACGCGCACCGCGATGGGCGGACGATTGCTGCGCCAATGGTTATTGCAGCCACTGCGCGATTTGGACGCGTTGAACGCGCGGCTGGAAAAAGTTGACGCGTTTTTTCAAGACAACGCGCGTCGTGAACGTGTGCGCGGTGTGTTGAAACAAATCGGCGATATTGAACGGCTCACGAATCGCATTCAACAAAACATCGCGTCCCCGCGCGAAGTGCGGACGCTCGGCGCGAGTTTGGAGGGAGTTGGGCGATTGCGAACTGAATTGCTGCTGACGAACGACGAACGACGAACGATGAACGATGATTTGTATTTGTCCTTCGTCCCTGGTCATTCGTCGCTCGATGCCATTCCTGAAGTGAGCGCGCTGATTTCAAAAGCCATTGTCGCCGACCCGCCCGCGAACTTGGCGAACGGCGGCGTGATTGCGCCAAACTATTCTGCCGAACTCGACTCGATCACGCACGCCGCGCGCAATGCCAAAGATTGGGTCGCCGCGTTGGAGAAAACGGAACGCGAACGTTCGGGCATCAAGAGTTTGAAAGTTGGATACAATAAAGTCTTTGGCTATTACATTGAAATCACGACGCCGAATGTGCCGCAAGCGCCGAAAGAGTACATTCGCAAGCAAACCTTGACGAATGCGGAACGTTTCATTACGCCCGAACTCAAAGAATACGAGGCGTTGATTCTCAACGCAGAAGAACGTTTGGTGGAATTGGAGACGACGTTGTTTCGCGCGTTGTGCGGAGAAATTTCACAGTACGCGGCGCGCCTCTTGAAAGTCGCGCAAGCCATCGCGGAATTGGATGTGTACGCCGCGCTTGCGGAAGTGGCGATTCGGCAGCGTTATGCGCGTCCCGAATTGGTCGAGTCAAGTGTGATTGAAATTCGCGGCGGGCGGCATCCGGTTGTGGAAAATCGTTTGCGCGACGAACCGTTCGTGCCGAATGATGTGACGTTGAACGCGGACGAATTGATTCACGTCATCACAGGTCCGAACATGAGCGGCAAGTCAACGTTTTTGCGTCAAGTTGCGTTGATTGTGTTAATGGCGCAAATCGGTTCGTTCGTTCCCGTTGAATCCGCGCGTCTCGGAATCGTCGACCGCATCTTTACGCGCATCGGCGCGGAGGACGCGATCAGCGCGGGACAATCTACGTTCATGGTCGAGATGGTCGAGACCGCGAACATTTTGCATCACTGTTCGCCGCGCTCGCTCGTGGTGTTGGACGAAATCGGACGCGGGACTTCGACGTATGACGGGATTGCGATTGCGCGCGCGATTATTGAATTCATGCACAATCATCCGCAAGCGCGCGCGAAAACATTGTTCGCCACACATTACCACGAGCTCACCGAACTGGAAGGATATTTGCCGCGCGTAAAAAATTACAACGTCGCCGTCGTCGAACAAGGCGACCATGTTGTGTTTATGCACAAAATTGTGCGCGGCGGCGCGGACAAATCCTACGGGATTCACGTCGCGCGGTTGGCGGGCGTGCCGCAGCCGGTGGTGAATCGCGCGAATGAAATTTTGAAAGAGCTGGAGGGAATGGGAGGAAATAAAGGAACTAGGGGAAATTTGATTGAGCCGATTCAGTTGCGCCTGTTTTCGCAGGATGATGATTTGCGTCAAGAAATTTCTGCGCTGGATGTGCTGAGTCTTTCGCCGATCGAGGCGTTGAATAAATTGTTTGAATTGCAAAAGAAAACAAAGGCGAAATGAAAGAACAAACCCGCTTGGGTCATGCAACGACAAAAAGCGGGTTTGTGATCTCAATCAAGTGGGCTCCATGTTGCCCCATCCCATTTGGAAATATAGTTCAAGGTGGTGAGTCCATCACCTGTCGCGGCAAATCCACCAGCTACATACACGTTACCATCCAACAGCAACGACATACCATCGTACTTTAACCCTGAACCGAGCGCGCTCCACGCAGAGCCGTTCCACTTGGCAATATGTTGACAATTGCTGCCGCATGAACCAGCGGTCTCAAACCAACCTGTCGCGTAAAGGTTCCCACTCGTATCGAATCGGAGGGCATAGACCTGATTGCCTACACCGCCGCCGACGCCACTCCATGTTGTCCCGTTCCATTTCGCGATGCGGCTGCAATTGCTGGAACACGTTCCGGCGGTTGTGAACACACCACCTGCATACAGAGTTCCAGCATTGAACGCAAGGGAGCGCACTGCAAAATTCATTCCTGTGCTTAACCCGCTCCAGGTTGAGCCATTCCATTTGGCGATATATTTGCAGTCGCTCGCGCATGTGCCTGCTGACGTGAAACCGCCACCTGCATACAAGTTCCCATTGGTGTCAAAAGCAATGGCATAGACCCAACTGTTGACACCCGTGCCAACGGCACTCCACGTTTGTGTGGTTGGGTTCCATTTGGCAATATAGTCGGCGTTTGCATCACCTCCGGCATTTATGAAAGTGCCACCTGCATACAAATTTCCGTTGGTGTCGAGAGTGAGCGCATAAACTGTATTGTTCAGACCGCTTCCCAGCGCAATCCACTCTTGTGTGCTGTCATCCCACTTGGCAATACGGTCCGCGCTGGGATTTCCATCCGCGTCGGTGAATGAACCTCCGGCATAGATATTTCCACTGCCATCTTTGGCAAGCGCCCACACTTGGGCATTCAAACCTGTGCCGAGTCCACTCCAATTGGTGCCATTCCACTTGGCAATGCGTTTGCAATCCGTTACACAGTTTCCTGCCGCCGTGAACTCGCCGCCCACATACAAGTTACCGTTATTGTCCTTTGCCAGTGCATAACCGTAATTGTTCAACCCATCCGTTTCTTGGCAACTCGTTGCTGTGTTGCTACCAACCAGATTCCACGCGCAATCATCCCACTGTGCAAGGGCATCTGCATTTGGATTACCACTTGCATTGATAAATGCTCCACCCGCGACTGGTTTGTTGGTGGAACTCAAGCCGAGCGCATAAACTGTATTATCCAACCCATCTCCATAAGGGCTCCATGCCAAGTTGTTCCACCTGGCAATACGGTTTAGTGCGGCATCGCCGTCACTTGTCGCGGTGAAAGCGCCGCCCGCCAGAATGTTCCCGTTGTGGTATAAAATTGTGTAAACAGTGTTGTTGAAGCCGTTTCGAATATTCTGCCAACCCGTACCAATCCACCGTGCGATGCGAATGCAGTTCGATGTACATGTGCCTGCCGTAGTGAACGAACCTCCGGCGTACAGAGAACCACCGCTATACAAGAGCGCGTACACTGTCCCATTCATACCCGTACCAAGCGCACTCCATGTAGAGCCATCCCATTTAGCAATGCGGTCTGCGTTGGCATCGCCACCGGCATTCAGAAACATGCCTCCGGCATAGACATTGCCACTGTTGTCATAGGCAAGAGCGCGGACGGTATCGTTCACTCCGGTCCCAAGCGCGCTCCACGTAGAACCGTTCCACTTGGCAATTTTATTGCATCCGGTCGCACAAGTACTTGCCATCGTGAAATTGCCGCCCGCATACAAATTTCCATTTGTGTTGAAGGTGAGCGCATAAACGGTGTTGTTCGTTCCCGTGCCAAGCGCAGACCATGTGGCACCGTCCCATTTGGCTATATAGTCCGCGTTTGCATTTCCGCCTGCGTTCGTGAAGGCACCGCCGGCATAGAGATTGCCGGTGGCATCCATTGTCAAGCCGTACACCGCGCCGTTGAGTCCTGTTCCGAGCGCGCTCCAAACCTGCGTCGCAGCATTCCACTTGGCGATGCGATTCAAAGTAATTGCGCCATCACTCGTCGCCGTGAATTGTCCACCGATATACAGATTGCCACTGCTGTCTTTGAGAATGACGTCCACTTCGCCGTTCAAACCGGTTCCTGCTGGTGTGGGAGTCAATGTTGGCGTGGGTGTGGGTGCGTTCGTAGGCGTTGACGTAAAAGTTGGTGTATAAGTTGGTGTGTTTGTTGGTGTGTCTGTCGGTGTCGGTGTAGATGTATAGGTCTGTGTACTCGATGGAGTATGTGTTGGTGTCGCAGTAGGCGCCACCACCGTGACCTGCAACGTGTCCGAAACGGAGAACCCAAAGCTATCCGTGACAGTCATCGTAACTGTAAAAATGCCAGAGCTATTAAAAGTATGTGTCGGCGTTAATGTGCCAGTCGCGGTACCTCCATCTCCAAAATTCCACTCGATAGTGTGAGTATCATTTGGATTTATGTCTTTGACCGAACCCGAAAATGTGATCGGTTCCCCAACCTGGGCGGATATATTTCCGCCTGCGTTGATGTCAGGAGGATATGGAACGTCAGAGACCCTGTCTGGTAGGGTCAATGTAGTGTCAACCGTCTGTCCGTTCTCAATGATACCTTTAGTTGTGAATAGCGTTGCATATCCTGTATCATCGGTCAGTCCAGCCAAAATAGCATATTCACCCATGCTTCTTCCTATAATAGTTAGGGTATACACACCTGGAGTAGGTTGATAGATATACAACTCAACTGGAAACTCAGGCGCATGTCCATAGAGCCCTCCCGGAATTTCACTTAATATCTGTCCAGTTGCAGGGTCATAACCTAAACGTCGCCCCGAGTCGTCCGTGAGCAGTAAATCCACGGGGCTAGAAGGGTATGTATCCACCCCAGAAGCTATTATAGTAAGACGTCCCAATTGACTGGTTTGGGTCAGTTGCAGTTTTATCTCTTGAACATTTTGTGTCCCACATGGGTTCGGATTGCCGCATTGAACCCTATTGTTCCATTCGCCAAAGGCTGAAACAAACGGCGGAATCTGTCCGATCAAGTAATCTCCGATTTTTTGTTGCACTTGGGGATAGACAGCAAGGTTCGTATGAATCACAGGGAGTTGCCCGGATTGTTCGATATGAAATTCATTTGCGCCCTGCAGCAATGATTCTGCAGGATTACTATAAATTGTGACCGTATTATCGCCATTGCTTAATAAGACTGGTGGTACAAGTTTCCCATTTGCCCACAAAGGACTCCCTGGATCCTTTTCCGTAACCTGATAAATTGCTTCTGTGCTGTTGGGGCGATTACTGTATATGATCAGGAGATTCTGAAAATCACCGCCCAATCGGTTTTTCATCACATCAATTTTAGAACCAGAGTTCAGTTCATAATATGTCGTATTTATGTGGTCGAACCATGGATCCTCAAAATCATTCTGAGGCGAGCTCTCAAGCAATGGATTTCGGAGCCGTCCGTACGGGAATGCCGTGCCATTAATGTAATCAACCAAATAGGCAGGGTCATTTGCTGTCCAGTCGGGTACCGGAAGCATTTCTGAAGGAGACAGTATGCGACAATTACGGTCATGCAACGTCTCGTACCGATCCTCTTCGGAGACATAATAGCCATCTGGGTGTGAATCATTCGGAGTAACGTGATTGCATATATATCTTGATACAAGGTCAATTCGAGGAACCAGAATATTCATTAGATCTGAATCATCATTTGGCTTGACATACAGGCCCTCGCGTACGCTATAGGCTCGCGCAATGCCTTTATTGGGTCCCCCAACAAGCACAACCTTGTTCACATCTACATAGTTTTGCTGAATGATTTCCAAATACGTGCGTACAATCACTGCTCCCTGACTATGACCGATCAAATCGAATTGGACTGGCTGCTTTATCCACTGAATCTGGCTCGCCAAACTTCTCCAACCATTGAGTTTCGATGCCAGATCTGACGCCATATCATAGTGATAGCTGAGAAAGTCTTGGGAGGATGAAAAAAGTGTTTTGTCCTGTTCATACCCCAATTTCATTAACGTCTCGCGTAGCGGCGCATAGAAAGCATTTGTAATCAGAGGATCAAAGACAAAGAATCCGGGAACAATGGCAACTGGAGAGATCTGGGCCAGTGGGATCGATACTTTCTTCTCAACTTGGCCCAACATATCCTGTGTTACACGAAAACTGAGTTCCCCAGCTATCGAGGGTTGAACCCACAAACTCCAAACAAAACTGCGTGATTCAGATGGATCGAAAACTTGATTACATGCCCCATGGTATTCGACATAACTGTAAGGCTCATCGTTGTACCGTTCTGTTGTGTGAGTGCAATTTGTATCTCTGGTAATGAGATAAAATCGGGAAGTGTTGTATTGACCACCAAAGTCGACATCGAATGAAATGTCAGTTTGTGCCAGACCTGGATTTGTGATTGTCAGCTGAACTGTCACAGGGTTTCGTTCGTACCATCCATTATCATTTGTAGTTAGGTTTGTAAGAAGTACTCCATTCGCATCTGTCACCTCCAACGTCACCAACGGCACATTCGGCGTTGCAGTTGCGGTTGGCGTCGGTGTTGAGGTGGCGGTCAAGGTAGCAGTTGGCGTTACGGTATCAATTTTCGGATAAATGTTCTTGAGCCGCACGCCTTCCCAGACCGGCACCTTGGCGCGCCATGTGTGGGGATTGTCACCCAGATAAAACGACATTCGCGTGTCAATGCGGCGGAACGGCACGATTTTTATTTTCTTGTTCGCGCCAACAAATTTGAGATTGAGATTAACACCCTGTCGTGTCGGCGGCGCGGCGTTCGGCTTGCGCTGGCGTTTGGGCAGTGGCTCAAGCACGGACAAAATCAGACTCTTGTTCCGCACCGTCAAAATCGAACTGCCAAGCTGCGCTTGGAGCTTGATGCGCTTGTCGAACTGCCCTACATTCTCGACAAAGAAATAAGAGGAGCGTTTTGGGGACGCGCGTTGCGTCAGATTTTGAGGGTGGTGTTTTTGTAGCTCACGCGCAGAGGAGGTTTGCTGTGCGCGCAGTGGAGGGGGGAGATTAAACAGTGCGAACAGACCGAAAAAACCAGTCACGAACAAAACAAGGCGGGAGAGACCAAGCGAGTTCAGGGACAGCTCCTATTCAGGTGAGATTTGAAATGCAAACAAACAAAGCAGCCGGGATTATAGCATAGATAGCATTTTTGGATACATCAATTTTGGCGCAGGTGGTCTGTGTAGTAAAATTACAACATCTTGATTGAAACGGAGCAAAACCCAATGCACAGAATTACTTGGCGCTTGAATCAATTCCAAAAAATGGTGACGACAAACCGTGATGATTTGTTGTCACGGTACAATTATTTCCTCACGCGCGAACCCAAGAAATGGGGCTGGGTCAATTCGGGACACCATGTCGAACAGAATATCGTTTCACAACTTGCCAGAGTTGGAATTCAGTTGGTTGATTTCAACATTGATGTTGCGGAATATCATGCGTATTTTGAACAAGCAGAATACACAAAACGCTATCCAATGTACTTTTACCCGAAACGCATCATCGAAAAATCACTCGAACATTTCATTGCTCAAAAACTTTTGCAGCTTACCCCACAGGACATCTACATTGATATTGCGAGCGACCACTCACCTGTGCCAGAGATTTATCATCGGCTTTATGGGTGCAAAACGTTTGCCCAAGATTTGATCTATCCGCCGGGGCTTCATGATGACCGCATCGGCGGCAATGCCTCAGA
>CALMZO010000230.1 GCA_937870825.1 uncultured Chloroflexota bacterium | reverse complement strand
GCGGGAGTAGCATAATGGTAATGCTCTAGCCTTCCAAGCTAGCGAAGCGGGTCCGATTCCCGTCTCCCGCTCTGGTTTAGTGCTGAGTAATGAGTGCTGAGGCGTGAGTAACACTCAGTCCTCATTGCTCATCACCCGGCACTTTTGTTGGGGGCCTGTAGCTCAGTGGTAGAGCGGAGTGCTCATAACGCTTTGGTCGTAGGTTCGAACCCTACCGGGCCCATCCTTCAAGACCTTTGGGGTTTGCAAAATCCCAAAGGTCTTTTTGTATCGGTTTACCCCTTTTCAAACCCTCGCGTTCGTTGTATCCTTCGCCCATCGGTTGCAAACTCGCTTGGTAAAAATGCTTTTTCTTCATGGACAGTGATTCCCTCTCCTCTGCCCCACGCAGCGACACGAACATCGCCAACATTGGCGCGGGCGCGCAACTCAAACAATTCGCGCAAGGCAGCAACATCACCCAAATCGAAGGGTACACCGCCGAACAAGTGCGCGTTCTCATTGCAGACATTCGCGCATCGTATCAACCCAAACCATTTGACGGCAAGTCCCCGTATGTCGGTCTCGCCTCGTTTCAAGAACAAGACGCCGACCGTTTCTTTGGACGCGAAAAATTAACAAAGGAACTCGTCGCACGAATTGAAACCGCGCGCTTTCTCGTGATTGCAGGACCATCGGGCAGCGGCAAATCCTCACTCGCGCGCGCGGGATTGCTCCACACCTTGCGAAAGGGCGCGCTCGCGGGCAGTGAAAATTGGTTGTATGAAATTCTCACACCCGGGCGCAATCCGCTCGCGGAACTCGCGCGTGTCGTTTCGTCATTCACCAAAAGTTTGGAAACGGGCGACGAGATTTTGAAACGCGGACGCGCGGATGAAACACTGCTGCATCGTTGGGCAAACATTGCGTTGGGCGACCAAAAAATGCGGCGCGCAATTTTGCTCGTCGACCAATTTGAAGAAGTTTTTACGCAAGGCACGGACGAATCGGAACGCGCGGCGTTTTTGAATTTGCTCGTTTATGCGGCAACAATAGAAAACGGACGCGTGACAATTGTATGCTGCACGCGTTCGGACTTTATCGGCAATTGGGTCAAGTCTCCGAACCTGAACGACCTCTTGCGTCATGGACTCTATCAAATTCCGCCGATGCAGCCCGACGAATTGGTGAGCGCGATTGCGCGTCCGGCGATTCAAGTCGGCTTGCCCATTGACGAAACGCTGGTCAAGGAAATTTTGGACGACATGCGCGCTTCACCCGGCGCGCTGCCCTTGATGCAATTCGCGCTGCAAGATTTGTTCGAGTACGAAAAAAATCAAGGCGGCGTCATTGCTCTGACGCGCGATGATTACAAGGAACGCGGCGGCTTGCATCAGGCATTGTCGCGTCACGCCGACGCCGCATTCGCAAAACTGAACGCGGCAGAACAAAAAATTGCGCGCAGTATCTTTGCAAGTTTGATTGAACCGGGACGCGGGAATGTGGACACAAAACGCACAGCGCGTTTGCAAGAAATTGTTCCCGCCGACACGGATGCAGTACAAGTAAAAAGTGTCATCACAAAACTCGCGGATGCGCGTCTTGTAACAACAGACAAAAAAGATGCGGACGAAACCATCACACTCGCGCACGAACGATTGATTGACGCGTGGAAGTGGCTTCGTGATTTGATTGACGAAAATCGCGCAGCGATTGCGCTGCAAAATCAAATCAATGACGACGCCAAGGAATGGGAACAACAAGGGCATGATGCGAGTTATCTGTATACGGGCGCGCGGTTGGCGACGGCGCAAGAGGAGGTGGAGAAAAAGAAGATTGAGTTGAGCACGCTCGCACAAGAATTTGTCCGGGCAGGAAAATATAGATCCAATCGGATTCGCAATACAGTTCTTTTCGGGGTCATTTTCGGCACAGGGATTGTTTCTGTCTTGACAACCTTGACAGTCTTGGCGCTTACAGGCAACCTCAATACATTGTTTTACCCCCCCCACCCAATGGAGTGGAAACTCATACCAAGTGGAGAATTTGTAATGGGGAGCACAATAGCGGAGATCGCAATTGCGAACCAAATGTGCCAAGAATGTTCCTTCTCTAATGAAGTGCCAGACCACCGAGTCTATCTAGATTCGTACGAGATAAACCGGTACGAAGTTACAAATAGGGAGTATCAACAATGCACAAATGCACGGATTTGTGCCCAGAAGTTGAATGTTGAATCTTCTCTTGCAACCTACGCTGACCATCCAGTAACAGGTATTGGCTGGACAAACGCTCAAAATTTCTGTAATTGGGTCGGTGGACGTTTACCAACAGAAGCAGAATGGGAAAAAGCAGCAAAGGGTACTCCTCAAGGATCGAATCAAAATCGCACCTTTCCTTGGGGCAATACCTGGGATTCCAAAAAGGCAAACGCGGGTTTCGGAAAGGAGGGCAAGACAATGCCTGTTGGCAGCTTTTCCGACATTGGAGGGGATAGTCCTTACGGTGTTTCCGATATGGCTGGTAATGTGTGGGAATGGGTCTCCGATTGGTACAGTCCAGATTATTATTCTGATTCGGAGAGCAAAAATCCATTTGGACCAATCTTGGATGAAAATGATCCATCCAGTACACGCGTGATACGCGGCGGTTCATTTACGAGTCGTCCTGCGGCAGTACGTTCGACGTATCGTTCAAAATTCGCGCCGCAAAACGCCTATTTTGAACTAGGGTTTCGCTGCGTTCGAGTCGCTAAACGATAATCCCGCCTGACTTTTTTTGAATATACGACTATATGTGTTTCAGAAGCGCGTTTCAGGTCAAGACTCGCAGGTAGTTTCTGACAATAGGAGGATAAAATGAAAATAAAATTTCCAATCCATAAAGTGCTAACGGTATTAGGAAGTATGTTCGTTATACTTATTGGATGTGGGGGACCCCAGCCCATAACGATTACAAATTTGCATATGAGTAACTCTCAAAATGAGCCTTGCGGCGCCACACCAGTGCCAACAACGTCACCGCCTGTGACAATAATTGACCCAAACCGAGATATTTTTATCATGTGGGAAGACTCGGGCACAGCTCAGTCTCATGAGCTGACCTTCACCATTTTCAAAGACTCAACAACATCAACCAATGGAACGCTTATCTATAAGGTGCTGGTCTACTCCACTTCATCAATCCAGATTGTCTGCAAAAATCTACCAATAACGGGTTCAACTACTCCGAGTCCTACAGTAGTCATTCCACTCACCATAACTCTAACACGAGGTGCTTATCGTACAAGTGTCTCGGTGGGTGGAAGCGTGTATAACACTTATTGGCAAATTCATTAAATTTGTCTATGACTGATACAAATGCATTACTCCAAAAACGAAAGTACTCGAAAGTTTTATGAAACCTTCGAGTACTTTTGTCACCCCGTATTCCTCAACCCCGCCGCAATCCCATTTATCGTCACCACCATCGCGTCCATCAATTCCTCGCGCGCGGCGGAATCGTTTTCATCCAGCGCGCGCAATCTTTGCATCAGTTCGATTTGAATAAAGTTTAGCGGGTCCACATAGGGATTGCGTAAATGAATCGCGCGCTGCAAAACGGGTTCGTTGTCGAGAATGTCCGATTGTCCCGTCAATTTCAAAATCCACGCGCGCGTGCGTTCAAACTCGTCGCGGATGTCTCCGAAAATTTCCGCGCGTAAGTTTTCATCCTCCACCAACTGCGCGTATTGCGCGGCGATGCCCATGTCCGCTTTGCCGAGCGCGTTCTGAACATTTTGCAGCATCGTATTGAAAAATTGCCACTCGCGCGTCATCGCTCGCAGCATCTCCATTCGCTGCTCCCCTTCCCTTGCAGGGAAGGGGCTGGGGGTTAGGTTCACCACCGCGTCCAACGCGCTCCCCAAACCATACCACCCCGGCAAATTGAAACGTCCCTGCATCCAACTAAACACCCACGGAATCGCGCGCAAGGTTTGCACGGTGCGCGTAGATTTTCGACGCGACGGACGCGAGCCGATGTGCAGTTGTTCGATTTCTTGAATCGGCGTTGCCTCTTCCCAAAATTCGATAAAGCGCGGATTTTCGTACACGAGCGCGCGATATGCGCGCAAGCCCGCATCGGACAATTCTTGCATCAACGCGCGCCAATCGTCGCGCAGTGGCGTTTGTTCAATCATGCTTGCGCGGAGAACAGCGTACACAATTTGTTCGAGATGCCGATGCGCGAGATGCGGATTGCCATAGCGCGCCGATAAAACTTCGCCTTGCTCTGTGATGCGAAAACGCCCATCGAGTGTGCCCGGCGGTTCGGCGAGAATCGCGCGCGAAGGCGGACCGCCGCCGCGGGCGACGCTGCCGCCGCGTCCGTGAAAAAAAGTGAGCGTCACATTCGACGCGCGGCACAATTGCGAGAGCGCAATTTTCGCTTGATACAATGCCCAGTTCGCCGCGACGAGTCCGCTTTCTTTGTTGCTGTCCGAATAGCCCACCATCACTTGCTGCGTCATGTGGCGCGTTTTCAGATGTTCCGCGTACGCGGGGTTTTTGAACAATGATTCCATAATCGCCGCGCTCTGCACGAGCGGTTCCATCTGTTCAAACAACGGCACGATGTCGAGTTTGTCGGCGAAGCCTGCCCAATGCGCGAGCAGCAAAACCGCCAACACATCACTCGCGCACTGCGCCATTGAAATCACAAACACGCCGAGCGGCTCCGTGCCGTAATTGTCGTACACGCGTTTCAACATTTGAAAGAGCGCAATCGTTTCGTTCGTCTCGTCGCTGTACGCCCCCCCCCCGCGCAGTTCGCGCGGCGGTTGTTGGAGCAAGTACGTGAGATGCTGCGCGCGATTTTCGGGCGACATTTTTGCAAGCGGCGGATTGATGCGATGCGCGTACAAAATCGCGTCCACATCGGAAATGAGGCGCGACGATTCTTGGCGAATGTCCAAACGCGCAGTGTGCAGACCAAACACCTCGACTTGTACTTGGAGTGTTCGCAAATCGTCGTTCGCGATGAGCAAACCGCGATCCGCGCGCAAACTGTTTGCCATCACTTGCAATTCTTGAGACAATTGCGCGGCGGTGCGCAATTTTGGCAGTGGTTCGTTCGTTTCGCCGAGCAAACGTTCGCGCACGGGGTCTTGCGTCGTTTCGCGCAGTTGTTCCGCGAGCGCGGCGAGTTTCAAACGGTACGGTTCGTTCGGATAGCGTTTTTGCAAATTGGCGAGACGTTTGCTCGGAGTGGCAAAATCGCGTTCGAGCGACGCGCGCAATTCGTCCGTCATCGGCGCGCGAAATTCCGAAATCGAAAGTTCGCGCTCGAGCGCGCGCACGGCGGCGCGATATTTTTCGACGGCGAGCCCGCGATTGAGCCGCAGCGTTTCTGCCGTAACGGGCGTTGTGACGAACGGATTGCCGTCGCGGTCACCGCCCATCCACGTACCGAATTGGATAAAACGCGCGGGCAGTGAAATTTCTGGATAATGTGTGTTGAGCGCGTATTGCAAATCGTCGTACAAACGCGGCACGATGTCCCACAACACGTTGTCGAGAAAATAAAGTCCCGTGCGTACTTCGTCGGTGACTTCGGGGCGCGTCGTGCGCGAACGTTCCGTCAGCCAATGCGAATGAATTTCCGCGCGCAAATGCTGTAGCCATTCTTCGCGTTCGCGCGGCAGCAAATCGGGACGGTTCAATTCGTACAACACTTGCGCCATGCGCGCGAGTTTCGACAACAGCGTGCGGCGTCGCGCTTCGGTGGGATGCGCGGTGAAAACGAGTTCGATGTTGAGACGCGCCATCAATGCCGCGACGCGCTCGCTCGAGACCGCCGCCGCGCGAAATTCCGAAAACGCGCGCGCGATGGATTCTTCGCCCGCCTGCGGATAGCGCGCGCGTTCGCGTTCGCGCAAGACGCGGACGCGATGTTGTTCCTCTGCGAGATTGACCAAATCAAAATACGCGGTGAACGCGAGCGCGATAAGATGTAACGTGGGCGCGTCGTACTTGGCGATTTCCGCCGACAGATGCGCGCTCGCGTTCGCTTCGCCGCCGCGCCGCACTTTGGCAAGCGCGCGCACGCGTTCTTCGGCTTGGAATAATTCTTTGCCTTCCTGCGCGCGCAGCGTTTCGCCCAACAAATCGCCGAGCAAATGAATGTCGCGCGAGAGCGGAGAGGGTTCGGATTCAAGAGTGCTTGAAATCATTTGTGAACGTAGCGTAGAAATCAACGGCAAACGAAGGAAAAACAAAACAACAAACAAGCTCGCGCTGTCCTTGTTGTGTTCATTCGTTTATTTGTTTGCCGTCCAATTCGATTGGGTGGTGTTGCAACAATTTTATTCCCGCGCGAGTTGATGTATTATTTCAAACGTGGCACGTCGCAAAAGACAACGCCGCGCCGTCGCGCACCCCTCTGCTGCACCGAGCCGTCTATCGCGCTGGGTGGTCGGTTTGGTGTTGGCGTCGCTCGTACTGGGCGCGCTCGGTTTTTATTTCGAAGCGCAGCCCGGCAACTTGGCACAAACCGTGTTGTCTGCTCAGGCGACACTGCAAATTCCCACCTCTGTTCCGCCCACGCCGCGCAACGCGTTCGTTCCTCCTGAAGAAGCAAACGACGTCGACATTCTAAATCAACCGACGATTCCCGCGCAAGCGGCAAACAACGCGACACCGTTCCCCACCGCGTCAGGGAAATTGGATAAAACGCTCAACGTGCTGCTGCTGGGCAGTGACCGCCGCCCGAGTGACCCGGTGTGGCGAACGGACGTGATGATGATTGCGTTTCTCGACGCGCAGAACGGACGCGCGGCGGTGCTGAGTTTGCCGCGCGATTTGTATGTCAACATTCCGACGCGCGGCTGGGACCGTTTGAACATTACCGATTTTTGGGGCGAGTATACCAAATATCAGGGCGGCGGACCGGGTTTGATGAAACGCGTCGTGGCGGAAAATTTTGGGATTCGGATTGATAAATTCGCGCGCGTGGATTTTGAAGGATTCAAAAAAATCATAAACACGCTCGGCGGAATTGATGTGAATGTGCCGTGCGCGCTGGAAGACGATTTCATTGACGCGCGTTCGCCGACGGGCTTTCGTCATTTTCAAGTGGACGCGGGATTGCAGCCCATGGACGGCGAAACGGCGTTGATGTTTGTGCGTCAGCGTCACGGCAGCGGCGATGTTTCGCGCGCGCAGCGGCAGCAGCGCGTTCTGTACGCGCTGCGCGAAAAGGTTTTGTCGCCGCAGATTGTGCCAAAAATTCCCGCGCTGTATCAACAATTGCAAGACGCGGTGCAAACGGATTTCGGCACGCTCGATTTGCCGGGCTTGATTCAAATCGGCACAAACATTCGACCGTCAACGATTCGCGGGCGCGTGATTGACGAGACGATGTGGAATTTTTGGATGACGCCCGACGGCAAATCGGTGCTGGTGTTTGATAAAGCAAAAGTGCGCGCGGCGGTGGACGATTTGTTCAATGCGCCGACGATTGAGGAAGGAAAAGTGGTGTGTCAGTGAATTTATGATTTCGGATTTGTGTTACAATTTATAAGCGATGGAACAAACCAAGTCTGTAGTTGTCCTCGACCCCATTGATTGGCAACAAATGGAATTGTTGGCGCGTGTTTCGCCCGCTCAACGTTTGTTGACGATGATGGCGGCTAGCGAATTTGCGTTGGCAGGGCTGCGCGGCGCATTTCAGAGACGTTATCCCGAATTATCGCCCAGTCAAATCAACATGCGCGTACTGGCGTATGTGACCCCAGTGCGCGGAATTGAAACGAAAGAATCAATATGCGTCAAAGGAATGATATAATACTGGCATGGCGTCGTTAACGCGCATCATTTGGAAAGAGGTATTCATCGAAACGCTTGCAGACAAGCATAATGTTTCAGTTGAGGAAGCCGAAGAAGCTCTGCAAGCGTCTCCATTGATTCGCAAAGTTGGAAAGGGACATGTGAAGGGTGAGAATGTGTATGCTGCCTACGGACAAACCGCAGAAGGACGTTATTTGATAATCATTTATATCCGAAAGTTGAATGGCTCCATTTTGCCCATTTCGGGACGCGACATGGACGATTCCGAAAGGAAGTATTATGAACAAGAAAGATAGAATCATTGACCCATTACCAGAATCTTTTGCCACAGAAGAAGCTGCAGGCGCGTTTTGGGACACGCACAGCACAACGGATTATTTAGAATACTTGGAACCAGTGAATGATGTAATCAAAATCAAAGAACATATTTTCCAAGTACAAGTGGCAGAAGATGTGTACGAACGTTTAACTCAGCGTGCCAAACAGAGGCATGAATCGGTGCCACAAATTGTCGACCAGATTCTACGAACGGGTTTGGCAAAACCATAGTGTTGTCGGAGCATTTGCAAACATCTGATAAAAACGGCGAGCAACCTTGCTCGCCATTTTTTTTGTACGCGAAATCACTTGACCAAAAACTGGACCAGAAACAAAACTGCCATCCCCGCCGCAATCGTCGCCAACACATTTTTTGTGCGCCACGCGACAAACACCGCGACGATTCCTGCAATCAAACGCGGATTCAGTGGTGAAACATTTAGCGCGTCATTCTGAATCAAAATTTCGGGCAGCGTAATCGCCGACAGTACCGCGACAGGCACAAAGGTCAGCGCGCGCGTGAACCACAAGGGCATCGTCACGCGTCCGTGAATCGCGATGAATGACAAACGAATCAAAAATGTGACGATGCCGCACGCGAGGATGGTGAGCCACAAATTCAACGATGCGTCCATCGCGTCTCCAAAATAAATCCAAACGCAATCGCCACCATCGCCGCGACGATGTATCCCAATTTGTACGGGAGTCCGAACGCCAGCACGCCGCCGATTGCCGCAACAATCGCGCAAAGCACATAGGCGCGATTTCGCAGCATCGGCAGCACGATTGCGATAAAGGTCAACGGCAGCGCGAAATCGAGTGACCATTCCGGCGGCACTTGCGCGCCGACAAAAATTCCAACCGCCGTACTCGCTTGCCAAAAACTCCACAGCGTAATCCCCGCGCCAAACAAAAACCAATGACGTTTGTCCCCCTCTCCTGCGGCAGTTTCAGGAGAGGGGGTAAGGGGGTAACGTTTGTCCCCCTCTCCTGCGGCAGTTTCAGGACAGGGGGTAAGGGGGTAACGTTTGTCCCCCTCTCCTGCGGCCGTTTCAGGACAGGGGGTAAGGGGGTAACGTTTGTCCCCCTCTCCTGCGGCCGTTTCAGGAGAGGGGGTAAGGGGGTGAGGTTGAAAACGCGCAATCGCCACCGCATACGCTTCATCCGTCAACAAATACGCCAGCAACATTTTCCAGCGCGCGGATAATTTTTCAAGATACGGCGCGAGCGACGCGCTGTACAACGCGTGCCGCAAATTTACGAAAAATACTGTCGCAATCAAAATCAGCGCGGGCGTTTGCGCGACGATGAGGGGCGCGGCGATAAATTGCGACGAGCCGCCAAAAATCACCGACGACATGGCTTGCGCGATGGATGCGGGTACGCCGAGTTGCACCGCCAGCGCGCCATAGATGAAACCGAACGGGACGACGCCGACTTGCAGCGGCAGTTCCGCGCGGACGCCGGCAAAAAATTCTGAACGTGGTGTTGTCATGGGACGGAAAACGCGAATCTACGCGAATCTATACGAAGAAATAATTCGTTTCGATTCGCGTAGATTCGCGTTAGATTTGCTTTCAAAGAATTTTACTCGACTCTACTCTGCGAATCTTTTGCCAACTGTAATTGTTCGCGCACCGCGCCCGTGCCGCCAAACACATTGCGCGATTTCACCGACCCATCGAAATCGAAAACACCATACACGTCATCATCAAACGCATTTGAAGCCGAGCGAAAATCCTCCAACGACAACGCCGACAATTTCACACCGCGCGTTTCCGCCAATTTCACCAAGCCGCCGACGATGTGATGCGCGTGACGAAATGGCACGCCGCGCCGCGCGAGATATTCCGCGAGGTCTGTCGCCAACATGCTTTCGTCCAATGCCGCGCGCATTTTTTCCGCGTTCACGCGCATCGTTTGAATTACCCCTCCAACAATCGGCAGCGTCATTGCGAGCGTGTCCACCGTGTCGAACAACGGCTCTTTGTCTTCTTGGAGGTCTTTGTTGTAGGTAGAGGGCAGACCTTTCAAAGTGATGAGCAGCGACTGGAGATTGGAGATTGTGCGTCCCGTTTTCCCGCGCACGAGTTCCAACGCGTCGGGATTTTTTTTCTGTGGCATCAGCGACGAACCCGTCGCGTACGCGTCGTCCAATTCGATGAATCCAAATTCGGGCGCGGAATAATAAATAAAATCTTCGGCGAGCCGCGACAAGTGAATTTGTGTGAGCGATGCGGCGAATAAAAATTCGGCGATGAAATCGCGGTCACTCACCGCGTCCAGCGAATTTTCACTGACGCGTTCAATCCCCAATGCGCGCGCGAGAAATTCGCGGTCAATGTTGAACGGATTCCCTGCCAGTGCGCCCGAACCTAATGGCAATACACTCGCGCGTTTTTTCGCGTCGGCAAAATGTTCGCGGTCGCGTTGAAGCATCCAGAAAAACGAAAGAAGATAATGCGCGAACGAAATCGGCTGCGCCCGGCGAACGTGCGTGTAACCGGGCAGCAATGTGTTGAGATGTTGTTCGGATTGTTGGCAGAGTGCAGATTGCAGCTGACGAATTGCGGAATCAACGCGCGCAATCGCATCCATCACATAAAGTCGCGTATCCGTTGCAACCTGGTCGTTGCGCGAACGTCCCGTGTGAAGTTTGTGCGCGGGTTCGCCAATCCATTCGTACAAGCGGCGTTCGACGGCGGTGTGAATGTCTTCGTCGTTTGGTTGTGTGTGAAATTCTCCGCGCGCAAATTCCTCGCGCACGAGCTTCAAACCGCGTTCAATCTCGCGCGCTTCATCATTCGTAATCATTCCCGCGCGCGCCAACGCGTTCGCATACGCGATGCTGCCGCGAATGTCCGCGTCGTATAAACGCCAATCGAAATGAAACGAATTGTTGAACCGCGCGAACAGTTCGTCGGGTTGTTTGTCGAAACGACTGCCCCAAAGCACAAGTCATTCGTCATTCGTCATTAGTTATTCGTTGCGAAACGTCTTGCTAACAACCAATAACTAATAACGAACGACTCAATCCCCGAATTCCAGTTTTCCAAGAATCCCCTGATTCACCATGCTGCGTACCGTAATCGGCAAGCCGAACAGATTGATGAAACCGTCCGCGTGCGCTTGATTGAATACTTGGTCGCGCATGAACGTGACGACGGATTCTTGATAGAGCGAGTACGGCGATTTGCGTCCGGCGATGATGACGTTGCCTTTGTACAATTTCAGTTTCACGGCGCCGGTGACGCGCTGCTGCGTTGAGGTGACAAACGCGTCGAGCGCTTCGCGCAGCGGCGTGAACCACAAACCGTTGTACACGAGTTCCGCGTATTTTTGCGCGACCAAATCTTTGTAATGCATCGTCTCGCGGTCGAGCGTGAGCGATTCGAGTTCGCGGTGCGCGGTGTACAACAGCGTGCCGCCCGGCGTTTCGTACACGCCATGCGATTTCATTCCCACCAAACGATTTTCCACGAGGTCCACGCGTCCGATGCCGTTCGCCGCGCCGATTTCGTTCAAGCGCGCGACGAGGACGACGGGTTCGAGTTCCGCGCCGTTCAACGCAATCGGCGTGCCTTGTTTGAATTCGAGTTCGACGTATGTTGGCGTGTCGGGCGCGTCTTCGGGATTCACCGAGAGTTGGAACATGTCGGGATTTGGTTCGTTCCACGGGTCTTCGAGTTCGCCGCCTTCGTGCGAAAGATGCCAGAGGTTTCCATCGCGCGAATAAATTTTCGCGGCGGTCTGCGAAACGTGAACGTTGTGCGCGGCGGCATACGCGAGCGCGTCGTCGCGTCCTTTGATATTCCATTCGCGCCACGGGGCAATCACCTGGAGTTGCGGGGCGAATGCTTTGTACGCGAGTTCAAAACGCACTTGGTCGTTGCCTTTGCCTGTGCAGCCGTGCGCCACCGCGTCCGCGCCTTCCGCGAGCGCGACGCGCACTTGATGTTTCGCAATCACGGGACGCGCCATCGAAGTGCCGAGCAGATATTTGCCTTCGTACACCGCGCCCGCGCGCATGGTGGGAAAAATATATTCGGTGACGAATTCGTGTTTCAAATCTTCAATCACCGTGTTCGACGCTCCGCTTTTCATTGCCTTGTCCGCGACTTGTTCCAAATCATCGCCTTGCCCCACATCGGCAATGAACGCGGTCACTTGCGCGTCATAATTTTCGACGAGCCACGGAACGATGACAGAGGTGTCGAGTCCGCCGGAATAGGCGAGGACGACTTTTTTGATGTTGGGTTTCATTGTGCAGGTAGCAGGTAGCAGGTAACAGGTAGCAGGTAGCAGGTGATTCCCTACTACTTGCTACTTGCCACCTGTAACAGATAATCAATAATTTTGTTCGGAATATCCGCGCCCGTGGCGGTTTCGCTGCCGCGAAATTCGGGCGTGGGATTGATTTCGTTGATGAGGTAGCCGCGCGTTTCATCTTCAATCACATCAATCGCGAGAAAGCCGCCGCCGACCGCGTTCGACGCGTCGCGCGCGATTTTTTCCAACGCGTTGTCAACGGGACACGGCGTCGAACTTGCGCCGCGCGCGGTGTTTGTGACCCAATGTGCGGAGGAACGATAAATCGCGGAAACGATTTCGTCGCCGAGCATGATGATGCGAATGTCGCGCCCGGGTTTTTTGATGTACTCTTGAAGATAAAAAATTTCGTGGAGAAAATGTCCCAGCACCGATTTGTGTTCGAGCAGCGCTTCGGCGGCTTCGCGGTCATTCACTTTGGAAATCAATCTGCCCCACGAACCGATGACGGGTTTCAACACAACCGGATAGCCCATTGCCTCAATCGCTTCGAGCGCGGCTTCGGGCGTGAACGCGATTTCCGTGCGCGGCGATGGAACATTGTGTTTGGACAGCGCGGCAGTGGTCAATAATTTATCGCCGCACATTGCCACGACGCTCGCGCGGTTCACGGTTTTCACGCCCCACGAATTGAGAATTTGCAGCGCGTACAAGCCGCGCGTAAATTCCATCGCGCGGTCGAGAATGACGTCGAACGATTTGAAATGCGCGGGTTCGACGATGTTGCCTTGTTGCGCGTGACCATTCGGCGTTAAATTGAAAACAATTTCGCGGTCGTCAATCAATTCATGTTCGACGCCGCGTTTGTTCAACGCTTCAATCAGCAGTTTTTCCTCAAACCGCACGCGCGAGTAAATCAGTCCAATTTTCATGGAGAGTCGCTAGTCAACAGTAGACAGTCGCCAGTCGGAGAACAAAATGTTCTCCGACTGGCGACTGTTGACTATTTACCGTCTACTATCTATTCTCCCCAATCCTCTTCTTCTTGTGGCGCGAGGTCGAGGGTGATGGGATTGACGCCGGTGACTTCGAGTTCGGCGCCGCAATCGGGGCAGGTGACGATTTCACCCTTCATGGTTTTGCCGTTGAATGAAACATTGCCCGCGCATTCGGGACATTCGGCGATTGCATCGTGTGCGGTAGAGGTCACCGCTGTGGTTTGAGCGAACATGGCTGAAACCTCTCCTTTAGAGGTTGGAGCATCGGGTCAACACCTTTTCATTCAGGGCGGGCACAAGGCGCAGCCCCTACATTGCGAATGAAACTGCGTCGCTGCATGGTTTTCGCATCCCAATGAGCGGGATGCTTGTCCAATTTGGTCATTCGCGGGTGATATTGACGCGGTGCGTGTTTTGGTAAATTGCCCGTAACAACTCTCGTTACAACATGTAACGAAAAAGTGGTTACGTCGCGATGAAATAAAAAACCAGCCCTGCATTCACATGCAAGGGCTGGCGATGTGCCGAACAGTCAACGTTGACGTTCTGCAACCGATTCTCAAGCGCAGACGCGCTCAATTCGCCAGCCCGCCCTACGCGGGCGACGCGGCAAACGGAAGCGCAGAACCTCGATTGCAAAATTCACAGTCAACATTGTGAGAGTTTATACAATGGATGGGAGGGGATGTCAAATTTCCCAACATCAGCTATAACAAGTGTAGTTGATCTGACTTTGGCGGATAGAATAATCCAATGATTACAAACGGGTTCGGTGCAATGTTATGGTATTTCAGAGTTGTGCCAACGAAAAGAAATAGTTCCTTTTTGTTTACGAATTCTTCGAAATATTTCTGCCGCACTTGTAGTTTTGCTTTTTCTTCATCACCATCGGACCTGTATAGACAATTCCAGAACAATGCACCAATTTCCCAATCTTCAATCATCATTGTGCGTGGTTCTCTGTCGCCTTCAGAAAAGAACCGATATGAAAACTTAGAACGGATTCCTAAATGATTCAAGGGATGAGATAGCCACAATGAGCAAACCAAGCGCGGGCATCCTCTGGCG
>CALMZO010000229.1 GCA_937870825.1 uncultured Chloroflexota bacterium | reverse complement strand
CGGGTTGACCTGTTCGATATTGCGCTTGATGATTTCGGCAATGATTTGGCGCGTGCTGTTGCCGGTGTTGTACGTAATTTGCATATAGAAACCGGCATCCCACAACGAGCGTCCGTCTTCGGTCGTGAGCGTGGATGCCTTGAATTCTTCCGCGCATTTTTCGAGACTGGTTTCGTACTTGGGTCCGTTCGGGTTGTAACCAAGCATGGGATTGATGACGGGACCGTTGCTTTGTTCGGCTTCGCCCTGCCACACATCTTTGATGTACGTTTCCCAATCGAAACAATAGTTGAACGCTTTGCGAACATGCACGTCGTTAAAGAAATCCGCAGGCACACCGTTGCCGTCCAACACACCGCTGCCGATGTAATTGTTGCCGCCTTCGGTGTTGATGTTGGCGTTCAATAAAACGTGTGTGGCAGACGTTTGCGCGAGACCGCGGTAGCGAACGAGATTGCCTGTCCCGGTGAACGGTTTGCATTCGCCTGTCGCCGCGTCACAATCTTTTGCTGCGACTTCATCCACCTGGGGCCAAAATTCGGGATTGACCGTGACGTAATCGGCATCGCCTGCTTGTAATGCCGCAAAGCGCGTGCCCCACTCGTCCACTTCTTTAATCACAACGCGCGGAATTCGCGCGACACCGGAAGGTCCGCCTTCCCACGGTGCCTCTTTCAGCCAAAAGTTTTCGTTGGCGATGAGTTCGAATCCTTCGCCCGGTTTCCAACTGCCGAGTTTATACGGACCCGTACCGTTTGCTTTGTTAAAGAGTTCGCTCGCTTCCGCCGCCGGGTCGTGCCACTTGAGCCAATTCGGGGGCGTATTGTTCGATGCTGCGGGCGCTTGCGTCGGCTGCGCGGCAGTGGTCGGTTGTGCGGCTGTGGTTGGCTGTGAGGCGGTCGTCGGCGGCACAGCCGTTGGCTGCGGCGCTGTGGTCGGCTGCGCGGGCGCCTGGGTAGCCGCAGGTGCTTGCGTTGGTGCCGGCGCGGGCGCGGCGCCGCTACACGCTGCGACGATTGCTGCGCATAGGGCGACAACAACCGTCAATGTCAAAATTCTTTTCACAATTCTCCTCCTTCGAGAGTTTGAATCTGCCGGATTCAGGTCAGTTACGCTGCGAAATTTCAAGCGAACGATTGCTGAAGACCTCCTCGAAGGAGAAAATGAAAATTCATCTGCGAAATCATTTCCGCGCATCCAATAGTGCGATGCGGTAGTTTGGCGATTCAAAACTTGGCGGCGATAACGGAGCAGCCCGCCGCTTACAATATCCATTACTTTTAGCCGTTGCGAACGGATCCCCGCGCCTGAGGTACAAAAAAAGGCACACGCGCCTTTTGACGCGTGTGCTTGCCTCTGCTGACGAAAACTCTTTGCAATTATTCCGATGGGCGTACGGTGGTGGGACGCGCAACCGATGGATTTGTAAAATCTTCTGCCGAATCGTTGGGACTGGCTTTCCATTCCAAAACGTGTTCGTTCGACGGCAAGAGTTTGGACGAGAGTTGGCGCGTGACGAAAACTTGTTTGAGTACGGGGTCTTCGCGGTCTGCCATAAAGACGACGACGGCAAAGCCATCTTGATTCGGCGTAAACTGTCCGACGAGATGAATCGCGCCGCGATTCACCGTCCAGAGGAAATAATGTTCGTTCAATCCAAGTTGCGGCAAATGATAGGCGGTGAACAGAACGGTCGGCTTGTTTGCTTCCAATGTGACTTTGCCGTAGGCATTGGAATTCCCGTCAGCTGCCCGGAGTACGAGTTCGTACTTGGATTCCGACGATGCCAGAGCGACCAGTTCGCGCTGACTCTGTTGAAGGTTGTTGAGTTGTGCTTGCGCGGCAAGTTCACTCGAACGCGCGCGCTGCAATTCGAGATTAGAGAGATAGGAAGTGCCAAGCAAAACAAAAATCAAAATGATGGAACTTGCCAGGGAAACCATCCACAGACGCGGGTTCAATAACCAGGGCCCGCGCCGGGCAATCGGCGCGACGCGTTCCGCGCGCGGCGCGAATGTTTCTTGGATGGCGCGCGCTTGTTCACGCGCCTTGAGGTCGGCTTGTGCGGCTTGCATAATTTGATGTTTGAGCGAGGGGGGGGGGCGCAACGGCGAAGCGTTGCCCAACACATGGGGCAATTCGCCCACCACTTTGCGAAAACTCGCGAGGGTGTGACGACATTCCGCACAGCTTTGCAAATGTGCTTCGACGCGTACGCGATGGTATGGGTCAAGCGCGCCGAGCGCGTACGCTTCCAGGTGCGGCTTGCATTCGGAACAATTCATTCGTTAAGACTCCACTTCGGCGAGGGCATCGCGGGTCTGCCAGTCTATGTCGAGCAGCGCATGTGGGGACAGCGCGGCGCGCATTTTTTGCAAACCGAGACGGATGCGTTTTTTGACAGTACCGAGCGGAACGTTGAGATGCATCGAAATTTCAGACTGGCTCATTCCACCAAAATATGCGAGAACAATCACGCGGCGTTGTTCGGGCGGGATGCGCTGTAGTGCTTGCGAGAGCGCGTCGCCGCGTTGTTTTTGCCACACCTGGTCAACCACATCTACATGCGGGTCTGCCGCTTCGGCGAGCAAGGAATCAATTTCTTCGGCGACGACCACGCGCATACGCTCGCTGCGCGCGCGCAATTTGTCCAAGATATGATTCCGCGCAATGGACATGAACCAGTGGCTAAA
>CALMZO010000228.1 GCA_937870825.1 uncultured Chloroflexota bacterium | reverse complement strand
CCGCGCGTCTTGCATCAATCAAACCCTCTGCAATAAATTCTTCCAGCGCTTGTCCCAACGCGCGGCGTCCCAATGTCGCGCCGAGATAATACAATTCGGGAACATGAAACGCGTCGGAACTATAGAGAATTTTTGACGCGGGTGCGAGTCCCAGCAATTCGCGCAAGATGTTTCGCGCTTCGCTTGTCACGAACGGGATTGCCAGACCAAAATCGGCATACACATTCGGATAGACGGATGCGAGATAACCGAGCGAGCGCGCGTTCGGATACGCCGCGTGCAAGAGAATGATTTTCGCGCCGCGATATTGTTCCGCAAAGAGTGGACGCAGGAACGCGGGGTTGCTCGTGAGCAAGTCTTGGTCGGGGTCGCCGAAACCGGTGTGAAATTGAATCGGAAATTCTTGCTGCGCCGCAATTTCGACAGCGCGCGGTATCAAATAATCGAGCAGTGGTTTGGAATCCACGCGCACGCGTCCCTCGCGCGTCGCGCGTTCTTTTAACGCGGGAAACGCGTTGCGCGCATCGTCGCGCGTCGCATTGCTCAAATTCAAGCCGACGCGATATGCCAGGATAGATTTGAGCGCGACGTATTTTTGTGCGCGTAAATTTTGCAATTCGTGTACAAACGCGTCATACAAAACCGTAAAGGTTGCAGATTGCAAAATGAGATGTTCGATGAATGGTTCGAGCCGCAAAATGTTTTCGACGCGCACGCCTGCCATGTTTTGCAATTCCGCGTGTCCGTACGTGTCTGTGGTGGAATAGCCGTAATCTACAAGCCACGCTTCAATGTTTGCCGCGCGGTTGATTTTTTGCGCGCGCGTTTTCAGATCGAGCGCGCTGCATTTTTCCAAAACCGCGTTTTCGTCTGGCGCACATTCGTACAATTTCCCCAACTCGCGCAACGCCCATTGATAAAAAATTGTGTGCGGCACATGGTGGCGCGGAATTTCCGCGAAATACGATTCCGTAAAACACGCGCGCCATTCCAGAACGCTGCGCGGTTGTGTTCGCAAGAGCGAGTGGCAGTGATTGTCAATGAGGGGAATGAAAGAGAGGTCGAGGGGCATACAAGTCAAACGTGAAACGTCAAATGCAAAGTTGACGTTTCACGTTTCACGCATCACACATCAGAATTTGAATCGGTATTGCGTGAGCTCGTACCCATCGCCTTTGCCTTCAAAATGTTCCGCTTCCGCGCGTTTGACGACGAGATACTCTTGAACGAGCGGCGCGCCGAGCGCGTCACACAACACCGCGTCCTTTTCCAATTCATTCAGCGCGGCGGACAAAGTTTCGGGATAACGTTGGATACCGCGCGCCGCGCGTTCGTCGTCGCTCCAATTGCCGGGGTCAATGTCGGTGGACGCGCCGGGCTGAATTTTATTTTCGACGCCGTCGAGTCCTGCGGCAAGTAACGCACCGAGCGCGAGGTACGGATTGTTGCTCGGGTCGCTCGCTTTCAATTCCAAATTTGTGGATTCGACTTCTTGTCCCCGGTAACGCGTCGGCACGCGCACGGCGGCTTCGCGATTTTCCAAACCCCACGCCGTGTACGCCGAACTCCAAAAATGCGGCTGCAATCTGCGAAATGAATTTGCCGTCGGCGTGGTGATGGCGATGAGCGCGGACAGATGTTTCAACACGCCGCCGATGAAATGATAGGCGAGTTCGCTCAAGCCGTTCGCATCGCGCGCATCGGCGAAAAGATTTTTTGTGTGCGATTTATTCCACGCGCTCCAGTGAATGTGCGCGCCGTTGCCTGCTTGGTCGGCGAAAGGTTTTGGCGCGAACGACGCGACGAGGTCGTGCTGCGCGGCGACGGCGCGAATTGTTTGGCGATACGTGATTTGGTTATCCGCCGCGCGCAATGCGTTCGCATGGCGAATCGAAAGTTCTTGCTGTCCCGGTCCAAGTTCGGGCATGTACTGTTCGACGATTAAATTTTGCGCGGTGAGCGCGGCGATGATGTCTTGCATCACGCGTTCCGCCGAATCCATGCCGATTCCGCTAAAACACAAACTTGAATCGAGTGATTCGACGTCGCGCTGCATTCCCGTTTCTGTTTTTCGCAACAGATAAAATTCATTCTCGAACGCGGCGTCAATGAACATGCCGTGTTCTGCCGCGCGCGCAATCATGCGTTTCAAAAACGAACGCGGGTCGAGCGCCCACGCGTCGCCGTTCAATTCCAACATATCGCAAATCATCTGCGCGCTGCGCGGGGCGTACGGCAAACGCGTGAATGTACTCACATCGGGAATCAACCGCACTTCGCCGACGGGTCCGAACGACGCGCCGGGCGCGAGAAAATCGAGCGAGGTCATTGCAATCATGCCTTTGACGAGGCCGATGCCGCCGGTCATGCGCGCTGCCAGATGGTCAACATGCGTCGCCTTGCCGCGAATGATGCCGCCCAAATCGCAGTACAAGAAACGAACAAGTTGTAGGTCGCGCGTTTGTTTCAAAATGGTTTCGTTCGATGAACGTTTTGGCATGGTGTTGACTCCTGAAACTGTGTGGCAAATTTCAAATTTGTCCTACTCGTATTCTGCGCGCCATTTTTCCAATGCTTGGCGGTGGGTGTGAAAGGCGAGCATCTCGACATCAATTTCATCGGGCGCAAAAAATTTTACGTCGGTGGTGTCCGTTCCCGCGCGTGGTTCGCCGCCGACAATGTGCGCGCGATACAGAATCAAAAGCCCCGATGTTTTACGATTCGCGTGTTGGTACGAATAGACCGCGTGCAAACCGTCGAGCGCGACGCGCAACCCCGTTTCTTCCAAACATTCGCGCACCGCGCCTTCCTCCGCCGTTTCATCGCCTTCCATGAATCCGGCGGGCAAGCCCCAGAATCCCTTGCGCGGTTCTTCGCCGCGCAGAATCAAACACACGCGATTTTTTTCGTCCGTCACAACAACCCCAACCGCGAGCGCGGGATTTGCGTACACGGTATATTTGCAATTCAGACAGGTCGGACGCAAACGCCCGTCATCTTTTTCGCGCAGCACGAGTTCATGTCCACAGCGCGGGCAAAAATTAAACGGCATGACGCCCATTGTAAGCGGTTTTGTATTCGTTTCAACTCGTGCTATAAATTTCGGCGTTCTAATCCCGATTTCACGGGTACTTAATCTCACATCTCTAAGCTCTAACTTTGAACAAGTGCATGGAGCAAACAATGGCTGTTTCCCTGAATGGCGACAACGCAATTCAAGTTGTCAACCTCAACAAATATTATGGCGAGCGGCATGCGCTCCGTGATTTGAATTTCACCGTCAAGCGCGGTGAAATTCTTGGTTTTTTGGGACCGAACGGCGCGGGCAAAACGACGACGATGCGAATTCTCACCGGTTATATGCCGCCGTCGTCAGGCAGCGCGCGGGTTGCGGGCTATGACGTTTCCAAAAATTCGTTGGACGTGCGCGCTCACATCGGCTATTTGCCCGAAAACGTGCCGCTGTATTTGGACATGACCGTCGCGGACTATCTAACCTTCGTCGCGCGACTGCATCACGTCAAAAATGTGAACGCGGCAGTGGAGCGCGCGATGAGTTTGGTGAACATCACAGACCGCGCGGATGAAACGATTGCGAAATTGTCCAAAGGGTATCGGCAGCGCGTCGGCATCGCGCAGGCAATCGCGCACGAGCCGGATGTTTTGATTTTGGATGAGCCGACGATTGGGCTTGACCCGCGCCAAATTATCGAAGTGCGTGACCTCATTCGCGCGCTTGGCAAAGAACACACCATTATTCTTTCCACGCACATTCTCCCCGAAGTTTCGCAAACGTGTACGCGCGTGCTGATTATTCGCAATGGACAAATCGTCGCGGAGGATACGCCGCAGCGACTCGGCTCGCGCATGTCACAGTCCGAACACATTCATCTCCAAGTCGCGCAGAACGCGCCCGACATTGGGAGCGAACTCGAAAAAATTCAAGGCGTGCTCGCGGTGCGCGAATTGCAAGGCGACACGTACGAAATTGAGACGACGTTGAATCATGACCGGCGCGCAGAGATTGCGGCAATGGCAGTCACGCGCGGCTGGGGCGTTTTGGAATTGCGTCCGGTGCGTTTGTCGTTGGAAGAGGTGTTCTTGCAATTGACGACATCGGAAGAGGAGACGGCAGAGCTTGTTGGAGAGAACGGGGCAGCGGAAAATGAATAATGTAATCACCATCGCCGGACGCGAACTGAAAGCGTACATTTTTTCGCCGCTCGCGTGGATTATCATTGCGCTGTTCGCGTTCTTTACCGGTTTTGTGTTTGTGCAAATTCTGGTTCAATCGCGCCAAGCCGATTTGACGCCGATTTTTGGATGGGTTGCGGTGCTGGCATTGATTCTCACGCCCGCGCTGACGATGCGCTTGTTTTCCGAAGAATACAAACTCGGCACGATGGAACTCTTGCTCACCGCGCCCGCGCGCGATTGGCAAATCGTGCTCGGCAAATTTCTCGCGGCGTGGCTTGGTTTTGCGATATTGCTCGTCCCGACGTTGTGGCAAGTGTTGATTCTGCGGCGTTATGGCGAACCCGATTTTGGAATCATCGGTTCCAGTTATTTGGGTGTGCTGCTGTTGGGCGCGGCGTTCGTCGGCGTAGGGATGTTTGCGTCCGCGCTTACGCAAAATCAATTCATCGCGTACATGATTGGGATGATTTTTCTTTTGTTCCTCTGGATTGCGGACGCGCCCGCGAACGCGATGGGCGGGTCCAATCTGGTCGCGGATTTCATGCGCCAAATTTCGCTGCCGGGTCATTTTCAAGATTTCTTTAGCGGGATTCTCGACGTGCAGCATCTTTTGTATTTCGTGAGTCTCGCGCTCATCTCTATTGTCGTGACGACTTTGGTCGTCAGCAGCCGGAGGTGGCGTTAATGCAGCGTTTTGAAAAATGGGCGTTGCCGTTGGGCGCGTTCGGTGTCGCCCTCATCCTCATCGCCTTCATGCTGCGCCTCGTCGCGAATCTGCGCACGGATCTTTTGCTGCTGCTCGGCGCGTTGGGAATTGTGCTGATTGGTTTTTACATTCTCACGCGCCCGCGTGACCCGCGCCGTCAATCTTCGAACGTGCGCGTCTTGACGCAAGGCGGCAACGTGATTGTGTTCGCGCTCGCGTTCATCGGCATCGTGATTGCGCTCAATTACATTGTCGTCAAACAATTTCCACAGCGGCTCGACTTGACCGCGAATCAGCAGCACACACTTTCACAACAGACCGTCCAAGTTTTGCAATCGCTGCCGGCGCCCGTGCAGGTGACCGGCTTTTTTACCCTGCAAAGCGCGCCGCAGCGTGAGCAAGCCGAACGCTTGTTGAAAGAATATCAGCGGCAATCGGACAAATTCAGTGTGCAGTACGTTGACCCCGACGAAAATCCCGCGCTCGCGCAAAAATATGACATTGCGAGGGATGGAACGCTTGTTTTTGAAAATAACAATCGTACCGAAAAAGTGTACAGCTTTGACGAAAACGCGTACACGAACGCGATTCTCAAAGTGACGCAAACAACGCAGCCCGCGATTTATTTCACAACGGGACATGGTGAATTCAGCCCGACCGATTACGAAGACAACGGCATGAGCGCGGTGGACGATTACTTGAAACAAATCAATTACAAAGTCCAACCGCTGAATCTCGCCACCATCAGCGACACGCTGCCTGCGGACACGAGCGCGGTGGTGATTGCCGGACCGACACAGACGTTCTCACCGCAAAACGATACCGTTCTGAAAAATTATCTGGACAAGGGCGGACGCGTTCTGCTCATGGCAGGACCGAACGCGAGCATCGGCTTGACGGAAACGCTCAAAACGTGGGGCGTGCAGTTCGACAACAATCTCATCCTCGAACCCGTGCAAAATTATTACGGCAACGCGCCCGCGCCCGTCTTTGGCGCATTCCCCGATTCGCCCGTCACCGACAACATGCAAGGGCTTGCGGTGTTTTTCCCATTTGTTCGGAGTATTCAAGAACTGGAAGACAGCGACAAAGATTTGACCGCGTTGTTCACGACGACAGACGAAGCGTGCGCAAAAACCAATTTGGAACGATTGGTGAATCAGACCGATCTCCGCTGTGAGGAAGGGGACGCCAAAGGACCGTTTGTGGTCGGCTATGCCATCGAAGGCGCGGGCGAAGGCGGCGCGAATCCCGACGCGCGTGCGCGGTTGATTGTAATCGGCAACGCAACGTTCGCGACGAATCGGTGGTTGGGCAATCCCGACGCGGCGGGCAATCAACAAATCATTCGCAACATGATTAACTGGCTCGCGGGACAGGAACAACTGATTGCGATTCCGCCGCGCGAATCGAACGCGCGCCCACTCAGCGCGCTGACCGAAAGCGAACTCAACATGATTTTTGTCACTACCGTCGGTTTGATGCCCCTCGCCGCACTCGTGATTGGCGGCTTGTTGTGGTGGAGGCGCAGGTAGTAACGAGCATTGAGCAATGAGCATTGAGCGGCACGGATTCGAACTCATTGCTCCTTGCTCGTCGCTCATTGCTAAAAATGGACCGTCGCATTACCATCGGAGTCGTCGTTCTCTTTGCTTTGTTGGGCGGATACATTTGGTACACGTTTTTGCGCCAAGATGCGCCGCCCGTTACGCCGCAAACGCCGGAACCGACCGCAATTTTGTTTTTGAATTTCGAATTTGACAAGGCGCAAACGCTCCAGGTGCGCGATGTGAAAAACAATCAAACGACGCGCGTCGTGCGCGACGGCGACAAATGGAAAATGGAACAGCCCGCGCAAGGCGAGGCATTTTTATCGCGCGTAGATGACCTCGTGTTCAATCTCGCGCGCGTGACCGCGACGCGCAAACTCAATCCGCAAGCAGACCTCGCGCAATTTGGTTTGAATCCCGCGCAGTACGAAACGATAGTCACACTGCAAGACGGCACCACTTTTACGATTCTGCTCGGCAATGAAAATCCCGAAGGCAGCGCGTTCTATGCAAGCAAAAACGGCGATGCCGGAGTGTATTTGATTGATACATCCGTCGGCGAAACGATTCGAGAATTTGTGACGATGCCGCCGTACACCCCGACGCCGACGGCGACGCCCGGACCGACCGAAACGCCCGCGGCAGCGCCGAATGCCACGCCGACGCCGTAAGCATGTCCCTCCTTTATCAGCACGCGCGCGAATTTGGGATTGACCTCACACCGATTCAACTCGAACAGTTTGAGCAATACGAACGCCTGCTTGTCGAGTGGAATGAAAAATTCAATCTCACGAGCATTACCGATTACACGGGCATCCAACTCAAACATTTCTTGGATTCCCTTTCCGCCGCGCCGATTTTTTTGCGCGCGAGCGTGAATGGAAAAAATTTGTTGGATGTGGGCGCGGGCGCGGGGTTTCCCGGAATGGCGTTGGCAATTGCGTTACCGGATTTGCGCGTTACGCTATTGGAAGCGACGGGGAAAAAAGTTCGCTTTCTCGACGAGGTGACGCGCGAACTTGGATTGAAAAATGTGACGAACGTTCACGGACGCGCGGAAGAATTCGCGCACGCGGCAAAACAGCGCGAACGTTTTCATTTCGTCACCGCGCGCGCGCTCGCGCCGATGCCGACGTTGGTGGAATACGCGCTGCCGTTTGTGCTCGTCGGCGGAATGCTTGTTGCATACAAAGCGGTGGACGCGGAACAAGAAACGAACGCGGCAAAACGCGGCATCGAAATTTTGGGCGGACATGTGCGCGAAGTTGTTCCGGTGAAACTCGCAGACATGGACGATGTGCGGCAGTTGGTTGTGATTGATAAACTCAAAGCGACGCCGAAACTGTATCCACGCGCGGGTGGCTTGCCGAAACGAAAACCCTTGTGAGAATATAAAGACCTTCGAGGTATTCGAACTCCTCGAAGGTCTTGTCTAATTCGCGTACAGCGCTTGAAATTCCGGCGCGCCGCGCACCTTGTCGAAATCGGTGTCCTGCTTGGAAAATTCCTTCAAGTCGGGACGCAGCGGAAATGCCTGGCGCAAGAGTTCTGCCGCGCGCGTCGCGTTTCCTGCTGTGCCGTACACGCATGCGAGATTGTACAACGTCACGCCTTTGTTGTTTGGCGAAGGGTCTGCCTCAATCGTTCGCGCCGCGCCCTCTTCCTGCAAATCAAAACCCCGCGCCGGCTCTCCCAATTTTCCGTACAATTCCGCCAAATGACCGAGCATGTGCGAATACGTGTTGACGAGAATCGCGCTTTGCAGCGTTCCATTCGGCAGACGCGGGAAATGATT
>CALMZO010000227.1 GCA_937870825.1 uncultured Chloroflexota bacterium | reverse complement strand
AGGTGCGAGCGTCATTCCAAGAAACATAAATCACCGGAAAGGTATCAAATTCTGGATTACCATAGTACGATGCGCGTGTCTCGGATGTGCGCAATAATGGAGCTTTACAAATCGCTGCTTCAACGCAAACGCGATACGCTTGATTTGTGACCTCGTAGCGGTCAATCGAAAAGGCATCCAGATAGATTGTGTGCGCGGGTTTTTCGTTGTCCTCCGCGTCAGGGTCGTCGTTACTACTGCCCATTGTGAACGAACCTGCTGGCACGGCAATGACAACGCCGCCCCCTGACGAACCAGCCGTGACGGGTCTTGCTGTCGGGCGACTAGTTGGAGCGGGTCTGGTAGGAACAGCAGTCACTTGCACAACTACCGTCTCTGGAACAATGACCGTCTGGAGCGCGACAATCGTTTTTTGGACGATTACTGTATTGAATGCCACAACGGTCTGGGGAACAAGGACCGTTTCTTTGGCGAGGACTGTTTGTCGCGCAACAACCGTTTGAGGGATTGTAACCGTCTCTCGAACAATCGTCGGTGAAATTGTGTTCGCCGCCAGAATGACGCCCACCAAAAACCCGATAAGCAAACAAGCCCCTGCAAGTGCCCAACTCCATGTATTGAGCGCGCTTTTTGTTGCCGGGAGAGGTAGGATAGTTGGAGCATTCAGGGTTTGTTGAAATTCGTAAACGCTGGAATAGCGCTGCGCGCCGTTCAACTCCATCGCTTTGTAAATTGCGGTTTCCACATTCGGTGAAACGGTTGGATTCAACGGCGCGAGCAGTGGAATGCTTTTTCCATATGCGCGTTCTGTTGCCGAAGGGGGGTCTTGCGCGCTCAATAAATAATAGAGCGTCGCGCCGAGCGAATACACATCACTGCGCGCGTCCGTGCCACCGCCGTATTGTTCGGGCGGCGCATAGCCCGGCGAACCAAAACGCACGCTCGGCGCAGTTTGCTGTCCGCTTGCCATTTGTTTCGCAATTCCAAAATCTACGAGCATCGCGCGCGCGTGCGGCGTGACGATGATGTTTTGCGGCTTGATGTCGCGATGAATCAACGGCGGATTTTGACGATGCAAATAACTCACCGCATCAAAAATTTGATTCACCCGTTCCAACGCGCTGTGCTGCAAAAATGCGCCGTGCTGCTTGACTGCATCCTCGAGATTTTGTCCCGCGATGTAATCCATCACCAAGTACTGCAAACCATTCGCTTCGATGAAATGGTCGAGGACGCGCGGCAGATTCGGATGATTCAGTGCGGCGAGGAGATGCGCTTCACGTTGAAACATTTGCGGGTCGCCGCCGCGATTTTCTTTGACGATGACAATTTTGTTGCCAAGATGTCGCGCATACGCGCGGTACACATCGCCCATCCCACCACCGCCGAGATGGTCAATGATTTGGTAACGATTTTGGAGAAAGGCACCGGGATTTAACATTTTGAAATCGCTCAATCAATACAATCGAAACCAAACACCTCGCGTGCTTGCATAATCATCACCGCGATATAAAAGCAAAGGTGTTGGGTCACCAAGCGGAATGGTGAACGCTGCCCATCCATCAAAACTTGCGCCGGGAAAAACTTTTGTAAGAAACATCGGCTCAGGCGGCACAACGGTTTCACCTTCGAACGATTCGATGATTCTGCCATCCGAAGTCACAACTGCCATATTCGATTCGCTGAGAATTACTTCTTTGATGGGGTCACCCTTTACGAATTCAGCGCGGACGCGCAGCAAAATATATTCGGCGCGCGGTGGGGATGGCTTGTTGAACCGGTTCGCTGCTTGAATGCGTCGCCAAGCTTCCTCCCCTCGATGGACTTCAAGAACGGTGACGTTGAATTGTTTGTCACCTTTTTGATTGGTCCACGTTACTGTTTGTCCCAATGACGCGGGATTGTTTCGCGAGTGACCACTTGCGCTTGGCGCAGGTGCGGTGTTCGGACGCCGCGTCGCAGTCGGGACTCGCCGCGTTGCCGTCGGTATGGACGTGACGACGATGTAAAAAGGTGTGTTGGTTAGGACTGCTCGCGTCGGTTTTGACAACGTGGGTTTTTCCGTTGGAACGTTTGTCGCGCTGGGCAAACGCGTTGCGCGTGGTTCTTGTGTCGCAGATAATTCACTTGTGTTGGTTCTGATTTGGAGAGACACAGCATTGGGTGATGAAAATCGCGCGCCACCTTGACTGAACAGAACAGCAAAGAGAACGACTGCGCCGAGCACCGCAAGGGCAAACATGGTGGCAAAACCAATGACGAGCCATTTGAACGGGCTTTCTCGTTTGTGCGTTTGCAACGTGCGCGCTCCTGATTGAAACGGCGCAGGTTGATGTATCGTCGCAATGGGACGGGTTGCGCTGGCAGAACGCGCGTACAATTCATCTTCAAATGCAGCAATGTTTTGATAGCGGCGCGCACCCTGAATCTCCATTGCCTTTAGCACGGTTGCTTCGGTATGCATACTCACTTTGCGGTTACTTGCCCGAATCGCCATGAGAGGGGTTCCGAACGCCCGCTCATTGGCTGGGATTGGGTCGTTGCTTGTCAATGCAAAGTATAGCGTTGCACCCAATGCATACACATCGGCGCGTTCATCTGTGCCGCCGCTGTATTGTTCGGGCGGCGCGTAACCGGGTGAACCGATGCCATGCGCAGCAGAATGAGTCTTGTTGCTCGAGCCGATGATTTTAGAAATTCCAAAATCAACCAACACCGCTTTGAATTGTCGAGTGATGATGATGTTTTGCGGCTTGATGTCGCGATGGATGACGCGATTGGAATGGAGATACTTGACGGCATCAAAAATTTGTTTCATCCATCCCAACGCCTTCGCCTCACTCACGGGTCCATTGTGCGAAACAATCTCGGCAAGGTTCTGTCCTTGAACATAATCTATCACGAGATACTGGATATTGTTCTTTTCAACGAAATGGTCAGTCACGCGCGGTAAGTTTGGATGATTGAGCGATGCCAGTAAATTTGCTTCGCGTTGAAACAATTGAGCATCGCTGCTCTTGTTTTCTTTGATGACGACGTGATTATTCCCGAGCCGTTGGTCAGACGCAAGATACACATCACTCATCCCACCACCGCCGAGGTGGTGAATGATTTGATAGCGCGTTTGAAGAATTGTGCCGGAGGAGAGCATTGGTAGTTAGATGTTGGAAGTTAGACGTTGGAAGTTGGAAGTTAAAAGTCAGAAGTTAGAGTTAGTCATTGTGCATTTGGCATTGTGCCTGTGTACGTGACGTATGACATTCGCTATTCGCCATCTGCTATCCACGGTACGTGAATCGCTATTGTTGAAACACAAACGTCGTGTCACCGAGCGCGACTTGAAACCCGTTCTTGAGCATGTTGGAACCTTGCACTTGGCGTTGATTGACCATGACGCCCATGCCATTACTGACATCATGCAAAATGTAGCGTCCATTCTCGATGCGAATTTCCGCGTGATGCGCCGCGACACGCGCCGAAGGAATGATAAGGTCATTTCCATTCGCGCTGCCGATGCGCGTTACAGGACGCGACAATTCGACGCGCAGCATTGGATTTGAAACGCCGACGAGCATTGGGCTTGCTTGAACATTCGCTGTCGCTTGAAATGTGGGAGCAGGAGTTTGTGCCAAGGGCGCGGGCATGGAGTTCATGGGCGCCAATGGCATTGGGATTGGATTCGATGCCATGTTCATCGGCGCAGGCAGAGGGTTGTACGAAGGAGTCGCGGGAATCGGCGCGGGCATCGGTAATTGCGCGCTTGCCGCGTTGATTCCGCTGACATAGAAAATCAAGCCGCCTGAAAATTTCGCGACGAGATTGTAAATGACTGCCATAAGCCACACGGTAATGGCATACGAGAGCGACGCCAAGATAACAAAAATTATGAGCGAAACCGCGAGCGCGCCGATGCCCGCCGCGCCGCCGCGTGTTGCAAAAGGATTGCCATACGGACTCAACATGCTGACCGCGCCAATGCCGATGACCAGATACAACAGCGCGAGAATCAGCGACAAGACCGCACCGAGAACAAATCCAAACTTGAGCGCAGTCCGAAGGTCAATGCGTTCGAGGGTGATGCGTTGGGACATTTAACTGCCTCCTTATGTTTGGGAATTTGCTTTGGAGCGTCGAAACACAAATTTTAATCCACCCTGTGCGCCAATTTCCCCTCCCGTTCCAAGTATCGCGAGTGTGCCCTTGGCTGTGACTTGAGCCGATACTTCAAATTCAAGAAACTCGAACTTGCCCATTTTTTCAGGAGTCTTTTCCAAAACGCGGTTAACTTGCTCAAGAAAAAGATTGACATTCACGGATAACTCGTCGATTGGCAATTCTCTCATTCTGCCGCTACGAGTTGTAGGTTCTCCTGTAATGACCAGAATCTTGTCTTGATTTTCCATTTCCATCTCCTATTTAATGATTTGAATCATTGGTGATGAATACAGTGCGTAGGTAAGCCCAAGTGGGTTGCCTTGTGTTTCCCAGAAGTGACGACGTGTTGCCATCAAACTAGCGCCAATTGTTTCGCTTGCTAAAAAGTGTTCGTAAAAGACCTGAATAAACGCAGCAGCAAACCAATCTGGAACGCGAAACTCTGTTGCAAGTACACCCCGCGCGCCGCGTGACCATAACAGCGAAGCCCAATTCGATGTGTAAAGCGGATTCATCGTTCCCGTTCGACATGCATTCAAAATCACGACAGGGTTGTGTGTTGTCCAAAAATCATGGGCGATGAAATCTTGAATAGAAATTGGAAATTCCTGTTCCACAACGAGATACGATTGAGTCAATGGCTTTTTTTGAATTGCATGACACGCCAAGTGTGTGATCTGGAATTCTTGGCGCAGAAACTGATCAAATGCAGTAAGCTCTTGGTCAAAACTTTCAGGGTCGAGAGCGCGAAGACGAGTTAGAAGAATCTTTTTCTCCACTTCGAGTTGTTGCAACAACGGAACTTCTTCTTGTTGGACATGACGCAACTCGCCGCACGAAATCAATCCAACGTGGGGACATGAACACTGAATTTGAGGTGATACAAAATCGGCAGGACGCGCGTCTTGAATGATTGCGCGTGAAATGACATGCTGCATTCCCCAAAATTGATTGCCGTCAAGCTCATTGCCAAGAGCTCCGTTATAAAGTAATTCCCATGGTAATATAAATTCTTCTGCTGCGATTTGGATCGTGCCTCCCGAACTCAATGCTTTGGAAATTGTGTCGCGTGGAGTTCCTTCTGCAAAAATGTGCTTGAAGGCAAAATTGCCTTTGCGCGCCAGTACGTTCAAGGCTTCTTTTCGGTCTTCTTCCTCTATGGCTTCTGAATCAAACGCGCTTGATGCTTCTTCAAGCGTAGATTGAAGTTCTGTATTCAGCTCTTCAACATCGTTGTGCGTCAGACCAACACGAATTCGATACCAAGTTCCCCAATTCGGTTGAACATAAGCGATATATCCCCGTGAGTCTGCTTGGATACGCAGTTGTATATTCACAGGAAAACCATGATTCACTGGCAATGCTTGCTGCTGTTCGAGACGCATATACTCCTCATGCTGTAGCAACTTCAAATTCTTGAAACACATACAGCTCAAAGCGAAAGCTCTTGAGCCAACGCCGCGCAAGATAAAAATCTACGATAATGGAACCATATCCCTGCTCTTGCGGAGTGAATTTAAATTCAAGCAACTGCGGCTTTGGGTTCAGCGGATTGAACGTTAGATTCCCATGCCAATCGGTTTGAAGCAAGAGGTTATTGCTTGCGTGGACAACAATATCAAACTCTAATTGTTCAGGAGGCTTGGGATATGACAGAGAAAATGACTGGGCTTCGAATTCACGTGGGGCAGTGCGTCCTACACCCGCCTGAATCAAATATGTATGCCCGACAAATGCCGAATTGTTGTCGTTGCCTAGCTCAACCCGCGCTAATGCGTGCAAAGAAATTGATTTTGGCACTGTAGGTTGATAGGAACGAAACATTGGCTCATCCATCGTCGGTCGTTGTGCCATGCTTGGCTGTGATTCCATATAAGCAGATTGATGCCTAAGGCTAAGTAACCAGAGAGTCATGATGATAACAGGCACGATGAGTGGTACAATTGCCCATGTTCCGAGCTGAAGCCCAGGGACAAGCGTTAGAATACCCCACCCGAGTAATAATATGATTATCGTAATCAGAACAAGCATGAGACCCAGTATGATAAAGGGCATGATGCCGTACCACCGAAACCCTATGGCTCTCGGTTGTGTGGTAGGTATTGGTACTGTTTCCTTTACATCTACAAGCGGTTCTCCCGGCACTACTGTTGGAACAACAAGGGGAGGGGGAGGATTGCTCGCCGGTGGCGCCGGCAGTCGGTTCAGAGACGCGCGACAGTTACTGCAAAATCGCGCTGTGATGCGATTTTGTGTACCGCAGTTGGGACAAGTAATTGCATTTTTGGGGAGTAGTTTCTCTGACGATAATGACTCTTTGCCCCTACGAGAGGTGTCGCGCTCAAGGACAGAGTCAAGCGTCAAACCGCAACTCTTACAAAAACGCGCATTTGGTTGATTGACCGTCCCGCAACGTGGACAAGGTATTGACATATATCCTCTCGTGTTATGAATCTGAACTATTTACTCTCGGTGATCAGCCAGAATGGTAGATGAACTATTTATCAGACTTCACAAAATCAACATCGCTGCGCGCACACTGGCATGCTTGATCACGATTTGAATGATGGCAATACTCACAAATTTGCATTTGGTTTCACCTCTTTACCTGTTCACCATGTCATCCTTCATCTCTCCTGCTTCCTCTTTATCTCATCGTTATCCTCAGCAACGTCGAACCAATTTGAATCCTATCGCCG
This sequence comes from uncultured Chloroflexota bacterium, assembly GCA_937870825.1. GTDB lineage: Bacteria > Chloroflexota > Anaerolineae > UBA4142 > SHND01 > SHND01. Next base: position 4,104 of record CALMZO010000227.1, on the reverse strand, counting down.
TTGTTCAAGGGCTGTGTCATCACCCGTTGATTGTTCACTGCAGTCGCGGCGTTGGGATTCAGCGCGCGCAAAATGAATTTGCCGCCCTCTTGTCGGATTTCGATGTGTTCGGACTGTAAGTGCGGGTCGTTGGCAATCACCCAATCGTTGCGCCCACTGCTCCCGATGGTAATACGCGGTTTGTCAATCATAAACTCGCGTCCTTCAAAACGTCCGCCCGAAATGATTTTCAATTCCGCTTGCTTGACGATTTCTTGCGCCAACGCGATAAACAGACCGACGAATGTTCCCAACACGACAAACCCAACCGCGCGTCCCGTCAACGAAAAATCAATCAGCGTCGTAAGCGCAACGAGCGCAAGTCCACCCAAGATGCCGCCGATGAATCCGCCAACGCTGCTCGCCGCCGTTTTGCGCGCGGACCAGGTCGCGATGCCCGGCGCAACACCTACACCTAGCCCAAAGAGCGCCCAACCTACCACCCGCGATACTTGAGCGAGCTCGCCCTGCAAGCGCAAATTTTGAAAAAGGACTTCGGCGAGGAGGAGCCCAATCAGTCCGCCGAGCAGCCCCGCGCCAATTCCGATTACCACGCCAAGCAGCGTTGGAACGAGTTTGGCAGAATTGTTCCATTTTTCGAGTCCCGTAATCAACATGCCCGCGAGCAGTCCGACAAGCGCGCCTGTGATAGCGGCGGAAACATAAATTGCCGTGCCGATTCCGCCGCCCAAGAGCGATTCCAGTCGCGCGCGTCCAATAAGGACATCGAGAAGCGCCCAGGCGGCGAGACCTGCCCAACCGCCGAGCAACGCGCTAAAGAGAATTTTGACGATTCGGTTCATCTTGCCTCCATTACGGTTTGTGCTATGGACACCTTGGCTGCGTCACCGTCGTCGCGCATGGCGTCGGTGAAATTGTTGGCGTACGTGTATTCGTGGGAATGCGTGTAAGCGTAGGCACGCGCGTATTTGTTGGCGTGCGCGTCGGCAGATTTTTGACCGTCGTGGTGAGCGTTTGCGGTGGTGTGTTGCCCGGTAAGAGCGTCACTATGAGCGTTGCGTCGGTAATCTCTTGATTCGCGCGCAAACGCCAAGACACTTGGGTAAAAGACAAACCCACTTGGGTGATTTGCTGCTCGGGAGTGCCTTCCATGAATTCAAATTCCGACGGCGCGTCGAGACGCACGGATTGTCCGTCCTTGGGATTTTGAATCAAAGCGGTCACGTAGAATTGCTCGCCCGTGTTGTACTGCGGCTTGATGGTGTCCAGACGTAAATCACTTCCGGGAACCGGGCGCGCATATTCTCCCAATCCGTAATACATCACCCAGCTGCGAGTTTCGCCCGGCGCAAGCGGCTTCGCGTCCCAAAACACTCCTACGGCACTGTCGAGTTTCTTGTCATGATTGCCTTTGCGCTGGCACTGGAAAAAATCTGCCCCGAGTCCGCCCACTTGGTCGAAATAGTCCCACGCCCAATCTGCGCGGCACCATGAAGACAGTAAGAGACGGTCAGGACGCGTCGCGTCTTCACTGCCGAGGGTAAATTGCACAATCACATCCGTATCTTGAATGTTCGGATAATTGGGGTCGCGCGGTTCAAAGACGGTAAAAGACGCAGGCACATCGCCGCCGCGCAAATCGAGCGGGCTCGTTATCACCCCTGTTTGTCCCGGCAACACGAACGGCACACCGTCGTTATCGCCAATGAGCGTATCCATCATCAAACGCAACCCAACGTCATGCGGCGCGCCATCCACATTTTCGGCGGTGAATTCGATGCGATACAGTCCAAGCCGGTTGTTGGTTGGATTGACCACGACGCCGACTTTTTCGGTGAACACGATTTGTTGATATTGCCATGCGGCTTCCATGCCTGCGCGCTCGGCATTCGGTCCAGGTGGTTGCGTCCATGTACCTTCCGCGCTGCCAAAATTGGGCGTCGCGCCGTCCACCCATACGCGAATGCTGTTGGTGCGCCCGTCTGCCGGATTGTTAGTTTCCTCTTTGCGATAGGTCAAGGGCTTGTCGTTATCCGTATTCAGCGTCGGGTCGCCGACGGTCGTTTTGAATCCAAAGAGCCCATCCGCGCGAAAATCCATCGCGACAATGGGGAATGGAGGGTCAGGCGGCGGAATGGGCGTTGGCGGTGCGGTTGGGGCTAGCGTTGGCGACGGTGGAATGGTCGGGGTCAATGTCGGCGGTTCCGGAGTCTCAGTTGGTTCCTGCGTAGCCGGCGGTTCGGGCGTATCCGTTGGGAGTATTGTTATCAGCGTTGGCGTCGGCAGACCGCTTTCGTACTGGTACACACCAAAGAGACCGCCGCACAAACCGAGCGCGAGCAATCCCAACAGAATCGGTGGAACGATGGCGAACCAGCGGAATCCTGTCCCACGCGGGCGGGTGGCAGGCAGCTGCATCGTTTGATTTCCGCCCATCAAAGGCGGCGGGACAGCTGGTGGTGGCGCAACAGGAGGCGGAGGATTCACAATCGGCGGCGCGGCAGGTCGCGGCGATGCGGCGGGCTGCGTTAGCGACGAACGACAATGACTGCAGAACCGCGCGCCGCTTCGATTCATTGTGCCGCAGTTCGGACAGCGCACCGTGGGCTGAGTTGGCGCGGCAGGTTGTGTGGGCGGGGCGGACGAGGCAGGTGGGGTCTGCGCCGCTAGTGGCGGTCCGGTGATGGGGTCGGTGATAGATGCCAGCGTCAAGCCGCAGCTCTTACAAAAACGCGCGTTCGGTTGATTGACCGTGCCGCAGCGAGGACAAGGTGTTGTCATGGTGAACCTCTGAATTTCATGCTATGGCGCGCGCATTGGCAACGCGCCGCGAATTTTGAGCCAAAATGAATGAACCGGCTGTATGTGGGGCTGCAGTTTTAGCCGTACTCTTTCGTTCACCTTTGGTTCGTCCTTGAGTTTTTGAACGAGAATCGTCAGCCCAAGAAACAGACCACCAAAGCCAAGCAGCATTGTCCAAATCCCAAACAAATGTCCAGCATCGCCTTTCTCGCCGTACGCGATGGGGAGGAGTTGCAATTTGGTGCACTCGGGCGGGTCACCCGGCTCGACGCCAACCGCGCAATTCTCTAACGCTTGATGAGGCAGCTCGTTTTTTTCAAAATGTAATTTTGGAAACTGCGCCGCCGTGCCAAGCGCATCCACCGCCCAATGGGTCAGCGTCAACTTTGCCAATCCTTGCGCGCCGCCCTTCAAGTCGAAAATCACACCTGAGAACATGATTTGAAAAAACAAGACGAACAAGATGATGTAGACCACCATCGTTTCTGAACTTGCCAATGCAGAAATCAAGAGCCCGAGAGCGATGCTCGCGACGATGCCGAGAACGAGCGTTACATAGATGCCGAGCCAAATTGGAAATCCGGCGTCGGGCGGGAACATAATGCCGCTGTCCAGAAACGGAATGCCGTTGTCAATGATGAACAAAAAGAGCGCGGCTTGAACGAGACCGAAAAAGGTCAGCACTAGCAATTTGGAGAGCAGATACGGCACAATATCCAAATTGACCATCCGTTCACGTTTGAAAATATGCTGCTCGCGTATCACTTCGTAGGCGGCGGCAAAGATGCCGAGCAGCACAGCGGCAAGCGCCATAATGAACGCGACTTTTTGCGCGTCCCAGACCGGCGTGTAGGGTTCGCCCTTGTCGAGAAACTGTTCTCGAATCGCGTCAAGGTCTAATCCCACCAGCACGGGTGCTTCGACAATCATCAAAATCAAAATTGCAATCAGCGGCAGCACCAGCAGCAAAATTCCCAAGGTCAGCCAATCGCGCGCAAGCATATCCAGTTGTCGTCGCGTCAAAATCCACAACTGTTGGAGCAATGAAGGTTTGGGACGCGGCGCAAGCAATTGCGCCGCAGCGGGCAGCGCGGGCGGAATGTTTTTGACAAGCTGCGGGTCTCCCTGTAATTTTTGTTCCCATGCGCGTGCGGCGCCTTCCGGGTCGTTGCGGAATTGCGGGTCGCTCGGTTTTGCCAATTCGGAATAAATGTCTGCAAAATCATTCTTGCTAAAGAATTTCAATGCTTCGCGCGGCGGTCCAAAATAAACAAGCCGCCCGCGCGCCATGAATGCGACATA